>JAYVUV010000564.1:0-21199 GCA_043787615.1 Janthinobacterium sp. | reverse complement strand
GGTCGCCAGCCAGCGCGAGCCGATGTAGGCCAGGTCGGCGCCCATCGCCTGCGCCGCCAGCACCGCGTCGCCGGTGGCGATCGATCCCGACAACACCAGCGGGCCGCTGAAGAATTTACGCACCTCGCCCACCAGCGCGAACGGCGACAGGGTGCCGGCGTGGCCGCCCGCGCCGGCCGCCACCAGTATCAAGCCGTCCACCCCCGCCTCCAGCGATTTTTCGGCGTGCCGGATCGAGATCACGTCGTGCAGCACAATGCCGCCGTAGCCGTGGATCGCATCCATCATTTCCTTGGGCGGCGCGCGCAAGGAGGAAATGATGATCGGGATCTTATGCTCGACGCACACCGCCACGTCGTGCGCCAGCCGGTCGTTCGACTGGTGCACGATCTGGTTGACGGCGATCGGGCCGACCCGCGCGTCGGGATGGGCCATCTGGTAATCGGCCAGCTCGGCCTTCAAGTCGCGCAACCAGGTGTCGAGCAGCTCGGCCGGACGCGCGTTCAAGGCCGGAAACGAGCCCACGATGCCGGCCTTGCACTGGGCCGCCACCAAGGCCGGCCCGCTGGCGATGAAAAGCGGCGAGGCGATGACGGGAAGACTGAGGTTTTGCAAAGCGGCGGGCAATGCCATGGCGGACTCGCTGACGAAAGTTGATCGGGATGAAGAGTGAAATAATTATAAGACGAAAAAAGTACGAGCGTGCGAAATCTAGAGGCCGTCCTCGCTTTTCGGCCCGTTTCAAGCATTGAGCAAGTGCTGGCCCTCGATCCGGGCCGCGCCGGCCCGCACCAGCCGCTCGATCGCCCAGCGCGCCAGCGCCTCCGGGCTGTCGCCCACGAAGCGCCGGTTGGCCGCCTCGCACAGCGGCATCGCCGCCAGCAGCGGCGCGATGTCGGCCAGGGCGATGCGGCGCCGCTCGAGCAACAGGAATTTGAGCAGCACCTTGATCGCGTTTTCAGCGTTGCGGCGCGGCGCGGCGCACAGGAAATCGAGGCGCGAGTGGGCGCGCGTCAAGGCCGCCGCCACGTCCCCGAACGGCGCGCCGTGGCCGGGGATGACCAGCGCCACATCCAGGCCGGCGATCAGCTCCAGCGTGGCGCGCGCCTCGGCGAAACCGGAGCGGCCGTCCAGCTCCGGGAAGATCACGCCGAAACCGTTTTGCCACAGCGCGTCGGCCGAAATGAGCAGGCGCGCGCGCGGACAGTAAAACATCACCGCGTGCGGATCGTGACCGGGCGCGCCCAGCACTTGCCAATCGAGCTCGCCCAGCGTGAGCCACTGGCCCGGCGCCAGGGTGGCATCGAAGCCGAAACGCGGACACTGCTGGCCGGTGGCCGTGAAACTGAGCGCGTCGCCGTCCCAGCGCCGCACCGCGTCCGCCTCGGCCAGCGGGATCAGGGTGCGGCAAGCGTAGTGCGCTTGCAGCAGGGCGTTGCCGCCGCAATGGTCGGAATGCAGGTGGGTGTTCATCAGCCGGTCCAGCGGCCGGCCGCGCAGGGCGCGCCGCACCAGCGCCAGCGTGTGCGGCGCGTGGCTGACGTAGCCGCTGTCGATCAGGGTGGTGTCGTCGCGCCCGCTCAAGAGGATGTTATTGGACGACAGCCAGCCGCGCTCGAATACCTGGACGGTGGGCGGCAGCGATGGCGACACCCCGATCTCAATCGAAACGGATGGCCGGGGCGCGCAGCGCGATCGCTTGCCACACCGCGCGTTTGAAGTCGTCGTCGGCCTGGCTCCACTGGATGATTTCATCGATGGTGCGCAGGCAGCCCTGGCACAGCCCGCTGTCCCGGTCCATCTTGCACAAGCTGACGCAAGGCGAGGCCACCGCTGCCTTGCCGCGTTCTCGCGGCGGCCGATCGAGCGATGGCGCGGGGGCCGAGTCGGTCCCGTCCATCACACGGCGCCCGTTGCGGCATGGCGCTCGATCAACTCGATCCGGTTGCCGAACGGATCGGTGATGGCGGCCCGCTCGGCGCCGGCGATCGGCTCGTCGAAACGTAGTTCCACGTCGCGCGCGCGCAGCGTGGCGAGGAAAGCGGCCAGGTCGTCGACCAGCAGGGCCGGATGGGCTTTTTTGGCCGCCACGAAATAGGGTTCGGCGCCCAGGTGCAATTGCTGGGCGCCGCAGGCGAACCACAGGCCGCCGCGCACGGCCAGGTTGGCCGGCTTGGACAATTCGGCCAAGCCCAGCACGCCGGCGTAAAAGCGCCGCGCGGTGGCTTCGCCGCCGGCCGGCATGGCCACTTGCACGTGATCGATTCCGATTATTTTCGCCATGAGCTTCCCTATATAGCAGCTGTGAACCTTACCCGAAACGCGCGAATCGCGCTTGACTTGGTGCGATTCAGGCCTATACTACCATCCATACAGATGGCGCATGGATGCCACGGAGGCTGAGGACGACAATATGAGCAAGCAGGAAAACAAGCTGAAAGTCAGCGAATCGGAAAAAATCACGATCAATCTGGGCTTGATCGATCTGGGGCAAATCGACTTATTGGTGCAGGAGGGGTTTTATTCGAACCGGACCGACCTGATACGCACGGCGATCCGCAACCAGTTAAATACGCACGCCGAGGTCGTGAAACAAACCGTGGCGCGCAAGAGTCTGGTGCTCGGCTTGCAGCATTACACGCGCGCGGACCTGGAAGCGATCCAGGCCGCCGGACAGCGCCTGCAAATCCAGGTGCTGGGCATGGCCAGCATCGCCAGCGACGTCTCGGTCGAGCTGGCGCTGGCGACGATTGAATCGATCTTCGTATTGGGCGCCTTGCACGCGAGCGCCGTGTTAAAGACCGCCCTCGCCGGGCGCATTCACTAGCGCGCCAAGGGCATCGGGCCGGCGGCGCGCGGAAAAAAGGAATACAGATGAAACTGAAATCGGACATTTTCGCGCACATGCGCAACGCCACCCGCAACCTGCTCGGCAAAGGCCCCGGCGCGGCCACCGCCGCCATTCAACAAGCGCTGCAAGGCTTGCAGGCGGGAGCGGCCAACGCGCCCGGCGCGAGCGCGCCGCCGCCCGGCATGCGCGACATCAACCCGCCGCCGGCGTCGGCCAAGGCCGCCAAGCCGGCAGCGAGCGCCAACGTCGAGCAAGAGGCGCCGCCGGCGGCCGCCAAAACGCCGCAGCAATTCGCCGAGGAGTTCGCGCAAGACTTCATGTCGCGCCTCGGCGTGCCGAGCGGCTTGCAGGCGAATCTGAAGTCGGCCGGCTCGCCGTCCGGTTTCGAGATGCCGCACTTCGACTTGCCCGGCACGGGCGGGATCAACGGCATGGGCGGCGCGGCCGGCGCGGCCCCGGAACTGAAAGAAGGCGCCCAATTCATCGCCGGCTCCTTCCGCAACCACGCCGGCGGCCGCGATTACAAGCTCTACATCCCCAGCACCTACCATGGTCAAGCCATGCCGCTGGTGGTCATGCTGCACGGCTGCACCCAGAACCCGGACGATTTCGCGGCCGGCACCCAAATGAACGCGGTGGCCGAGGAAAAGCCGTGTTTCGTGGTGTACCCGGCCCAGACCAGCAACGCCAACAACTCGAAATGCTGGAACTGGTTTAACGCGCTCGACCAGCAGCGCGACCAGGGCGAACCGTCCATCATCGCCGGCATCGCCCGGCAAATCATCGAGCAGTACCCGGTCGACGAGCGCCAGGTGTACGTGGCCGGCTTGTCCGCCGGCGGCGCCATGGCCGCCATCGTCGGCACCCTGTATCCGGAGCTGTTCGCGGCGGTCGGCGTGCATTCCGGCTTGCCGTTCGCCTCGGCCAAGGATTTGCCGTCGGCGCTGGCGGCCATGCGCGGCGGCGCGGCGCCCAACGAACGCGCCACGGGCGGCGGCATTCCGATCATCGTGTTCCATGGCGACCGCGACACCACCGTCAACCCGCGCAACGGCGAGCAATTGATCGCCCAGGGCGTGCGCAACCAGGCCAGCGGCAAGGCGGCCGCCGCCTCGGTGGACTCGGGCGCGGTGCCCAACGGCCACCGCTACACCCGCACCACCCACCGCCACGCGGACGGCACGCCGCTGGGCGAACACTGGGTGATCCACGGCGCCGGCCACGCCTGGTCCGGCGGCAGCGCGCACGGCACGTACACCGATGGCAAGGGACCGGACGCCAGCCGCGAGATGATGCGCTTCTTTAAAACCGTGGCGTGAGCGGAGCGGGCCTGCGCCCTCGGCCCACGCCCGCGAAATTTATCGCCTGTCGTTGCAAATCATATAAAATTACGGCCCTGCGCCCCATTTCGCGCGACACACGGCAAGGCCGATAATAGAACCATGACGGAGCAAACATGAGGCGCCATTTCATTCTCGTCGGCGACGAGACCACTGCGGGCGGCAAGGTCGTCGAAGGCATCGCGTCGCATACCTACAACGGGCGGCTGACCGCTTTCGAAGGCGCCCAGATCAGCTGCGCCGGTTGCAAATCGACCGGCGTGGTGCGCTGCGTGGCGCCGATGCGTCCCTTCGTGCTCTCCAACGGCAAGCAAGTGGCGCTGGAAAACGATCTGTGCATCTGCAAATGCCCCACCCCGCCCAAGCTGGTCGCCTCGCAAAACACCGCCGGCATGGAATTCGAGGGCGCCGCCGCGCCGCGCGCCCTCAGTCCTTCGGCCAGCGCGACCCTGGCCGCCAAGCCCGCCTTGGCCACGGCGGCTGCCCCTAGCCCTGCCGCTCCGGTTGCCGCCACTCCAAGCACGGCAGCCCAGCCGGACTTGCATAGCTTGAAGTTCCAGGCGCTCCATCCGGAAACCGGCCAGCCTCTGGAAAATCGACCTTACATCGTTACCCGCGACGACGGCAGCCAGCAGCACGGATCGACCGACGCGCAGGGCTATACCGACGCCATCGACACCGCCTCACCGGAACAAGTGGCGGTTCATTTTCTGTTCGCCGATCTGAGCGGCGCACCGATCAGCCGCGAAGACTTGCTGCCATGATCAAACCCAATTTTACCGATCTCAAAACCGGCACCTTCGACACTTGGGCGCTGATCGAACAAAGCAAGGCAGCCAACGCGGTCGTGACGGTCAAGGTGGACGACAAGGCGGCCATCAGGCAAGCCATCATCGCGGCGGTGCGGCGCGCCGGCTTCACTTTCAAGACCCGGTCCGACTGGAAGGCCAAGCCGGGCAAGAACTCGGACGGCCCGGATTGGAACTACCACGCTATCGCCCTGCACCACGCCGGTAACAGCTTTTCCTGCACGGCGGACGGCGCCACTCAATTGCGCAAGGCCGAGAGCATCGACCTCGAAAGCTTCGGGCATATCAGTTACCACTATGCGATCGACTGCTCAGGAATCATCTACGAGGCGCTCGACATCCGCGAAAAAGGTGCCCATATCGCCTCGGCCAACACCGGCGTGATCGGCATTGTGATGCTGTCCGACTTGAGCGAACGCGGCGAAGCCTATCAAAAAGAGTACGCCAATAAATCGCTGTTCGGTAAGGTCAAGGGCATCTTGAACTGGGGACCCGACATGCTCGACATGAAATCGGACGAGGTCAATGAACAGCAAATCAAGTCGCTGACGGAACTGATCAAGGTCTTGAAGAGCCGATTCCTCATCACCGCGCTGGGAGGGCATCAGGAATTTCAAAAGCTCTCCACCGGCGAGGGACGGGCCTGCCCGGGCGCGCTCGGCATGCTGCTGGTCGAGAAACTGCGGCGCGACTTCAAGATAGGGCCGCCGACGAAATGAGCCGCCATGCGTTCGCCCTCGCGCTGGGCACCACCACCTTAAGCGGCGTCCTGGCCCTTGTGCTGTGTTTATTTGCGGGGGTCGAATTGCGCCACCGCGAACACGGTGAAACGGACTACGACTTCTTCGCCAAGCGTGCGCCCGGGTTCCAGGTCGTTTTCGAAAACCCGGCCCAGTGCGGCGAGTGCGACTTGCGGCCGTGGGAATTAATCGGGGCCGAGGACCGGCGCCGTTTCGCCGACTTTTGCGCGGCCAGGTTCGGCCTGGCCGACGTGCAAGCGTGCTACGCGATGTTCGAGCAGCGCCAGCGCGCGGCCAGCGCGCCGGCGGCGGGCCGCTGACGCCCGGCCGAAAAGCAGGCCCGGGCGGGTGGTTCGCACTTCGCGCCGGCATCCGGCATCGTCCACCCTGACAAAGATCGCCGCTTACACCGGGCAAACACGGTTTCAGCCTGGCCGATCCGCGTCCTTCTCCGGCGGGCTGGTCGCTTGGTTTTTTTTATCCATCCTCATTTTCACTACCTGCAAGACGCACCCCAAAGCAAGCACCGCCGCGCCACCCTGCACAAATGCCGCTTTGTCATGCCACACGCCAAGCACCACAAAAGTCAATCCGCTGGACATGAGAGCGAATGGAAAATTCCTTTTCCTGTTTTTATCCTTGGTTCCCAACCACGACAAAATGGCGCCGGCACAAAACAGGAAAGCGCCCAAATAAAAAAACTCCAGGCGAGCGTTCCACATTCCAAGCGCCACAGCAGCGACTCCCAGACCAAGTAGAAGATATGGAAATTTTATTTTCATGTCGCTTTCCTTGACCGGTCCGGTGGTTGCCGCGCGCGGGACTAGTCGGCCTGCTGCGCCTGAAATTGCACGGTTTGCTCCCAACTGGCCGGATCGCAGCCGACCCGCATGATGTTCAAGCTGGCGGCGGCGATCGCGTGGCGCAGCGCGCCGCGCAAGGTGGCCTCGTCCAGCGCGGCCAGGTCGCCGACGGCGTCCAGCTTGCCGGCGCGCTGGAGGAAGGCGATCAAGCCGGCGTGGAAGCAATCGCCGGCGCCCACCGTGTCGGCCACCGCCAAGCCGCGCGGCACCGGTAATTCGACCTGGGCGGTGCGCGTCAACAGGGCCGCGCCCCGCGCGCCGCGCGTGTAGGCGATCAATTCCAGCTCCGAGTCGCGCAACAAGCCGTCGGCCAGGGCGCGCGCCGAGGGCTGCGCCAATCCCAGCACGTCCGCGTCCTCGTCGCTGACCTTGACGATGTGGGCCAGGCGCATGGCGCGCCGCACGCCGTCGATATACGCTTCGCGCGCCTTGACCACCAGCGGGCGCAGATTGACGTCCATCGACACCAGCGCGCCGCGCGCCTTGGCGGCGGCCACCGAGGTAAACACCTTTTCCATATCGTCCGGCACCAGCGCCAGCCCGCCCGTGTGCAGCAGCCGCACACCGGCCGGCATGGCGGCCACCAATTCTTCGGCCGTGATGTCGCGGTCGGCCACGGCCTCGCGGTAAAACGCGTAGCTCGGCGAGCCGTTCGCGTCCAGGCTGACCACCGCCAGCGCGGTCGGCCGGGTGCTGGCCGGGCTGGCCAGTCCGATACCGTTCTCACCCAGCAGGGCCAGGAAGCGCGCGCCGAATTTGTCGGTGGAGAGCGGATTCAAATAGGTGACCGCCGCGCCCTGGCGCGCCAGGCCGAGCGTGAAATTACAGACCGAGCCGCCCAGGCAAGCCTCGAAACGTCCGTCGGCATGTTCGATCAAGTCGACCAGTGCCTCGCCGATTGTTACTATCATGATGTCCTCTAATGGGTGAAGCGCGCGCTTACAATTGCGCCTGACCGCCGAAGCGGCCCTCGGCGGTGCGCCGGAATTGCTTCGGCGTCACGCCCTTCAATTGCAGGAAGCGGCGGTTGAAGTTGGCGACGTTGTTAAAGCCGACGTTGTAACACACGTTGGTCACATACTGGTCGGTGTTCATCAGCAGCTGACAAGCCTTGTTGATGCGGATGCGGTTGACGAAGTCGGTGAAGCTGTTGCCGGTGGCCTTGCGAAAAAAACGCGAAAATTTACTAAGCGACATGCCGACCTGCTCGGCCATCAACTCGGCCGACAGCGGCTGGCGGTAGTTGTTGGTGATGTAGTTGAGCACCGTGTTGATCTCGGCCAGGGCCGCGTCGTCGTCGAACGATTGCATCTTCGAGCTAGACAGCAGCCGGTACTCGGTGGTGCGCGCCAGCTTGCCGATGAAGGTGACGAATTCGGCCAGGCGCGCCAGGCCGCTGCTGTCGCGGATGCGGGCCAGGTGCTGCTCGGCCTCGGCGCCGCAATTGAGGAATTCGACCCCGTAAGTGGCGCGCGCCAGCAGCGGCAGCACCTCGCGCAGTTCGGGGATGCTTTGGGCGGCTTGTTCGATCGGGTCGTGCGCGAATTGGACGATCATGTCGCGCAGCGGCACGCCCGCCTCGGCCACCCCGCTGGAAATCCAGTTGTGCGGCAGGCGCGGGCCGGTCAGCACCAGGTGACCGGGCGCGAATTCGCCGATGTAGTCGCCCACGAACAGCTTGCCGCTGGTGGCCACGATCAAATGCAGCTCGTACTCTTCATGGCAGTGCCAGCGCACCAGCGGGCTGGGATAGCCGTGCTCCAGATAGCGCATGAAGCCGTCGTAATTGCGCCGCTCCAGCTCCGGCGTTTTGCCTTGACGCCGGCGCGCCGGCTCGGAGCTTCGGGTTTGCCGTGCCACCGCCATGCCATCTCCCGTCTCGATCATGCCGTCAGGCGCCAGGGGCGGCGCCGGTTTCGCCATTGTAGTGAAAACGGCGCGCTTTCAAAAGAGGCACTTGAGCTGGCCGTACAGCGCCCGATAACGCTCGAAGCGGGGCAGCATGGCGGCGTGCCAGTCGGCCCGCGGTTCGACGATTTCGATCAGCTCCGGCGCCGTGCACACGGCCGCCACGTCCAGCTCCGGCTCGACCGCCAGGATCGCCAGCCGGGCCGCCCCCAGCGCGGCGCCGATGCTGGCGTTGCTGCGCAAGGTCAGTGGCAAATCGAGGGCGCTGGCCAGAATTCGCGCCCACAGCCGGCTGCGGCTGCCGCCACCGACCAGGGAAACGGTGTGCACCGGGCTACCGGCCGCCCGCAAGGCCAGCAAACTGTCGCGCAGGCCGAAAGCCACGCCTTCGAGCACCGCGTAACCGAGCAAACCGCGCCCGGTGTCGTGGCCCATGCCGAACCACACGCCGCGCGCGGCGGCGTCGTTGTGCGGCGTGCGCTCGCCCGACAGATACGGCAGGAACAGGGGCGCGGCCGGATTGGCCGGGCCGTCGGCCGCCTCGATTTCGGCCAGCAGCGCCAATTCGTCGGCCGAACCGGTGGCTTGCACCGCCCAGCGCAGGCAGCTGGCGGCCGACAGCATCACCCCCATCTGCTGCCACTGACCCGGCAAGGCGTGGCAAAAGGTATGCAGGCCACGGCTGGTGTCGGGCCGGCAGGCGTCGGCCGCGGCCAGGAACACGCCCGAGGTGCCAAGCGAGATCAAGCCCTGGCCCTGGGCCACCACGCCCATGCCGACCGCGCTGGCGGCGTTGTCGCCGGCGCCGCCGGCCACCACCACGGGCGCGGCCACGCCCCAGGCTTGCGCCAGTTCGGGTTTCAGCATGCCGCCCGGCGCGCTGCCTTCGACCAAGCGCGGCATGTGGCCGCGAGTCAGTCCGCAGGCCTCCAGCATGGTGTCGGACCAGTCGCGCGCGCGCACGTCGAGCCACATGGTGCCGGACGAATCGGACATGTCCGAGATGAATTCGCCGGTCAGCAGATAGCGCACATAATCCTTCGGCAGCAGCACCGTGGCCACCCGCGCCATCATGTCCGGCTCGTGCGCCGCCACCCACAGCAGCTTGGGCGCGGTCAGGCCCGGCATGGCCAGGTTGCCGGTGATTTCGCGCGAGGTTGGCACGCGCCGCTCCAGCTCCACGCATTCGGCGGCCGAGCGCACGTCGTTCCACAAAATGGCCGGGCGCAGCACGTCGCCGGCCGCGTCCAGCAGCACCGCGCCGTGCATCTGGCCCGACAGGCCGATGCCGCGCAGCGCCGCCATCTCTTGCGGATGGCCGGCGGCGATGGCGCCGACCGCCGTCAGGGTGGCTTGCCACCAGTCGGCCGGATGCTGCTCCGACCAGCTGTCGTGCGGGCGCTGCACTTCCAGCGCCGCGCTATGGCTGGCGACGATGCGCTGGGCCGCGTCGATGAGGAGAACCTTGACTTCGGAGGTGCCGAGATCGATACCGAGATAGGTGGACGCTAGGGACATGGGAACGTTCCGCCTTCAGCGCAAGATGGTGTCGAGCGCGGCGCGCGCGCCATTCGCGTACAGGTCGCGCAGGGCCGCGCCGACTTGCTCGATGAATCGCGGCGCGTCCGACAGGTCGCCGAACAGTTCGCGCATTTCCAGCATGGCGCGCGGATCGGCACCGCCGCGGGCGGCGTGCGCGCGCAGGCGCTCGGCCATCGGGTCGATGATGGTCAGCGCCACGCCGGCGTCGGTGCTGCCGCCCAGGAAACGAATCCAGCACGCCACCGTGAAGCACAGCAGCTGGTTCGGGCCGCCGCGCGCGATTTGCTCGCGGATCGATGGCAGCACGAACTTCGGAATGCGCGCCGAGCCTTCGGTGCCGATGCGGGTCAGCTGATCGCGGATGGCCGGGTTGGAGAAGCGCTCGATCAGGGTCAGCTTGTACTGTTCCAGGTCGATGCCTTCGACGGCCGGCAGCAGCGCGGTCACTTCCTTGTCCATCATGTCGCGCACCAGTTGGCGGATGCCGGCGTCGGCCATCGCTTCGTGGGCGAACTCGTAACCGAGCAGCATGCCGATGTAGCACAGCGCTTGATGGCTGGCGTTGAGCAGGCGCAGCTTCATTTTTTCATACGGCAGCACGTCGTGCGTCATCTGGGCGCCCACTTTTTCCCAAGCCGGACGGCCCAGCGGGAAGCGCTCCTCGATCACCCATTGTTTGAACGGCTCGGTCATGACGGGCCAGGCGTCGTCGATGCCGAAGCGGGCCTTGACCAACGCGCGGTGCTCGTCGGTGGTGGCCGGGGTGATGCGGTCGACCATGCTGTTCGGGAAGGCGCCGTGCTGTTCCAGCCACTGGCTCAAGGCCGGGTCGCGCAAGGCGGTGAAAGCGATCAGCATGTCGTGCGTGACGTCGCCATTGTTTTGCAGGTTATCGCAAGACATGACGGTAAACGGCGGCAAGCCGCGTTGACGGCGGCGCTCCAGCGCCTCGGCCAGATAGCCGAACGAGCACACCGGGGTATGCGGGTGGGCCAGGTCGTGCACGATGTCGGGGTGGCTCGGATCGAATTGGCCGGTGCCCTGGTTGACGTAGTAACCACCCTCGGTGATGGTGAGCGAGACGATGCGGGTGGCCGGGTCGGCCATCTTTTCCAGCACCGCTTCCGGGTTGTCGGGCGCGAACAGGAACTCGACGATGGAGCCGATCAGGCGCGGGCTGTCGCCCTCGGCGCTGCGCTCGATCACGCTGTACAGGCAATCCTGGTCGCGCATGGCGTCGCGCATGCGCGCGTCCTGCGGCAGCAGGCTGACGCCGCAATAGGCCCAGTCGGTCTCGCCGGTCAGCTTGATCAAGTCGTCCAGATACACGGCTTGGTGGGCGCGGTAAAAACCGCCCACGCCGATGTGCACGATGCTGTGCTTGAGGGCGGCGCGGTCGTAGGCGGGGGCCGGCATGCGGGTCGCCAATTGGGCCAGGGTGGATTGGTTCAGGGCCGACAGGGCCGGTGCGGTGCTCGAAGATGTCATGGCTGGGGTCCTTATACGGCGGCCGCGCGGGTCTTGCCGTCGCGGTCGAAATGGTGAATGAATTGGGGGTCGAACGCCAGGCGGGTGCGCGCGCCCGGCACCAGGCTGGTACGGCCGCTGCCGCGCGAAACCACTTGCACGCCGTTGTCCAGGCGCGAGTAGATCAAGGTTTCGACGCCGAGCGACTCGACCATGTCGACCGTGGCCGGCAAGCTGTCGGGCAGGCTCGAGGCGGGATCGATATGCTCGGGACGGATGCCGACGAAACCGTCGCCGGCCGGCACCCCGGCCAGCGATGGCAGGTGCGGCAAGCCGGCGGTCGGCACCACGTTCATGCTCGGGGTGCCGATGAACTGGGCCACGAAGCTGTTGGCCGGGCGGTCGTACAGTTCCAGCGGCGAGCCATGCTGCTCGATGCGGCCGTCGCGCAATACCACCACGCGGTCGGCCAGGGTCATCGCCTCGACCTGATCATGGGTGACGTAAATGGTGGTAGCGCCCAGCTCGCGGTGCAGCTTGGCGATCTCGATGCGGGTTTGCACCCGCAGCGCCGCGTCCAGATTCGAGAGCGGCTCGTCGAACAAAAACACTTTCGGATCGCGCACGATGGAGCGCCCGATCGCCACCCGCTGGCGCTGGCCGCCCGACAGTTCCTTGGGGCGGCGTTGCAGGTATTTGCCCAGATCGAGGATGGCGGCCGCCTTGTTCACCTTGTCGGCGATGATGGCCTTGTCGACGTTGGCCAGTTTCAGCGCGAACGACATGTTCTCGAACACCGTCATGTGCGGGTACAGCGCGTAGGATTGGAACACCATCGCCAGGTCGCGCCTGGACGAGGGCAGCGCCGTGATGTCGCGCCCTTCCAGCAGCAAATTGCCCTTGTCGACCGGCTCCAGGCCGGCGATCAGGCGCAGCAGGGTCGATTTGCCGCAACCGGACGGTCCCACGAAGACCACGAATTCGCCCTGCTTGATTTCCAGGTCGATGCCCTTGATCGCTTGGTGGTCGCCGAAAAATTTCTGGATATTCTTTAATTGAAGGTAAGCCATGGTAGTCCTTTGAATTATTTGACGGCGCCGAAGGTCATGCCTTGCACCAGCTGCTTTTGACAGAACCAGCCGAGTGCCATGATGGGCGCGATCGCCATCAGCGAGGCGGCCGACAATTTGGCCCAGAACAAACCTTCCGGGCTGGAGTAGGACGCGATCAGCCAGGCCAGGGTGCCGGCGTTGGAGGCGCCCAGGTTGAGCGACCAGAACGACTCGTTCCAGGACCACACCATGCACACCAGCGCGGTCGAGGCGATGCTGCCCACCGACAGCGGCAGCACCACGTGGCGGAACTCGGCGCCGACGGTGGCGCCATCCATGCGCGCCGCCTCCAATATTTCGCGCGGCAATTCCTTCATGCTGGTGTACAGCAGCCAGACCATGATCGGCAAATTGACCAGCATGAACATCAGGGTCAAGCCGATCCGGCTGTCGAGCAAGCCCAGATACTGGAAGCAGATATAGATCGGCATCAGCGCGCCCACGCCCGGCATGTAGCGCGAGCTGAGCATGAACTTGAGCAAGCCGACCGTGCCCTTGGTGGGGAAGAAAGTCATCGAGTAGGCGGCCGGCACCGCGATCAGCAGGCCCAGCGCGGTCGAGCCGACGCTGGTGATGACGGAATTCATCGCATACCAAAAATAGTTATCGCGCGCCATCACGTCGACGAAGCTTTGCAGGGTCGGCGTGAAGAATAGCAGCGGCGGCGTGGAAATCGCCTGGCTTTCGGTCTTGAAGGCCATCAGGCCGATCCAGAAGATCGGAAAAAACAGCAGCAGCGCCAGAAACCAGGCCGACACCGTGCGCATGCCAAGGGCAAATTTATTCATCCGTGTCTCCTTATTTCGACAAGTTCTTGCCGATGATACGCATCAGGAAGAAGGCAGCAATATTGGCGATCAACACCGCGAAGATCGCGCCCGAGGAAGCCGCGCCCACGTCGTAGGCCAGCAAGGCTTGCTGATAAATCATGAAGGTGATGGTGGTGGTGTCGAAACCGGGACCGCCGCTGGTGGTGGTGAAGATTTCGGCGAAGATCGACAGCAGGAAAATCATCTCGATCATGATCACCACCGAGATCGAACGACCCAGGTGGGGGATGTAGAGATAACGCAGCTGCTGCATATAATTGGCGCCGTCCATGCGGGCCGCTTCCAGCTGCTCGCGGTCCATCGATTGCAGCGCCGTCATGAAGATCAGGCAAGCGAACGGCAGCCACTGCCAAGACACCATCATGATGATCGAGCTCAAAGGATGCACCGCCAGCCAGTCGATCGGGGTGAAGCCGAAAAACAGGCTGACCTGGGCGAACAAGCCGTAGATCGGATTGAGCAGCATGTTTTTCCACATCAGGGCGTTCACCGCCGGCATCACCAAGAAAGGTGAAATCAAGAGCACGCGCACGATGGCGCGGCCGGGGAAGGCTTCGTTGATCAGCAGGCCGAGCGCGGCGCCCAGCACCACCGTCACCAGCATCACCGAAAACATCAGGATGAAGGTGTTTGTCAGGGCCGGCAAAAAAGCCGAATCGGTGAAGAAGAATTCGTAGTTGAGCAAGCCGTTGAAACCTTGGCTGCCCTCCAGCAGGTTAAAACGCAGGAACGAGTAAAACAGGGTAATCAGCAGCGGCACGACCGAAACGACGGTCACTGCCACCACGGCCGGCGTCAGCAGGGCGCGAGGGAGAATGCGTGTCATGTTGTGAGATTCAAGTTGGTGTATCGCAGGGCGACGCGGGTGCGGGACGCCAGACAGGCGTGCCGCACCCGATGTTCAGGATGAACTTTTAAAATCCGCAGCGCCCGTGCGACGCCGCCACGATTTACTTGTAGTAGCCGCCTTTTTTCATTTCGCGTTCGGCCGCTTGTTGCGAAATGGTCAGGGCTTGATCGACCGTCACTTTACCCAGCAAGGCCGCGCTCATCTGCTGGCCCACCGCGACACCGATCGCCTGGAATTCAGGAATGGTGGCGAACTGGACGCCGACATATGGCGAAGGCGGCAAGGTATTCTTGGTCGGCGAGGCCGAATTCAAAGCCTTGCTTTCGGCGTCGGCGAACTTGGCGGCCTTCTGGAACTCGGGCGTCGCGTAGGTCGACTTGCGGGTGCCGGTCGGCACGTTGGCCCAGCTGGTTTCCTTGGCCACCAGCTTGATGTACTCTTTCGAGGTCGACCAGGCGATGAACTTTTGCGCCGCTTCCACGTGCTTCGAGCTCTTTGGAATGGCCAGGGTCCAGGCCCACAACCAGCTGGCGCCGCGGTCGGTCACGCCGACCGGCGATTGCGCGAACGCGACCTTGTCGGCCACCTTGCTTTGCTTCGGATCGGTGATGAAGGACGCGGCGATGGTGGCGTCGATCCAGATCCCGCACTTGCCCTGGTTGTACAAGGCCAGGATTTCATTGAAGCTGTTCGAGGAAGAGCCCGGCGGGCCGTATTTTTTCAGCAGATCGACATACATGCCGACCGCGTCTTTCCACGGTTTGCTGGTGAACTGCGGCTGCCATTTCATGTCGAACAATTGGCCGCCGTAGGAATTGGCCATGGTGGTGATCAGGGCCATATTGTCGCCCCAACCCGGTTTGCCGCGCAGGCAGATGCCGTACACGCCGTTGGCCGGATCGTGGATTTTGGCGGCCACGTCGCGCAGATGGTCCCAGGTCGGACGGTCTTCGATGGTCATGCCGGCTTTTTTGACCAGGTCCGAGCGGTACATGATCATCGAGCTTTCGGCGTAGAACGGCGCGGCGATCAACTTGCCGTTCACCGACAGGCCGTCGCGGATGGTCGGCAGCAGATCGTCGATGTCGTAGGCGGCGTCCAGTTGCAGCGGCACCAGCCATTCTTTCTTGCCCCAGATTGGCGCTTCATACAAGCCGATGGTCATTACGTCGAATTGACCGCTCTTGGTGGCGATGTCGGTGGTCATGCGCTGACGCAGCACGCCTTCTTCGAGGGTCACCCACTTCAGTTTGATATCGGGATTGGCTTGCTCGAAGAATTTGCTGAGCTTTTGCATCTCGACCATGTGGCCGTTGTTGACGGTGGCGATCACCAGGTCGGTGGCGGCGAAGGTGGCGCTGCTGGCAGCGAGCATGGCGAGGCACAACGCACTGCGGGCGAAAAGTTTCATGATTTACTGTCTCCAAAATTTTTTGTTTTACTGCCGGTAGCAGTTGACCAATAATTTATCATTGAAAACCGATACTCTTTGATACACGAATACTTGTTTTCAATACTTTTTTACAGCTTCAACGATCAATATGGCGATTTTTGTGTTGTAAATAAGCTTGTCCGGGAAGCTATCTTTTTCCCAGGGGAAAACGGATGGGGAAGCAAGGGAACGGTTCAGCCGCTCACTCATACAAGGTTTTCGCATTGGCTACGGCAAGGCGAACACAACCATGGACCCAACCCAGTCACCCATTCCGCTACGGGCCGTGCGAACGAGCCGCACGTGACATCTGGCGAGGCCGACGGCTGGCGCGACTCGTGAAGACATTGGCGGCGCCTTCGTAGAACCTTCCCACGCATTACCAACCGGACGGTTTGTGAATCACATGGCCATTGGCATCGACCAGCTGTGATGGAAACTGTGAGGATGCGAGCGCGGCTCCACGAATCTGTTTAAGGAAGTCCGTATGGGGGAGCAGCACTCGGCTCGGATGCTTTTGCGGATTGAGGATACCAACCTGTTTTCCGAGGTCTTGACGCACCAGTTTGATCGGCGCCAACAAGTCCGAATCATTCGAAACTACCACTGCGATATCGAAACGGTTCAAGTGCGCATCGTGGATCAAGTGCGTTGCCAGATTTACGTCAGAACCCTTCTCCTCAGTCTTGATGATTTCAACTGTCGCTGAACCATGTGCCGGCGGGGTCGCCAGGCGGGCGCGGACAACGTGTGGCAGATAGTGACCGTAGATGATCTCTACACATGGGATTGTCGCTAACGCACGAAGATAGACCTGCTGGCGAACAGGCTGTTGCAAATCGTTTGGTCTGGCACCAACCTTTGCAGTGAAATATTTGATGGAAATGATGTCGTTGCCTGAAAGGTAGGCTCGGCACATCGCCAGAATATCCAGCCAACGATGAGGCGTCCCCCTGAGGGCAAAATAGAGGTTGAAGGCATCGATGTAAACGCTTGTTCTTGGTTTTACGCCAACAGCCATTTTTCCCCCTAGAAATGCAGAAGCCCCCTTTCGGGGGCTCCGCGCTCAAGTGCCTAAGCTCTTGAGGAATTTTGGATGCAGGAAACCTTTCGGCTTCCGCGCCCAAGCACCGAGGCACTTGGGGAGATATGCAAAGAGAATATGCCATTTTGACGGGGCGGTCAACATGCGCAGTATGAGTGACGTCATGGCTGGTCTCGATTCCGCGAGTCCGGCAACCCGTCCGGCTGGTCGCCGAGCGCGGCGCGGCGCGCGATTTCCCCACCCAGGCAGGCCGGGCACCAGCACGCGGCGTCGGCCGCGCCGGACGCGGGCAGCGGCAGGGCGAGCGCCAGCGACGCGCACCAGCACGCCTCGCCACCGGTGCTCGGCCGCCCGCCCTCGCGCATGCCGCAGCCGAACTCGGCGCCGCAACGGCCGCAGCGGCTCATCGCTTGGGCTGGTCCGGGCCGTCGACGTCGGTCGGGAAGTTGTGCATGGCGCGGCGCAGCAGCGACATCTGGCCGTTGAAGCGGGTGCAAGCGCCGCACACCATCAGATGCAGGCGCATGCGCGTGCGTTCGACCAGCGAGAGGCGGCGGTCCATGCCCTCCGACACCAGCCGGTGCACTTCGCGGCAAGTCGGCTTCAAGCCGTCGGCCCGTTTATATTGTATCGACATAGTCGCCCTTGTTCTCGGAGGCGCTCATTCCGGCTGGCGGTTGCCAAACCAGTTCAAATCCAGGCACTCCCGCAGCCGCACGCGGGCGCGGTACAGCAGTACCCAGGCATTAGACGTGGTGATCGTCAATTCCTTACAAATTTCTTCCGTTTCCAGCTCCAGCCATTCGCGCATCATGAAGATGCGCGCGGTCTTGGCCGGCAGCTTTTCCAGACACACTTCCAGCACCCGGAAAAAATCCTTTTGCTCCAAGGCTTGGTCCGGATTGCCCCACTGGCAAGGCTTCTCGCGGGTGTGGCCGTCCTCGGTGAACAGGGCCTCGATGGCGTCGTCCTCGGATTGGTCGTCGTAGGTCTCGATCTGGCGTTCGCGCGTGCTGCGGCGCAAATTGTCGATGATCTTGAACTTGAGGATGCCGGTGACATAGGTGCGCAGCGAGGATTGGCCGTTGAAGCGCCCGGGCGCCTCCAGCACGGCGATCAGGGCGTCCTGCACCGCGTCCTCGGCCAACGCTTGATTACGTAATTGCAACACAGCGAAGCGCACCAGCAGGGGACGCATGGTCTCGAGCTGGCGGTGCAGCGACATATCGGGGGGCATGGCGGTGGTCATAACCGGGCAGACTAAAGGATGGCCAGTGGAAATACAACAAGATCGCCATATAATGGCCCCAAAGAGTTGAATCTTACCTGTAAAATCGCAAAAATATCTTTTCCGGACCCGCCATGACTCAATTCACCAATCTGAAGCTGGACATGACTGACGACCTGGCCGCGGTGGCACCGCAGATCAAGGCGCAGATTCTGGCCGAGGCCCTGCCGTATATCCGTAACTTCCACGGTAAAACCATCGTCATCAAATACGGCGGCAACGCCATGACCGAGGAAAAACTCAAGCACGGTTTCGCGCGCGATGTCATCTTGCTCAAGCTGGTCGGCATGAATCCGGTGGTGGTGCACGGCGGCGGGCCGCAGATCGACAACGCGCTCAAGAAAATCGGCAAACAGGGCAGCTTCGTGCAGGGCATGCGCATCACCGACGAGGAAACCATGGAAGTGGTGGAGTGGGTGCTGGGCGGTGAGGTGCAGCAAGATATCGTCATGCTGATCAATCACTACGGCGGCCAGGCGGTCGGCTTGACCGGCAAGGACGGCGGCTTGATCCGGGCCCGCAAGATGCGCATGCCGGACCGCGAAAAACCGGGCGAATTCATCGACATCGGTTTCGTCGGCGAGATCGACGCCATCAATCCGGCCGTGGTCAAGGCGCTCCAGGACGACGCCTTCATCCCCATCATTTCGCCGATCGGCTTCGGCCAGGACGGCCAGGCCTATAACATCAACGCCGATGTGGTGGCCGGCAAGATCGCCGAAATCCTGAAGGCCGAAAAGCTGATCATGATGACCAATATCGCCGGCGTGCAGGACAAGCAGGGCAATCTGGTGACCGATTTGTCGGCGCGCGAGATCGACGAGATGTTCGCCGACGGCACCATCTCGGGCGGCATGCTGCCGAAAATCTCCTCGGCGCTGGACGCGGCCAAGTCGGGCGTGAACACGGTGCATATCATCGACGGCCGCATCGAACACTCATTGTTGCTGGAAGTGTTGACCGAACAGGCTTTTGGCACTATGATCCGTTCGCACTAAACGCGATGGCGGCGCGCTTCGCCGTTTCATCCGCGCCGCCGCATCCATGCCCTTGTAGCTCAGTGGTAGAGCACTCCCTTGGTAAGGGAGAGGCCACGTGTTCAATCCACGTCAAGGGCACCATCGCCGCACCCCGCAGCGCCCCCCCCAAGATTTAATACACCCGCTCGACCTTCAAGCCGCGTTGCGCCAGCAAGGCCGGCACGCTGCCGTCGCCGATCAAATGCAGCACGCCGATGGCCGCCATGCTGTTCGATTCGCGCGCCAGCAGGGCCGCGATGCCGTCGGCCAGCGGCCCGTTGCGCCGCTGTAGCAGCACCTGGTAAGTGAAGCGGCCCGACATGCTGTCGTCGGCGGCGGCCTTGCTGGCGACCGCCTCCAACTCGGCCTTGTCGGCGCCGGCCCAGGCTTGCACGATCTGCTTGGCTTCCTTGGCTTGTTCCTTGTCCTCGATGGCGGCGATGCTCTCTTCCAGGAAGTGGGTCTGGTCGGCCGCCGGCATGCTGTCGAACAGCGACAACTGGCTGTCCATCGATTCCAATTCCAGCACCGGGATCTTGCGCACGTGGGCTTGCATCGCCAAAAAGGCGTCGACCGCCAAGTTGGGTTGATAGCCCTGGGCCGCGAACTCGCCGATCGCCAGCACCGTGGCCAGCATCCACGGCTTCATTGGCGCGCTCGATTCGGGCGCGATGCCGTACTGCTTGAGCAGGCGCGCCAGGCGCGGACGGAAGGCCGGCCCGATCTGGGCGGCGGCGCCCGGGCCGGAGCGCACCATGCCATACTGGCGCACCGCCTTGGCCATCTTGGCTTGGTCGCCCAGCGGATCGAGTTCCAGCGCCAGCACGCTGGCGTTTTCAAGCGCGGCGCTCACGCGCGGCTCCAGCGGATAAAAATCGGGCAAGCCGACATGGATGGTGCCGAACAAGTAAAGCGTGTGGCCGTTTTGCTCGACCTTGAACAGGGCGCCACGGTTGGGCTGGACCGCCGCCGGCGCCTTGACGGCGGCCTTGGCGGCGGCCGCCACCGGGTTCTCGGCGCGGGCCGGGGCGCCGGCGACATAAAATAAAGTACAAAACATCACTATAATCAGGCGTCGCATGTTTTTCCTTGCTGGTTTTTCCGAAAAGTCCCGTGCCAAATCTTAACCCGTCCAAGCCGGTGTGGTTGTTCGATCTCGACAATACGCTGCACAACGCTTCCCACGCCATCTTCCCGGCCATCACCGCGAACATGAACCTGTACATCGGCCGCGTGCTGGGCGACGGCGTCACGCCGGCCAGCGCCGAGGTGGTCAACGCGGCGCGCAGCCTGTACTGGCGGCGCTACGGCGCCACCCTGCTGGGCATGACGCGCCATCACAATGTGGCGGCGGCCGATTTTTTACACCAGACCCACCAGATGGACGACCTGGGCGCCATGATACGCGCCGAGCGCGGCCTGGGCCAGTTGCTGCGCCGCCTGCCGGGCCGCAAGATCCTGTTCACCAACGCGCCGCAACGCTATTCGCGCGACGTGATGCGCCACCTCGGCCTGCAGCGCCACTTCTCGCACCACGTGGCGATCGAATCGATGCGGGTGCACCGCCAGCTGCGGCCCAAGCCGTCCAAGCTGATGCTGCGCCGGCTGCTGCGCAAACAAGGCTTGGCGGCGCGCCGCTGCATCTTGGTGGAGGACACCCTGGTCAACCTGAAGGCGGCCAAATCGCTTGGCATGGGCACGGTCTGGATCACCCAATATCTGCGCCTGGCCGACCCGATCGGCGCCGCCGTGTTGCCAAAAACGTTTAATCGCCCCGCTTATGTCGATGTCAAAGTAAAATCTGTCCGTCAATTGCCTGAGTGCATGCATCGCCTGCGCTGAAGGCTCTTCAACACACTACGAGATCACATGGCAAGCACACCGCCAGGCCAACGAAAGTTGCAAATTCTTCAAGCGCTAGCGAGCATGCTGGAACAGCCCAAGGGAGAAAAAATCACCACCGCCGCGTTGGCGGCCAAGCTGGCCGTGTCGGAGGCGGCGCTGTATCGCGCGCCTGGGTCAAGCCGTCGGGCTGCTTGTCGGCGATCTGGTTGATCAAGCCGAACACGCTCGACTCGATGAATTCGATCAAGCCCTCGAACA
>JAYVUV010000563.1:0-18289 GCA_043787615.1 Janthinobacterium sp. | reverse complement strand
CGCGCTGGCGGCGCCCGAGCCGAACAGGGCGGCCATGGCGGCGGCCAGCACCGTGCGGCGGCTCTTGCCGCGGCGGCGCGCGGTTTCGGGGACGGGGACATAGGCTTGTTGCTTATCGTTCCAGACGAGGGCGTAAGCGCGATTCATGCAGGCATGGCGTGACATAAGACTCCGTAGATGTGAGCGATTCGGCGCGCGATGGGCCGGCGCGGCGAGGGCAAGAGAGCGTTAATCCGGAAAATCATTATGGCCGCGCGATTATTGGATGTCAGCAGTTTCCGATTTGTGCGCGATAAATCCTACATAAATACAACGATTAATCCGAGAGACGAAATGAGGAAATGACGCGGTCGTCAAACCACACGACGTCGATTTTAATTTCTATAGGGAAAATAAAATAAAGAAGCGAGCCCATGAGTAATTTTCATATGCCGATACTGAGTCCGCGTTTTTAATATTGCGCACAGTTGTCGCCACGGAAAATCAACCATCCGGATATAGGCGGATCGGCGCGGGCATGCGGTCGATACGGTCTTGATCATGGCCCGCTCTTCCCCCAATCTTATTTTCAAGACGTTTTAGCTGCCGCTTAACATGCGTTTCCGACCCGACGCGGGTCATCCCCTGTCGCGCCGGCACGGCACGCGCCGCTGGTCCGAACGACAATGCTGTTCAAGCGTCAATAACTGATGTAATCTCTGCAATCTTCTTGGCCGGAGCATCGGCCTCATCGACATATGAAAGGGTAGGGCATGAATGGAGCAGGCGGAACCAGCGGAGGCAGCGGCCAATTTCTTCTCGGTTTGATCATGATGTGTGGCGGTTTTTATTTGTTGCTCAACGCCATTGTGGTCAGTTCCAATTTCGGCTTGAGCACGCAGCTGTTCGGCATCGGCGCCGGTTATGGCATCACGGGCGGAATGATTTTGATCCCCTTGATGATAGGAATCGGCATGTTGTTCTACAACGCCAAGAGCTTCCTCGGCTGGATGATCGCCATCGGTTCGTTCGCGGCCCTGATCGCCGGCGTGATTTCCTCGGTCAACATGAGCCTGCGCACCATGTCGGCTTTCGAGTTGATTCTCATCCTGGTGCTGGCGATCGGCGGCCTGGGGCTGTTTTTACGTTCGCTCAAGCCGGCCCCGCAAGCGGCCACGCGGCCGCAGGGGCGCTGAACCCGGCCGCGCTTGCCTGTCGCCGATGTCGGTCCATACTCAATAGCGCAAGTGGCGCGGCTAGCTGGCGCGCAGACGCAGGCGGGCGCGCCATTCGCCCAGCGCCGACAAGGCCGAGTGGAACTCGCGCTCGATCAAATCGGCTTCGGCGGCGGTCACCACGCCGTCCACCAGCGCGCTCGACACCGCTTCGGCCACCGCCCCGACCTCGCTCATCACCCGGCACACGGTTTGCGACAGGTCGTCGCTGGCGGCCGGCTCGGGCAAGGGCACCACGAAGGCGGCCATGCCGTGCCGCACCAGCATCGCGTGCAGCGGCAACATCGCTTGCGCCACGCCTTTCTGGTGGCAATGCTCGACGATGACGGACACTTCCTCGAACGAGGGATAATGGCTGGTGATGGTGGGCGAGAGCTTGTTGCGCAGCACATTGGCCGACATGCCCATGTCCTTGGCCAGCGCCTCCAGCCCGCCCGGGTAGCCGCGCGCCACACTGTAGAGCGCATCGTGCTGATTCATGTCCAGATATTGTCGTGTCATGGTGATTTTTGCCTTTTATTACCGCTGCATGGCACCATGCAAACTGGTATTCTTATTTTAACCTTTACCGCACACCAAAGAACAAGATGAAGTCGATCCAGATTGCCCTGCTGCTAGCCCTGCTCCTGCCCGTCGCGGCGCAGGTGCAGGCCGATTCCCGCCCCTCAAAGTCGAGTTCGTTCAAGGGCGGCTTTTCGTCCCAGCGCGCGACCCCGCCGGTCAGCCGCAACCGCGATCCGGCGCCCGCCCCGGCGCCGGCCGCCAAGCGCGGCGGGTTCGGCTCGTTCGGCCAGGCCGCCCCGCGCCAGGGCGGGTCCGAGCCGGATGGCGGCGCCGCGCCGGCGCCGCAAAAGTCGGATTCGGCGTTGTCGCAGCGCTTGAGTCAAGGTAACGCCGAAGCGAACGCGCTGCGCACGCTGGACGCGCGCCGCGCCGCCGAGCAAGCGGCCAACGCGCCGCGCAATGGTCCGGCGGGCAATAACGGCCTGGGTGGCCAGGGCGCCCCGACGCCGCCGGTCCCGGCTCCGGTCCCGGCCCCGGCTCCGGTGATCGTCCAGCAAGGCGGCGGCAGCGGCATCGGCAACATCATCACCGGTTTCTTGCTGGCCAAGGCGATGAGCCCTTCGCACGCCGGTAACAATGGCTATCCCGGCCGCGTCGGCAACGGCGGTGTCGCCGGCCAGGACGCGGCGGGCGGCGGGTCGTTCGGCATGACGGTGCTGCGCACGCTGGCCTGGCTGGCGATCCTGGCCACCATCGGCTGGCTGATCTATTTCGGCTGGAAATTTTTACGGCGCGGCAAAGCGCCCAGCACGGCAAATTATTCGTTCGAGAGGAATTGAGATGGGTTGGAAGACGGGATTCGATTATCTGCGCGGCATCGCCGGGCGGCATGGCCTGGACGGCAAGGAACGGCGCGAGGACCAGGGCTTGCCGCTGGGCGCGCGCATCGGCAGCGTGGTGCAGATGCAGCATTCGCCTTTCATTCGGGCGCAGAGCAACGGTTCGCTGATCGCGATGCCGGACGCCGGCGACACCCGCATCCTGGCCGTGTCGCAACTGACCTTGAGCTTGAGCGGCGCCCTGTACCGCTTTTACCTGGCCACCGGCGACGCCGACGCGAAGGAGAAATTCCTTCAGGTCTACCGCGAGGCCGACGGCAAGATCGCCGAGGTGATGTATTGCACCCAACTGGCGCGGGTGGTGCCGGAAACGGCCGAGGACCAGGACGCCTACACCGGCGTGTCCGGGGTCGGCCTGGGCGACGCCAGTTACACGCTGTGGCGCGAGCAATTGGCCGACACCTTGAGCGAGGCCGAGCTGGCCAATGTGTTCGGCGACGGCGACCGGCTCGATTACAGCCGCGACGCGGGCAATACGCAAGACGCCTTCGTGGCCCCGTTCACCGGCCAGGAGGTGCGCATCGACGACGCGGCCGGCGTCTCGGGCTTGAAGCAAGAGATTTATTTCATGCCCTATGTGCGCGAGCTGGCCGGCGGCGGGCGCGAGTATTTATTGATCACGACGGAAATCATCGCCAGCGTCAACGGCGACACGTCCAAGCGCGGCATCCATGTCGATTTTGTGATCGGCTTGCCGATCGAGCAGGAACGAATCGTCATTCAATGACGGTTGGTGCAGTGGGTTTTTCTTATTCAACGAAAGGGATTCAAAATGAGCAATGCAAGTGGATGGGGCCTGACGGCGCGACTGATTTCAAAGCACTTCGGCGTGCTGGGCGACCGGGTATCGGAAGCGATCGCCAATTTTGACCCTGAAACGGCAACCGAGGCCGACCGCGACCGCCTGGCCGACACCCTGCGCGCCACCGCGCAGATGCTGGCCTCGGCCCGCGCCGCCTTCGACAAGGAGCACAACGACGTGGTCAGCCTGCGCAACTTGATCGCCACCGATGAAAAGGCGACCGAAAAGCTGGCCGAGCGCCTGGCCGCCGGCGCCATTTCGGAAGCGACCGTGACCATGTTTTGCGACGAGCTGGAGGCGAACAAGAGCCGCCTGCCACAAGAGATCCAGGAAGAAGCCGACGCCAAGGCGTATATGGAC
Source organism: Janthinobacterium sp. (assembly GCA_043787615.1). Lineage (GTDB taxonomy): Bacteria > Pseudomonadota > Gammaproteobacteria > Burkholderiales > Burkholderiaceae_D > Janthinobacterium. Next base: position 14,510 of record JAYVUV010000563.1, on the reverse strand, counting down.
GAGCTGCAAAAAATCATCGACGCGCTGAGCAAGCAGCTGGCCGATTTCGACGCCCAGGCGAAGAAGGCCTTGCAAGCCCTGGCCACGGCCAAGGCGCAAAAAGAGTTGCAGGACATGCGCATCGAACGCCAGGGCCAGTTGGCCGGATTGAGCGGCATGCAGGGCAATTCGACCGCGCTGAACGCGCTCACCAAACGCGCGCAAGCGGTCAGCAACGAGGCGGCCGGCGCCCGCATCGTGGCCGACATCGGGCAAAAGCCGCTCGATCAAGCGGCCGAGATCGACGCGATCCGTCAATCGGTGAGGCAAGACACCCCCGGCGAAACCACGCTGGAGCGCTTGAAGCGCTTGTCCGCTAAGACCGCGTAAGCCGTCCCGCCGCCGTCCCGTCAACAACCCGGCTCGATGCCGGGTTGTTGCGTTTTGGCTCGCCGAGGCGCCGGTGCCGCGCGGCAGCGCCCGCCTCGTCATCAACCGGCGATCCGAGTCGCGCTAGCCGGTCTGCACCAGCGGCGGCGCCAATTCATACACTTCGCCGGCCGCGACCCGGATCGCTTCGAGCAGCACATTGGCGCCGGGCGAGAGCAGGTGGCCGCGGCGCGTGACGATGCCGAACGCGTCCATCTTGCACGGCAGCGCGATCGGCAGGATGCTGAGGATATTGAGCGAGGCGTAATAGCGCGCCACGTCGACCGGCATCACGTGCAGCGAATCGGTTTGCTGCATCAGCGCGATGATGAGCAGCAGGGCGGTGGTGTCGACCACGTTGGCCGGCGGTTGCAAGCCCGCGCCGCGGAACATCATGTCGCAGCGGTGGCGCAGCACGCTGCCCTGGGGCGGCAAGATCCAGGGCGCCGACGCGATCTGGTCCAGGCTCAAGTTGCGCAACGCGGCCAGCGGATGGCCGACCCGCGCCACCGCGCACACCGCTTCCTCGGCCAATTCCTGATACGCCAGGTCGGGGTCCGATTTTTGTTCCAGGATGCGCCCCACCATGAAGTCCAGGCTACCCCTTTGCAGCCGTTCCAACAGGATATTGCTGGTTTCCATTTGCACGCCGATGCGCAGCAGGGGCGAGACTTGCTTGACGCGCGAAATGGCGCGCGGAATCACCGACATGGTGGGCGCCATGATCACGCCGATATCGACCTGACCGGCCAGCCCGGCCTTGAGGGCCACGATATCCTCGTGCGCCAGCGACAGGCTGGTGAGCGCCATGCGCGCGTGCCGTATCATGCTCTCGCCGTAAATGGTGGGCTGCATGCCGCGCGGCATGCGGTCGAATAGCGACACTTCAAGCATGTCTTCCAGGTCCTTGAGCTGCTTGGACGCGGCCGGCTGCGTCATGTGCAACTCCTCGGCGGCGCGGTGGATGTTGCGCTGCTCGTCGAGGGCGATCAGCAGCAGCAATTGGCGCGTTTTCAGGCGGGCGCGCAGAAACCAGTTGGGATTGAGCGTATTCATGACGTCGATCATATCAGAATCGATATCGCATAAGCCTAAGAATTGATTGGTAAGATATTAGTCGCAGATTTACCATGGGGTTTTCTTGTTGCTTTGATACCCATAATCTATGAATATCGTCACCATCGATGCCGGTACCACCAATACGCGCAGCGCCGTATGGCAGGACGGTAGACTGCTGGCGCGGGCGCAGGTCGAAACCGGCGTGCGCGACACCGCCATCAACGGCAACAACAGCGCCCTCAAGCAAGCGGTGCGCGACACCATCCAGGGTTGCCTGACCAAGGCCGGGGTGGCGCCGGACGCGGTCGGGCTGGCCGTGGCCTCGGGCATGATCACCTCCGCCCTGGGCTTGCTGGAAGTGCCGCATTTGCCGGCCCCGGCCGGGCTGGACGCGCTGGCCCGGGGCATGGCGCGCATCGACATGCCGGAAGTGTTTTCCCAACCCCTGTGGCTGATTCCGGGCGTGCGCAACCAGGTCGGCCAGGTCGGCTTGCACAATGTCGAGGCGATGGACATGATGCGCGGCGAGGAAACCGAGACCATCGGTTTACTCGAACGGCTGCGGCTGGACGGCGCGGCGATGTTGATCATGCCCGGCTCGCACACCAAGCTGGTCAGCGTCGACAAGGAAGGCCGCATCGTCGGCTGCGCCACCAGCCTGGCCGGCGAATTGCTGCAAGTGATCACCCAGCACACCCTGATCAGCCAAACCCTGGAAGCCGGATTCGCCGAGGAACTGGTGCCCGAGATGGTGCTGGCCGGCGCCGCCGCCGCCCAGCGCACCGGCCTGGCGCGGGCGTGCTTTTGCGTGCGCACCCTGGGCCAGTTCACCGCCGTCGAGCGCAACGCGCGCGCCAACTTCCTGCTGGGCGCGGTGCTCAGCGGCGACTTGCTGGCGCTGAAAAACAGCAGCGCGATCCAGATGCGGCCCGACACCCCGATCGTGATCACCGGCAAACCGATGCTGCGCCAAGCGCTGGCCTTGCTGATCCAGGAAAACGGCTTCTTTTACGGCAAGCGCCTGGTCGTCAGCGACGAGCAGCAAGCCGATCTGGCCGGCTTCGGCGCCATCGTCATCGCGCGCGCGCGCGGCTTGCTCGGCGCCGACGGTGCCGCTACCATGACCCAAACCACAACGACAATAGAGACGACATGACAATTCCAAAACGGCCGCTGCGCTCGCAATCCTGGTTCGGCGGCGACGACAAGGACAGCTTCATTCACCGCAGCTGGATGAAAAACCAGGGCCACCCGAGCGACGCCTTCGACGGCCGCCCGGTGATCGGCATTTGCAACACCTGGTCCGAATTAACGCCGTGCAACGGCCACTTCCGCGAGCTGGCCGAATCGGTCAAGCGCGGCGTGCTCGAGGCGGGCGGTTTCCCGGTCGAATTCCCCGCCATGTCGCTGGGCGAATCGAATCTGCGCCCGACCGCCATGTTGTTCCGCAACCTGGCCAGCATGGATGTGGAGGAATCGATTCGCGGCAATCCGATCGACGGCGTGGTGCTGCTGACCGGTTGCGACAAAACCACCCCGGCCCTGCTGATGGGCGCGGCCAGCGTCGATTTGCCGACCATCGTGCTGTCGGGCGGCCCCATGCTCAACGGGAATTACCGCGGCAAGCCGATCGGTTCCGGCACCGACGTGTGGAAGTTTTCCGAGGATGTGCGGGCCGGCCGCATGACGCTCAACCAGTTCAAGGAAGCCGAATCGTGCATGTCCCGCTCGACCGGCCACTGCATGACCATGGGCACCGCCTCGACCATGGCCAGCATGGTCGAATCGCTGGGCGTGACCCTGCCCGGCAACGCCGCCATTCCGGCCGTCGATGCGCGCCGCAAGCTGCAAGCCCAGTTGACCGGCCGGCGCGTGGTCGGCATGGTGCACGAAGATTTGAAGCTGTCGAAAATTTTGACCAAGCAAGCGTTCGAGAACGCCATCATGGTCAACGGCGCCATCGGTGGCTCGACCAACGCGGTGGTGCATCTGCTGGCCATCGCCGGCCGGATCGGGGTCGAAGTCACCCTGGCCGACTGGGACCGCCTGGGACGCGACGTGCCTTGCCTGCTCAACTTGATGCCGTCGGGCCGCTACCTGATGGAAGACTTTTATTACGCCGGCGGCTTGCCCGTCATCATACGCGAGCTGCTCGGCAGCCTGCACGGCGACGCCCTCACCGTGACCGGTTCCAGCATGGCCGTCAACGTGGCCGACGCGGAAAATTTCAACACCGAGGTGATCACCCCGCTCGACACCCCTTTCAAGGAAGAGGGCGGAATCGCCGTCCTGCGCGGCAATTTGTCGCCGCGCGGCGCCATCATCAAGCCTTCGGCCGCGACCCCGGCCCTGATGCAGCATCGCGGCCGCGCCGTGGTGTTTTCCAGCATCGAGCACTACAAGGAACGCATCGACGATCCGGCGCTCGACATCGACGCCAGCTGCGTGATGGTGCTGCAAAACTGCGGCCCGAAAGGCTATCCCGGCATGGCCGAGGTGGGCAACATGGGCTTGCCGAAAAAGCTGCTCGAGCAAGGCGTCAAGGACATGGTGCGCATCTCGGACGCGCGCATGAGCGGCACCGCCTACGGCACCGTGGTGCTGCACGTGGCGCCCGAGGCGGCCATGGGCGGCCCGCTGGCCCTGGTGCGCGACGGCGACATGATCGAGCTCGACGTGGCCGGCCGGCGCCTGCATCTCGATATCAGCGACGCCGAGCTGGCCACCCGGCGCGCCCTGTGGACGGCGCCCGAGCAAGCCATGCGCGGCGGCTACCAAGCCATGTATATCAAACACGTGACCCAGGCCGACGAGGGCGTCGACCTCGACTTCCTGGTCGGCTGCCGCGGTTCGGCCGTGCCGCGCGAATCCCATTGAGGCGCCCATGAGCAAGCAACTCGATCTGCTGGTCGACGCCCAAAATTATCTGGGCGAGGGCGTGATCTGGTGCGAACGCGGCCAGCGCGTGCTGTGGACCGATATCGGCGCGGCCCGGCTGCACAGCTATCGGCCCGAAAGCGGCCAGCGCGCGCAATGGAGCATGCCCGAGCGGCTGGCGTGTTTCGCGCTCACGGCGGACCCGGACGTGCTGCTGCTGGGCCTAGCCTCGCGCCTGGCCTTCTTCGATTTGCGCAGCGGCGCGCTCACCCCGATTTGCGAAGTCGAGGCCGGGTTGCCGGGCACGCGCTTGAACGACGGCCGCTGCGACCGCCAAGGCCGCCTGGTGTTCGGCACCTTGAACGAAGACCCGGGCCGCAAGCCGATCGCCAGTTTTTATCGTCTCAACCACGACCTGAGCCTGGAGATGCTGCCGCTGCCCAAGGTGGCCATCTCCAACAGCGTTTGCTTCACCCCGGACGGGACCGGCATGTACTTTTGCGATTCGATGCACAAGAAGATCTTCCGCTGGGACGGCTATGCCAGCGGCGATCCGAAAACGGTGCGCACTTTCGTCGACCTGGGGCCGGGACCGGCCTCGCCCGACGGCGCCACGGTCGATGCCGAAGGCTGCCTGTGGAGCGCCCAGTGGGGCGGCTCGCGCGTGGTGCGCTACCGCCCGGACGGGGCGGTCGAACGCGTGCTGCCTTTACCGGTCTCGCAACCGAGTTGCCTGGCGCTGGGCGGGCCGGGGTTGAACGAATTATTCGTCACCACCGCGCAAGAGGGCTTGTCGGTCGCCATGCTGGCCGACGAACCCCTGGCCGGCGGCTTGTTCCACGCGGTGCTGGCTGGCGTGCGCGGCTTGCCCGAAACACGCTTCGGCGCCATCCCGGCTTGACGCCGCGGCGCTTCCCGCTTCACCGCTACTCAACGCTACTCACTGATCAACGGACCATCATGTTGAAACACGAAATTTTTCAAGGTATTGTCGCGCGGCGCATGGTGGCCATCGTGCGCGCCGACAGCGCCGAGGCCGCGCTATCCATGGCCGAGGCCTGTATCGCCGGCGGCATCACGGCGCTGGAAGTGGCCTTCACCACGCCGGACACGCTGGACGTGATCCGCGCCCTGCGCCAACGCCACGGCGCGGGCGTGATGCTGGGCGCCGGCACCGTGCTCGACCCCGAGACGGCGCGCCTGGCGATCCTGGCGGGCGCGCAATTCATCATTTCGCCCAGCGTGAACCTGGACACGATCCGCCTGTGCCAGCGTTATCAAGTGCTGTCCATGCCAGGCGTGATGACGCCGACCGAAATCGTCGGCGCGCTCGAGGCGGGCGCCGACATCGTCAAGATTTTTCCGGCCGAAGTGTTCGGGCCGGCCTATATCAAGGCGCTGCGCGCGCCGCTGCCGCAGGCGCCCTTGATGCCGACCGGCGGCGTGAGCGTGGACAATCTGGCGGCCTGGTTCGCCAACGGCGCGCTGGCGGTGGGCATCGGCAGCAGTTTGACGGGACCGGCCGCCGACGGCGACTACGGCGCCGTCACCACCCGGGCGCGCGCCTTTGTCGCGTGCATGGACGGCATCAAACAGGGCTGGGCCGCCAAGGGCTAGCACGGCATCATCCGGTCCGGTCAGGACATATAAGCGGTCGATAGCGCGCACGCCCAGGTGGCCGCGCGCGCGCCTGTTTGCAGCGGGCAGACGATATCGCTGGCCGGCGTGCCATGGCATAGCGGCACGTCCTGGTGGAGGCGCGCGGCCGGCGCGAGCGTGGCCAGCCATGCCAGATGTTCCGGGCCGAGCCGCTCGCGGGCATAGAGAGTGGCGCGCCATCGGCCCGCCGGCAATTTGCCTATCATCGCCGCACAGCGTTGGAACGCGCAGCGTGGTAAAGCCTGGTCAGGCTCGCGCCGTCGCGGCGCGCCACGCGCCGGTGTGCGTTCGCGTAAGCGCGCGCCTCCCGGCGCGGGGAATCTGCTACGCTGTGTTTTCATTGCTACTTTATCTACCACCATCATGTCCGCTATCGCTTCGATTCTTGCCGACAGCCGCACCATCGCGGTGGTCGGCCTGTCCCGCAAACCGGAGCGCGCCAGCCATCAGGTGGCGCGGTATGTGCAGGCGCACGGCTGCCGCGTCATCCCCGTCAACCCGACCTACGCCGGGCAAGATATTTTGGGCGAGCGTTGCTATCCGACGCTGACGGCGGCGGCGGCCGACTTGGCGCCGCTGACGATCGACCTGGTCGACTGCTTCCGCAAGTCGGACGATATCGCGCCCGTCGCGCAAGAGGTGGTGCGCATCGGCGCCCGCGTTCTGTGGCTGCAATTGGGTATCGTCAACCAGCCGGCCGCGGAACTGGCGCGCGCCGCCGGCCTGGAAGTGGTGATGGACCGCTGCCTGAAAATCGAACACGCCCGTTTGGCGCGCTAAGACGCCGCCGCCACACGCACCGCCATCAAAAAGGAAACGATGAAAGCACGCGCACAATTCCGGGCCGACGCCCACTTCAAACTTGACGAAGACCAGGCCGGCGCCGTCAGGCTGGGGGCGGCCGCCAAGAATGGCGACCCAGAGCTGAGCAAGGCGCAAGCCAAGGCGCTCGACCAGGAACACACCCTGGCGCTCACCGCCCAAATCGAACAATGCCAAGCCATGCTGTACGCCGAGCGCAAACGCAAGGTCTTGCTGATATTGCAGGGCATGGACACCTCCGGCAAGGACGGCACCGTCAAGGCCATGTTCAGTCATATCAATCCGATGGGAATCCGCGCGGTGGCCTTCAAGGCGCCAACCGGGGTCGAGCTGGCCCACGATTATCTGTGGCGCGTCCACCAGCAGGTGCCGGGGCTGGGCGAGATCGCGATCTTCAATCGCAGCCATTATGAAGACGTGCTCATTTCGCGGGTGCAGGGCTGGATCGACAAGAAGGAATGCGCGCGCCGGTATGCGCAGATCCGCGATTTCGAGCGCATGCTGAGCGAAACCGGCACCGTGATCGTCAAGGTGCTGCTGCACATTTCCAAGGACGAGCAGCGCCTGCGCTTGCAAGAACGCCTGGACGACCCGGACAAGCAGTGGAAATTCGATCCGAACGATATCGCCCAGCGCGCGCTGTGGTCCGACTACCAGCGCGCCTATCAACAGGCGATACAGGAAACGGACGCCGACCACGCACCCTGGTATGTGGTGCCGGCCAATTCCAAGACCCAGCGCAATCTGGCGGTGGCCAGCCTGCTGCTGGAAACGCTGCAAGGCATGAAGCTGGCCTTTCCGCCACCCGATCCGAAACTATCGGCTTATCGGGTGGAATAGGGGGGGGGCGCCTAGCCGGGGCGCCTGGCCGGGGGGCGCCTAGCCGGGGAGCGCCTGGCCGGGGAGCGCCTGGCCGGGGGCACCGAGCCGGGGGCGCCGAGCAGGGCGCCCAGCCGGGGAGCGCCGCGCCGGCGCGCCCCCCCGCGCGTCGCGGCGTGGTCTGTGGCATAGTAGCCGACTGCGCCCAATGCGGCCCCACCATCATCGCTCCGGAGAGTTTCATGTTGCAATTAAAAGATCCCACCTTGCTGCGTCAACAAGCCTACCTGAATGGTGTGTGGTGCGACGCGGACGGCGGCCAGACCATCGAGGTGCGCAATCCCGCCACCGGCGAGCGGATCGGCGGCGTGCCGTTGATGGGCGCGGCCGAGACCCGGCGCGCGATCGAGGCCGCCAACGCGGCGTGGCCGGCTTGGCGCAAAAAAAGCGCCAAGGAGCGCGGCGCCGTGCTGCGCAAGTGGTATGAGCTGATCCTGGAAAACACCGACGATCTGGCCCGGCTGATGACGGCCGAGCAGGGCAAGCCGCTGGCCGAGGCGCGCGGCGAGGTGGCGTTCGGCGCTTCCTTCATTGAATGGTTCGCCGAGGAAGGCAAACGGATCGCCGGCGACACCTTGCCCTCGCCTTGGCCGGACCGGCGCCTGGTGGTGACCAAGGAACCGATCGGCGTGTGCGCGGCGATCACGCCGTGGAACTTCCCGAACGCGATGATCACCCGCAAGGCCGGTCCGGCCCTGGCGGCGGGCTGTCCGATGGTGCTCAAGCCGGCCGAGGCGACCCCGTTCTCGGCGCTGGCGCTGGCCGCGCTGGCCGAGCGCGCCGGCGTGCCGCCCGGCGTGTTCAGCGTGGTCACCGGCTCGCCCAAGGAGATCGGCGCCGAGATGACATCGAACCCGATCGTGCGCAAACTCAGTTTCACCGGCTCGACCGCGATCGGCCGTCTCTTGATGCAGCAGTGCGCGCCGACCATCAAGAAGCTGTCGCTGGAATTGGGTGGCAACGCGCCTTTCATCGTGTTCGACGATGCCGATCTGGACGCGGCGGTCGAGGGGGCGATGGCGTCGAAGTACCGCAACGCGGGCCAGACCTGCGTGTGCGCCAACCGCATCTACGTGCAGGACGGCGTGTATGAGGCGTTCGCCGCGAAACTGGTGGCGGCGGTGGCCAAGATCCGGGTCGGCGACGGCACGGAGGCGGGCGTCACGCAAGGGCCGCTGATCGACGACAAGGCGGTGCGCAAGGTGGAAGAGCACGTGGCCGACGCCCTGGCCAAGGGTGGCCGCCTGCTCGCCGGCGGCAAGCGCCACGCGCTGGGCCACGGTTTTTTCGAGCCGACCGTGATCGCCGACGCCACCCCGGCGATGCGGGTGGCCAGCGAGGAAACCTTCGGGCCGCTGGCGCCGCTGTTCCGCTTCGGCAGCGACGAGGAGGCGCTGGCCCTGGCCAACGCCACCGAGTTCGGCCTGGCCGCCTATTTCTATTCGCGCGACATCGGCCGCGTCTGGCGCGTGGCCGAGGGGCTGGAAAGCGGCATGGTGGGCGTGAACACGGGCCTGATCTCCAATGAAATCGCGCCCTTCGGCGGGGTCAAACAATCGGGCCTGGGGCGCGAGGGTTCGCACTACGGCATCGACGATTACCTGGTCATCAAATATATCTGCATGGGCGGCATCTAAGGCATGCCGGTTGCCGCGCCGCGCGGCGCGCCCAGGCGGTCGAGCATGGCCTTGACGGCCGCCATCTGGGGCGCGTCGCGCATGAAAAAATTCGGCGAGAACGGGTTGACGCTGGTGTAGCCCCAGAAGTCCCAGCAGCCGCGCGGGTTGTAGGGATAGACGGGGCTCGGATCGACTTGCGGGTATAGCACGATGATGTTGTTGGCGTCGGCCACCTCGTTGAATCCCGTTCTGGCGTAATAGTGGTCGCCGACCAGGGACGCGCCTTGGCGGCAGCCATGAAACGCCACGTGCACCCGGCAGCGCTGGCTGTCGCAGGACTTGGGCACGTAGGCGTAGGCGGTGTTGTCCATGCTGGAATAGGCGCTGTGGATGAAACTGCGCTGGTTGAAGCGCACGATGGTGCCGCTCAGGCGCGCGGCCGGCGGCTTCAAGTCCGGATACAGATATTGCAGGATGTCGCGGGCCTGGGCATAGTCGCAAAAATTGATGTACGGCGGTTCGGTGAGCGGGCAATCGAGGTCGCCGCGCCGGTCGGTCACGAAGGCGTGCCCGGCGTCGTACTTGATCTCATAGCGCAGATTGGCGTCCGGCACGCCCGCCAGCTGGTAAAACCTGCGGGTCTGGTCGACCACCGCCCGCGTCACGGTGCGGTCTTGGATGCCGCTGAATAAATACACTTTCTGGCGCCCGATATTGGCGGTGTCGTCGATGCCGCCGGCCCGGGCGACATTGCGGGCCGCGTCCCAACCGCGCTCGGCGACCGGCGGCGCCACGCCCGCGTCGCCCGGATTCATGCAGGTGCTCATGGCATTGCTCAGGTAGGGAATGTAAGGCGGCGTGCCGACGCTGCCGGCGCAATAATACGGCCCGCCCGCGATCACGGCGACTCCCTTGACCAGAGCCGAATACGCCACCGCGAATTGGCCCGCCATATACGCGCCGGACGACAGGCCCGATACCGTGGTCTGGCTCAAGTCGGCCTGATAGGCGGGCAGGGCCACCGGCTCGGCCGCCCGCGCCGGGCGCGCCCGGACCGGCCCGCTCAGCAGCATCAGGCCGGCCAGGATCAGCCACATAAATCGTTTACCCGGATTGCTCGTCTGCATCGCCTGGCCTCGTTATGATGAAAAGCTTGTGAGAAAGAGCGGCGCGCAAGCGCCCGTCAGCCCCCAGCATAATCAACTCCGCCGGGTTGCGACGCGGTCGACCGGCGCTGCTTGAGACCCGTCAAGCGCGGCGCGGGCGGGCCGGATCGCCGCCCGTTTGGCTGGAACCATCCACTTGACCGTCTTGTCGGTGTTTGGCATAGAATGGTTTCATCTTCCTCACTTCGGTTACCCATCATGTCCAAAAGCTTCGCGAAGCTGTGCATCGTTTCATCGCTGACCGCATTGGCGGCCGGCGCGTCCGGTTTGGCGTGCGCCCAGGCGGGCGCGCCGGCGGCTACAATTGCGCCGGCCGGCGCGGCCGCCTGTCCCGCGCTGCTCAAGCAAACCTTCAATCGCTTGCAGGACGACGCGCCGCAGGACCTGTGTCAATACGCCGGCAAGGTGGTCTTGGTGGTCAACACGGCCAGCTATTGCGGTTTCACCAACCAGTACGAGGGTTTGGAGGCCCTGTATGCCAAATACGGCGCCAAGGGTTTGGTGGTGCTGGGCTTCCCGTCCAACGATTTCGGCAAGCAGGAGCCGGGCAACAGCAAGGAAATCGCCGATTTTTGCTACAACACCTATGGCGTGAAATTCCCCATGTTCGCCAAATCGGTGGTGTCGGGTCCGGCGCCCAACGCGCTGTTTTCCACCTTGATCAAGACCACCGGCAAGGCGCCGGCCTGGAACTTCCATAAGTATTTGATCGACCGCAACGGCAAAGTGGTGGACAATTTCCCCAGCAAGGTGGCGCCCGACGACCAGAAGCTGGTCGGCGCGATCGAAAAAGCCTTGGCGATGTGAGGAACGCCTAAACGGCGCGGGCGGCCGGCGTCAACGCGGCGCGCAGCGGTCCGCGCAGGGCGTTGCAGAGCACGATTTGTTCGGCCCCCAGCAGCATCGCGCGCGTGACGATGTGCTCGCGCGCGTCCCATGCGGGGTCGGCCAGCAGCACGCCGCGCATCACGCCCGGCAGCAGCCCGCAGCCCAGCGGTGGCGTCAGCCAGCGGCCGTCGCAGCGCACGAACACCGTGCTGCGCCCGCCTTCCGTCAATTCGCCGCGCTCGTTGAAGAACAGGGTGTCGAATCCGCCTTGCGCCTCGGCGTCTTGCCAGGCCGCGTCGTAGCGCGCGCGCACGCTGCTTTTGTGGCGCAGGAACAAGTCGTCGGAGCGGGTCGGGTGGTCGGCCAAGAGCACGCCGACCGGTTCCGTCAGCGCGCCCAGCGCGGCGGCGCGCACGTCGAGCGCGCCGCCCGGGTCGAGCGACAGGCGCAGCCGGCACGGCGTGTCCGGCGCCAGGGCGGCGCAGGCGCGGTTCAACGCCACGGCCGCCGCGTGCGGGTCGAAGGCGAAGCCGAAGTAGGCTGCCGACGCGGCCAGCCTGGCCAGGTGCCGGTCGCGATGGCGGCAGCCGCCGGCGCGGGTCGCGTACATGGTCTCGAACAGTTCGAATTGCTGCGCCAGCCCGGTCAAAAAGCGCGCCTTGAGTTGGCATTCGGCGAATTCCTCGCCCGCGTCGCTGTCGAACACGATGCCGGCGCCGACCCCCATTTCGCCGCGCCGCACGCCGTCGCGCGGCGCTTGCAAGGCCAGCGTGCGGATCGGCACCGACAGGCAAAAGTCGCCCGGCGCGGGTTGGGCTCCGTCCGGCGCCGCGCCGCCCTGCGGCGGATCGAACCAGCCGATCGCGCCGGTGTAGATGCCGCGCGCGGTCGGCTCCAGCTCGGCGATGATTTCCATGCTGCGCCGTTTCGGCGCGCCCGTGATCGAGCCGCAGGGGTAGAGCGCCGCGAAGATGTCGGCCAGCCCGGCGTCCGGGCGCAGGCTGGCGCGCACGGTCGATGTCATTTGCAGCACGTCGCTGTAGCGCCGCACTTCGAACAGGGCCGGCACGCTCACCGTGCCGGTGACGGCGACCCGGCCGATGTCGTTGCGCAGCAGGTCGACGATCATCAAATTTTCGGCGCGGTTTTTGGGGTCGGCCGCCAGCGCCGCCGCGCGCCGCGCGTTCTCTTGCGTGTGTTCGGGCGGCGCCGCCGGCGCCGTGCCTTTCATGGGCCGCGCCGTCAGCGCGCCGTCCGTGTGGCGCACGAACAGCTCGGGCGAGAGCGACAGCACGGCGCCGCCGTCGGCCAGCCCGATCAGGGCGCCGTACGGCACCGGCTGGCGCGCGCGCAGCCGCGCGTACAGCGCGAACAGGGAACCGAAGGCGTCGAAACGCAGACGATAGGTGTAGTTGATCTGGTAGGTGTCGCCGGCCTCGATGTAGGCGTGGATGCGGGCCAGGGCGGCGTCGAACGCGGCGCGGTCGGTGTCGGCCCGCACCCGCGCGATGCCGGCCGGTTCGGCCGGCCCGTCCGCGCGCTGCTCCAGCCAGCGCGTCACTTCCGGCCCGCTCAGGCGGCGGCAGTGGTCGAACAGCAGCACCCGGGCCGGTGGCGCGGCGCTGGTTTCGGCTCCGGCTCCGGTTCCGGTTCCGGTCGCGGACCCGGTTCCGGCGCGCGGCGCCATCTCCAGCAGATGGGCGCCCCATTCATAGTCGAACAGGGCGACGGCGAACTGGCCGCGCGCCAGCGCCGCCTGCATGCGCTCCAGCAGCGCCGGCCAATCGTGCCGGCCGTGGCAGTGCAAGGTGGCGGCGTGGCCGGTGTACAGGCGCGAGCCGGCACCCGCCGTGTCGCCGCCGGCTTCGTCCAGCAAGGCGAAACAGGGGGCGTTCATGTCGCGCCGCGTTTGGACAGGTAGATGCCGCACAGGAGCAGGGCGCCGCCCAGCATTTGCCAGGGGCCGATCGCCTCGTGGAAAATGATCAGGGCGGCGATGGCGGCGGTGAGCGGCTGGATCAGCAGGCTGATGGAGGCGAGCGAGGCCGGCAAGTGGGCGAAGGCGTAGGCGATCACGGTCTGGCCGCCGATCTGCGCCACCAGCGCCAGGCCCACCAGCGGCAGCCAGGCGGCCGCGCCTGCCGGCCAGAACGGCCCGGCCATCCACAGCGCGAAGGGCAGCAGCAACAGGGCCGTGATGGTGGTGCTCCAGGCCATCAGGCGGGCGGTCGAATAGTGGCGGCGCGCGTCCTTGATCACCAACTGGTAGGCGGCGTAAAAGGTGGTGGCCAGCAGTCCCAGGCCGTCGCCCAGCAGGTGGGGGCCGCCGCCGTCCACCCCGGGGCCGACCAGGAATACCGCGCCGACGATGGCGAGCGCCATGCCGAACAGGAAGCCGGAACCGAAGCGTATCTTGTGCACCCACCACAGCCACAGCGCGATGAACAAGGGCGCCATGTTCGACAGCAGGGTGGCGTTGGCCACCGTGGTGTAGTGCAGCGACAGGTGCCAGATCCCGAGCTCGATGGCGAAGAACAGGCCGGCCAGGAACAGCGCCCGGCCCAACTCGGTGCGCAAGCCGGCGGCGCGGTCGCGCTCGCCGCTGCGCCAGGCCCATAACCACAACAGCGGCGCGGCCAGGGCCATGCGCCAGAAGGCCGAGGCGACCGGGTTCACGTCCGACAGCCGCATCAGGATGCCGGCGAAGCCGATCGCCACCCCGCCCGACAGCAGGGCGCAAAAGGCGGCGACGGGAAACGGTTTCATCGCGGCGTAACGGTCTAGGCCAGCAGCAGCGCGATCTGAAGCGGCGCGTCCTGGCCCGGATGCAGGCGGAAGCCGCTCTTGGCGTAGCGGTGCCAGCGCCCCAGCACGAAGCTGGCCAGCATGCCGGCGCGCGCCGTCACTTCGGTTTCGCGCGCCTGGCCGTCGGCCGCCGCCACGCGCAGCGCCTGTTTCAAGGACAGTTCGATGCGGTCGTAAAACTGGTTCATGCGCAGTTGCAGGCGTTCGTCCTCGTTGACCAGGGCGTCGCCGATCAACACCCGGGTCATGCCCGGATTGCTGCTGGCGAAATTGAGCAGCATGGCGATGATATCGCGCGCCTGGGTCAAGCCGTCGGGCTGCTTGTCGGCGATCTGGTTGATCAAGCCGAACACGCTCGACTCGATGAATTCGATCAAGCCCTCGAACA
>JAYVUV010000562.1:0-7343 GCA_043787615.1 Janthinobacterium sp. | reverse complement strand
AGCAACGCGGCGGCCCCGGCCGCCGCCGCCAACACCGGCGTGGCGGCCAGCACCGGCGCCGCCGCCACAGCGGCGCCGATCGCCAACGCCACCGCGATGGGCGCGGCGGCGGCCGTCTCGAGCGGCCAGTGGACCTTTTGCGCCAATGAAAACGGGCGTTGCATCTTCACCGGCACCCAAACCGTGCGCTATGGCGCGGGCGACCGTTTCGTCAGCAAGAGCTTGGACTGGGCCGCCGCGTGTAGCAACGCGACCTTCGGCGACCCGGCTCCGGGCGTGGCGAAACATTGCGAAGTGACCAGCAGCTGGGGCTTGTGCGCCAACGAAAACGGCCAGTGCGCCTTCAGCGACACGCAAACCGTGCGTTACGGGGCCGGCAGCAGCTACCTGAGCAAAACCGCCAGCGGCGGCTTGGCCTGCAACAATAATGTGTTCGGCGACCCGGCTTTCGGCACCGCCAAACACTGCGACAAGGCCGCCACCACCTGGACCTTGTGCGCCGACGAAAACGGCCGTTGTAATTTCAGCGGCAACAACACGGTGCTGTACGGCTCGGACGGCAAATTCTTCACCCGCAACGCCACCGACGGTGTCGATTGCAACAACGGCGTGTTCGGCGACCCCAACTTCGGCAAAGCGAAAAGCTGCTACCTGCCGGGCGCCCCGATTTCGGACGGCAGCACCCCCGACACCCCCGGCGCCGGCCCGTCCATCGCCAGCATCCAATTGGCCCAGTCGCAGCTATTTAACAGCAACGACAGCGCGCTGATTCTGATCCGCACCAAGGCCGTGCTGGTCAAGGTGAACGCCGTGAGCAGCAACCCGTCGGTGGCCAAACCGGACGGCCGCATCCAGGTGCAAGACGCGAACGGCAACGTCAAGCGCGAAATCGGCTTGACCAAACCGTCCGGCGCCCTGCCGGCCAGCGTGCCGGGCGTGCCCGACCTGAACACCTCGTACAGCGCCATCGTGCCGGCCGATCTGGTCGTGCCGGGCCTGCGCCTGAAAGTGATCTTGTCGAACGGCCCGACCAGCACCATCAACCCGCGCGTGGGCGGCAGCGTGCCGATGGACCTGATCACGATTCCGATCCAGGTCGGCGGCTCGGTCGGCCATATCGTCGGCAACCTGGGCGCCTTCGTGCAAGCGCGCATTCCGGTGTCGAACGTGAACCAGTATGGCCACGCCACCTACGTCTCGACCCGCGTGACGAGCGTGCCGGCCGACGAAGCCGGCTGGGGCGACGCCTTCGGCAAACTGCTGGGCGAAATCGCCGACTTGCACACCCTGGAAGGCGCCAACGACCGTCAGCATTATTTCGGCTTCATTCCGAAACCGACCTACGGCTTGGCCGGTCTGGCCTATGTTCCGGGCACGGCCGGCGTCGCCGCCGACATTCCTTCGCTCAACGAAGACGGCTTGCGCGGCATCGTCACCCATGAACTGGGCCACAACTACCATCTGGGCCACGCCGCGTGCGGCGGCGCCGGTTCGCCGGACCCGGCCTACCCTTACCCGAACGCGCAACTGGGCACGGGCAATCATTACACCTGGGGTTACCTGTTCAACACCAACACCTTCTTCGACCCGCGCAGCACCGACGTGCATGACATCATGAGCTATTGTGGCGGCAGCACCTTCTCCGACTACAACACGCACCTGATGCAAGCGTTCCTGACTCCGGCCGACGCCTTGATGACCTCGGCCGTCAACGACGTGCCGCAAGACCTGGTGCTGATCAGCGGCCAGATCACGGCCGGCAAGGCCAGCCTGTCGCCCTTGAAATCGTTCGTCGGCCGCGCCAAGCTGCCGGCCAAGGGCGAGTACACCTTGCACATCGTGACCTCGCAAGGCGCCGTCGATTATCCGTTCGCCACCCTGGCGGTCGACCATGCCGAAGCGACGCAAGCGCAAAACTTCAGCTTCTCGATCCCCAATCCGGGCGCCATCGTCAGCATCGCCGTGGTCAAGGGCACGACCTCCTTGATGCAATCGGCCTCGCGTCCGGTGGCCCAAGCCAGCATCAACGGCGCGGCCAAACCGGTGGTGCAGGTGCGCGAACAAACCGGTTCGGTGCAAGTGAGCTGGGATCACATCCGGTATCCTTACCTGACGGTGACCGTGGTGTCGGGCGCCCAGCGTTCGACCTTGGCGCAGGACTTGCAAAACGGTAGCGCGACCTTGCCGTTGAGCACAGTACCGGCGGGCGGCACGTTCGAGTTCAGCCTGTCCGACGGCATCAACACCACGCTGGTCAAGCAAAACCGCGCCCAATAAGCGCGGCGCGATGGCGGGGCCTGCGCGGCCCGCCCGCTTGTCAAGAAAAACGGCCTGCGGGCCGTTTTTCATTTTGGCGGCCGCCGACGCCGCTCGCCGTGCGCGCAAGCGCCACGCGCGCCGCGCTTGGAAACGCGCGCGCGCCGGGGTAGACTCGAACCATCGCGCGCGCCCGTCGCGGGTCGTCGCGCCACACCTCGCCGCGCCACACGTCCGCCGACCGGCTCACGGCCCGGCCTCTCACTCAAAGGCAGCATCACATGCTCGAATCGCCCAGCATCGTCCAGTGTGCTCAACAAGCCACCGCCGTCATTCATCTCACCATCGCGCGCGAGCAATGCCCGCAGATGATGGGGCCGGCCATCGCCGAGGTGAAGGCCGCCCTCGCCGCGCAAGGCATGCTCGCGGCGGGACCGGTTTTTTCGCATCACCTCATCATGCCGTCGGCGATAGTCGACTTCGAGATCGGCGTCCCCTTGACCGAAGCGATTCGCCCGGTCGGCCGCGTCGAGGCCGGCCAACTGCCGGCCACCAGGGTGGCGCGCACCGTCTACCGGGGCGGCTACCAGGGTCTCGGCGCCGCCTGGGCCGAGTTCAACGCCTGGATCGCGGCCCAGGGGCATCGCCCGGCCGCCAGCCTGTGGGAATGCTATATCGTCGGACCGGGCGCGGACCCGGCTGCGGACAATTGGCGCACCGAACTGAATCGCCCTTTGCTCGATTAAGACGGGCCGCCCGGCGGATTTGCGGGCCGAAGCGTGAGCCGCGCGGGCGAGGCCGGATGTGGAGGATATCGCGCTGTTCATGCAAGCCATGGGTGCGGACGCCGCGGCGAGGTCGAGGCCTTGGCCGGTGACATCACCGCACGCTCGAACAGCGCCGCCCTCATCTGCCGTTCCAGTGCCTACTTGTTCAACACTTCCCGCACAGTCAGACGCAGATAAAACTCGCGCCATTGCGCTCGCTTGCTCTGCCTATGCGAGTGTTGAATCGCTCCGATAAGTCTGACAAAACTGGCGCATGCAAAACAGATTACTTCGGCTATATTCGCAGCGGCAGCGGCAGCGGCAGCGGCAGCGGCGGCCGCTCCGTGCCGGGAACCGGCGCCGCTACTGGCACGTGGTATGCCGCGAGCGGCAAGCTCAATCGAGCGCCGGATTGGCGCGCAGGCGCTCGACCGCCATGTCGACGAAGCTGCGCACTTTCGCCGCCGATTGCCGACCTTCTCGATGGATCACATGGACCGGCAGCGCCGCCGTCTGGTATTCGCTCAAAACGATCCGCAATTGACCGTCGGCCAGCAGCGGCGCGACTTGGTAGGACAGCAAACGCGCGATCCCGAAACCGCTGCGGGCCGCCTCGATGGCGCCGTCGTTGGTGCTCACGGTCAGGCGCGGATTCACCTTCAGCGAGCGCGCCACGCCGTCGCGCGCGAACCGCCATTCGGGAACGGGCGTGACGCCGCCGGCCGCGATCAGCACGTGCCGCGCGAGATCGTCGGGGTTTTGCGGCGCGCCGTGTTCAGCCAGATACGCCGGCGCGGCGCACAGCACGCCGCGCACCTGGCCCACCCGCACCGCCTGCAGACTCGAATCGGGCAAATGGCCGATCCGCACCCCCACGTCCAATCCTTCCTCGACCAGATGCGCCACGCGGTCCAGAAACAGGGCCGACACCGTCACCTCCGGGTAAAGGCGCAGATAATCGACCACCACCGGCGTGACGAACATGCGCCCGAACAAAACCGGCGCGGTCAGCATCAGGCGCCCGCGCGGCGTCGCGTTGATACCGGCCGCCGCTTCATCGGCCTCGTCCGTTTCGGCGATGATGCGGCGCGCGTCTTCCAGGTAGCGCGTGCCCGCCTCGGTGGCGCGCACGAAGCGGGTGGTGCGCGTCAGCAACCGCACGCCGAGGCGCCGCTCCAGGGCGGTGACGGCGCGCGTCACGGCCGGCGGCGACATCGACAAGCGCCTCGCACCGGCGGAAAAGCTTTCCTCCTCGGCCACGGCCACGAAGACGGCCATCAAATGCAAACGATCCATACGATTATTCCATTAGACGGAAGAGTATTCTGTATTCTATGGGTATTCCTATTGGCCCGTAAATGCGAGATAGTTCTTCTATTGTCGAACATCGATCGATTCCCGCCAATCGACCGGCACCCGCCGCGACGACATGCCATCGCCGTTCGCGGCGCAAGGCACATATAGGAATAACCATGCCACGCGCCTTTTCCCGCATCGCCTACACCCCTTCCGTGCGCCGGGCGCAAGAGCGCTACGGCAGCCGCGCCGACAACGCCGGCTTCGATACCGACCCGCAGGCGCGCGACCGCGTCACCCCGCAAGAGCGGGCCTTCATTGAAAACGCGGACACCTTTTTCATGGCCAGCGTCGGCCAGACCGGCTGGCCCTATGTCCAGCATCGCGGTGGGCCGCGCGGCTTCCTCAAGGTGCTGGACGAACGCACCATCGGCTTCGCCGACTTTGCCGGCAACCGCCAGTACATTTCGGCCGGCAATCTCGATCACGACGACCGGGTCGTGCTGATCCTGATGGACTTCGCGCGCCGCGCCCGCCTGAAAATATGGGGACGGGCGCGCGTCGTCGACGAGGGCGAGGAGCCGGCATTGCTGGCCCGGCTTGAGGCGCCGTCCTACCCCGCCCGCGTGGAACGCGCCTACGTGATCACGGTCGAGGCCTTCGACTTCAACTGTCCACAGCACATCACGCAGCGTTTCTCGCAACAAGAACTGGTGCAGATGGCAAGCGATCCGGAGGGACGATTGATGCTGGGCAGGGCGCTGGGTTTGGCGCCCGCGGCGGCCCCGCCTTCCGCATCCGCGCAAATTGGCGACGGGCCGCTGGAACTTGTCGTGAGCGGTCTGCGCCAGCACACCGCCACGGTGCGCGTCTACACGCTGCGCAGGGTCGGCGGCGCCACCTTGCCGGCGATAAGCCCCGGCGCGAAGCTGGCGCTGCCGGTACGGCTACCGGGCGAGGCCGGCGCGGTGCGTCGCTATTCGATCGCCGTCACCATGACGGGCGAATGGGAGGTGGCGGTGCCGCTCGGCGGCGAAGCGGGCGCATCGGCCGCGTTGCAACGCGACTACCAGCTGGGCACCATGCTGGGCTGCGCGTCTCCCGCTGCGGTGTCGCCGGGTGCGCGGACCGACGGCCGCGACTCGTGATCGCGGGCGGCATCGGCGGGGCGTGAAGCGTGCGGTGGCACGGCACGTCATAGGAGTCGCACTATTTCGGACGCGCACCGAGTGGCACGATCAGGCGCCTCACTCGCTTCCGCCAACTAACATTTGTACCTACTAAACTGCCCACAGGCGAAGTTTGATATCAAACGGCCGCGTTGAATGCGTAAGCCGCATGGTTGACGATGCCTCAACTGCTAGCCCCCGTCCCCCTCCGAGTGTTGGAATCTAAAATCAACCTTCCAACAGAGCCGGGTGGACTAGCTTGACTCCTCGTAAAACAGATATATAATAAAACTTATATACCTAGCAGGAGAGCAACATGCTCACATTTAAAGTAACAACAGTTGGCGCATCTGAGGGACTAATTTTGAACAAGGAAGCGAAGCGCATCTTGAACGTGCAGAAGGGGGATACGCTGTACCTTACCGAGGCACCCGACGGAGCAATGCGCATCACGCCGTACAACCCTGAGTTCGAACGCCAGATGGCCCTTGCCGAGTCGATCATGCACGACGATCGTGAGATCCTGCGTGTCCTCGCTAAATGAGCTGGCAGTGGGTGCACCGAGATACGGTTTTTGCGGTTCATGACAAGCAGCTTGCCGTACATGGTGGCCTATCCGGCTTACGCGACCTCAACGCCGTAGAATCGGCGATCAATCGAGCACTGAACATCGACGTGTACGGCAATCCGCCGCCAGACGTAGCAGACCTTGCTGCGGCTTACATCTATGGAATCGCCACTAGCCACGGATTTAGCGACGGTAACAAGCGCACCGCCTGGGTGATTGGCCGGCTATTCTTGGCGATCAACGGCGAGACGCTCGCGTTCAGTGAAGTGGACGCCATCAACTTCATGCTGAGCGTCGCCGCCGGAGAGTTGACCGAGCAACAGACGGCTCACTGGGTACGCCAGCGACTTAACACTCCATAAACCTTATTACCCAAGGCCCGTCATAGGGACACCGATGTTCGCACACAAAAAACTGCATACGCAAGAGAAAAGTGCGCTTGCTTTTTTCCATATGCTTCAGTATAAAAATTGATCACTGAAGTAATTGAAGCCACAGCTGCATTTTTATTTCCGGCATCGGCTTTCTCATACAAGTTCACATTTTTTTAATCAACAGGAAAACCAACCAATTACCAAAAATTCATTAAAATATTTTCCCAAATTACGTACTAAATCTTATTTTTTCTTATACATTATAAGTGGATTAATGTCCGGATAAACTTCATTGAATTCAATTGAAGGATTATTAGAAATTTTTCCATTAAAATCCACCTCACCAAAGCCCAACTCTTCTTGCCCATACGAATATTTCTCACATATTTTTTTTGATATTATTTTATTGTTTTTATACACAAGCAAACCAGCCTTTATGTTGCAATTTCCACCAATGCACGATCCAATTAAATATCTATACTCATCCTTATCAAACCATACTTCACTGAATAGTGCATTGGGGCGCGCAGGCTCAGCACTAGCATAAAATTTATTGGTGTTTTTAATAGTCGCATTATACGTCATTTCAACTTGGTTTTTTTTCGCCATATCGATATGAAATACCACTTTCGGCACGCCCTTGGGGATCACCACATAATGAAACAATTTTCTTTCCAATAGAACACGAAAAAATAACTTCTTCATCCTTTTTGCACTGCGTAGCCTCCTCAGCATAAGCCGTCACGGAAAACGCTCCAATTACCAAAATCGATATATATTTTTTCATATTTTTAAATATTTTTAAAGTGCTTATTTGAGCTACTTGCAAAACTCCCAGCACAGTGAAGTAAAAACGCCACCGAACGCTCAACGGCGGCATTTTTCAAGCTGTTCTGATCAAATTTTCGCCTAC
>JAYVUV010000561.1:0-3557 GCA_043787615.1 Janthinobacterium sp. | reverse complement strand
GCCACCGCGCGCGGCTCGCCGTCGAGCACGAACTCGACGCGCCCGCCCTGCACCACCGGCGTCTCGTACTGGCTGATCTGGTAGCCCTTGGGCAGGTCGGGATAAAAGTAGTTTTTGCGCGCGAACACCGAATGCGGCGCGACCTTGGCGCCGACCGCCAAGCCGAACTGGATGGCGCGCTCCACCGCCGCCTTGTTCATGACCGGCAGCGCGCCGGGCAGGGCCAGATCGACCGGGCTGGCCTGGGTGTTGGGCGCGGCGCCGAATTTGATCGGCGCGCCGCTGAAGATTTTGGATTCGGTGGTGAGCTGGACGTGGTTCTCAAGACCGATGACGACTTCCCATTGCATAGTGTTCTCGCTGATGTGGTGAGGGCGCCAGCCGTGGCGGCGCCGGATCGGATATCGCTTATTAGGTGGCGGCCGGCGCGCGCAAATGCCAGTCGGTCACTTGCTGGTACTGGTGGGCGATGTTGAGCAGCTTGGCCTCGGCGAAGTAATTGCCGATGATTTGCAGCCCGACCGGGCGCGCGGCGTTTTTTTCACCCTGGCCGAAGCCGCAGGGGATCGACATGCCGGGCAGGCCGGCCAGGCTGGTCGACAGGGTGTAGATGTCGGCCAGGTAGTTGGCCACCGGGTCGTCGGCCTTGTCGCCCAGGTCCCAGGCCACGCTCGGCGCCACCGGTCCCATGATCACGTCGCATCGCGCGTTCGGGCCGTCGAGAGCGGCCGCGAAGTCTTGCGCGATCAGGCGCCGGATCTTTTGCGCCTTCAGGTAGTAGGCGTCGTAATAGCCGTGGCACAGCACGTAGGTGCCGACCATGATGCGGCGCTGGACTTCCGGGCCGAAGCCCTCGGCGCGGCTTTTCTTGTACATGTCCTGCAAATCGCCATACCGGGCGGCGCGGTGGCCGTAGCGCACCCCGTCGAAGCGCGACAGGTTGGACGACGCTTCGGCCGGCGCGATCATGTAGTAGGCGGGGATCGACAGCGCGGTGTTGGGCAGCGAAATGTCGACCAGGGTGGCGCCCAGCGCCACGTATTGCGCCAGCGCGGCGCGCACGGCGTGTTCCACGTCGGCCGCCAAGCCTTCGCCGAAATACTCGCGCGGCACGCCGATGCGCAAGCCGGTCAGCGGCTGGTCCAGGTCGCGTGTGAAGTCTTCCGCGCCGCCGCCCTGTTCCGGGGTCAGGCTGGTGGCGTCGCGCTCGTCGAAGCCGGCCATGACCGACAACAGCAGGGCGCAGTCCTCGGCCGTCCTGGCGATCGGGCCGCCCTGGTCGAGCGAGGAGGCGAAGGCGATCATGCCGAAGCGCGATACGCGCCCGTAGGTCGGCTTGATGCCGGTCACGCCGCAAAACGCGGCCGGCTGGCGGATCGAGCCGCCGGTGTCGGTGGCGGTGGCGGCCGGCGCCAGGCGTGCGGCGATGGCGGCGGCCGAGCCGCCCGAGGAGCCGCCCGGCACGGCCGTCTTGTCCCACGGGTTCTTGACGGCGCCGAAGGCCGAGTTTTCATTGGCCGATCCCATCGCGAATTCGTCGCAATTGAGCTTGCCCAGGGTGACCATGCCGGCCGCCTTGAATTTCTCGACCACGGTGGCGTCGAAGGGGCTGACGTAATCGGCCAGCATGTTCGAGCCGGCCGTCGAGCGCCAGTCGCGCGTGACGAAGATGTCCTTGTGGGCGATCGGCACCCCGGTCAGCGGGCCGGCGCCGCCGGCAGCCAGCGTGGCGTCGGCTTGCGCGGCCTGGGCCAGCGTCAGGGCGCGGTCCACGTGCAGGAAGGCGTTCAAGTCGCTCGCGGCGATGCGGTCCAGGAAGTGGGTCGCCAGTTCGGTGGCGGAAACCGCTTTGCTTTGCAGCAGGGTGGACAGCTCTTTGATGGTTTTGGTATGCATGGTTTTTGGGGTGTCGGTTCGATGGCGCGGCGCGCGGAAAATTAGTCGAGCACTTTCGGCACCAGGTACAAGCCGTCCTGGGTGCTGGGCGCCACGGCCTGGTATTGCTCGCGTCGATTCGGCTCGCTCACCTTGTCCTCGCGCAGGCGCAGGGCGATGTCGTGCATGTGCGCCGCCAGCGGGTGGCTGAGCGGGGCCACGCCGTCGGTGTCGACCGCCCGCATTTGTTCGGCCAGCGCGAAAATGCCGTTCAACTGGGTCAGCGCGGTGGCGGCCTGCTGTTCGCCCATTTCCAGTTGGGCCAATTGGGCGATGCGTTTTACGTCGTTTATGGTCAGTGACATGGCGAGTGGCGCGGCGCGGGCCGCGCGTATGAGAGGGTTAATTTTATCGATAAAAGCGTCGCGCCGCGGCTGCCGACCCGGCACGCGCCATGGCGGCGAGGCGCGCGGCGCGCACGCGGACGGCCGCGCGGCGCCGAGGCGGATAAGCGCCGTTGCGCGACGTTTGGTGACCTTTTGCTCACAAAAGCGCCAGGTTGCCGTGTTGCGGTCATTCCGGCGGCCCGCACTTTTGGCTGGTTTTACGGCGAATCTCAATCAAATTATAAGGTAGAATGGCGGGTTAATGCGTAGCTGGCGCCGAATCAGTGCCGCCGCCGCAAATATGAGACCTGGCCGGCGCGAAAAAGCGCGGGCTTTTTGAACTTCCGATTACCGCTTCCGCGCGACCGCACGCGCTACAGGACACACATGTTTGGTTTTTTACGCAGGTATATTTCAACCGATCTGGCCATCGACTTGGGCACGGCCAACACCCTTATTTATGTGCGCGGCCTGGGCATCGTGCTCGACGAGCCTTCGGTGGTGGCGATCCGCCAAGAGGGCGGCCCGAACGGCAAGAAGACGATCCAGGCGGTCGGCAAGGAAGCCAAGCAAATGCTGGGCAAGGTACCCGGCAATATCGAGGCGATCCGGCCCATGAAGGATGGCGTGATCGCCGACTTCACCGTCACCGAGCAAATGCTCAAGCAATTCATCCGCATGGTGCACGACTCCAAATTTTTCCGCCCCTCGCCGCGCATCATCATCTGCGTGCCGTGCGGCTCGACCCAGGTCGAGCGGCGCGCGATCCGCGAATCGGCACTCGGCGCCGGCGCCTCGCAGGTCTACCTGATCGAAGAACCGATGGCCGCAGCGATCGGCGCCGGCTTGCCGGTGTCGGAGGCGACCGGCTCGATGGTGGTCGACATCGGCGGCGGCACCACTGAAGTCGGCATCATTTCGCTTGGCGGCATGGTCTACAAGGGATCGGTGCGGGTCGGCGGCGACAAGTTCGACGAGGCCATCGTCAACTACATCCGCCGCAATTACGGCATGCTGATCGGCGAGCAAACCGCCGAGGCGATCAAGAAAGCCATCGGTTCGGCCTTCCCCGGTTCCGAGGTCAAGGAGATGGAAGTGAAGGGCCGCAATCTGTCGGAAGGCATTCCGCGCTCGTTCACCATTTCCAGCAATGAGATCCTGGAAGCGCTGACCGACCCGCTCAACAACATCGTCTCGGCCGTCAAGAACGCGCTGGAGCAGACCCCGCCCGAACTGGGCGCGGACATCGCCGAGCGCGGCATGATGCTGACCGGCGGCGGCGCGCTGCTGCGCGAT
>JAYVUV010000560.1:0-4671 GCA_043787615.1 Janthinobacterium sp. | reverse complement strand
GGCGCGCGAAGGCATGCGACTGCGGCACGTAATGGGCCGTAAACGAGCGGCGCGCGTGCTGCGCGGCCACGGTGGGCAAGCTGCCGTGGATGGTGAGCGAATTCCATAGCAACACATCGCCCTGCTTAAGGATGGGGGCGACGCAGTCGAGCGGGCCGTTGCGCACATAGTCGGCCATCGCGGCCTTGTAGCCGGGGCCGTTGGGATGGTGGCGCTCGCCCGGGATCTGGACGCGGTGGCTGGTGGGCACCACGAAAAAACGTCCCGCGTCGGGATGGATATCTTCGGCCGCCACCCAGACCCCGATCATTTTACCGCTGTGTTCGGAGTCGAAGTAGTCGCCGTCGCGGTGGACCCAGGTGGTCTGGTTGCCGTCGAAATACATGGTGTGCACGATACGTCCCGGCTCGCCGAACAGCGCGGCCATCGCTTGCCGTATGCGGGTCTGGGTCAGCAGTTCCAGGCCGCGCTGCTTGAACTGCGGATAACGCTTACTAGAGATGTCCTGCAAATTCATGATGGGGTATTTCATGAAGCCGTGCTCGGTGTACACATGACGCTCGTGTTTGCCGGAGGCGTGGCGCTCGAAGTAGGCGCGCTTGTCGAGCCAGGTTTCCTTCAAAAAAGCGTTCTTGGCCGCCTCGCAACAGGCACCCGGCACGGCCGCGCGGATCACGATGAAGCCCTCGCGCTCGAAATAGTCGCGGAACGCCGATGCCTGTTCGGGCGCGGGATAGGCTTCGAGCGCGTCCGGCGTGCGCGGACCGTGCAAAATCTCGGCGCGCGGAAAGGTGCTGTCGTTCGATGGTGGTGGCATGCTGACCTCGATTTTCATGTGGTTGTCCGCTGCGCGCGGCGGGCGCATGCCTCGATTGTAGGATCGGGCGAGGCGCGCGGATTGTGGCGCCGCAAGCGGGGGCCGCAAGCGGGGGCCGCAAGCAGGAGCGCAAGCGGGCATGCTCCATACGTGGCCATTGTTGTATTGGAAGCTAGGCCGGAATACAACAGTGCGCGCGGCGCACGCTTGGCCGCCGCCGGATCGGCATACAATCGATTCGGGCTTGACCACGCGATAAGGACGATCATGTTTGCCACCACCGATTTGTGCGACGACAACGCCGTCTTGCTGGACGATGGACGGCTGGCCGTGTTGCCGCCCGTGTTTCGCCAATTCGGCAAGCATGTGCGCTTTTTCGGCCGGGTCACGACCCTCAAAGTGTTCGAGGACAACGCGCTGGTGCGGGCCATGCTGGAAACTCAGGGTGAAGGCAATGTGTTGGTGATCGACGGCGGCGCCAGCTTGCGCCGGGCTCTGGTGGGCGGCCAGCTGGCGCTGCTGGCCCAGGATAATGGCTGGGCCGGGATCGTGATCGATGGTTGCGTGCGCGACAGCGAGGAAATCAATTCCTGCGAGATCGGCGTGCGGGCGCTGGCCACCCATCCGCAAAAGAGCGCCAAGAAGGGGGCCGGCGCGCGCAATGTGCGGGTCCACATCGGGGGCGTGCCGGTCAATCCGGGCGATTGGATATATGCCGACGCCGACGGCGTGCTGGTGGCGCAGCAAAAACTGGCCTGAAGCGAGCGGACCGCGCTAGGCGTTTTCCCGGCGCCGGACGTGCCGTCGTGTTGCCTGTGTTGGCGCAAAGCCGCGCGCGACTCTTCCCTTATGCTCATAGTGATTGCCCCGCTTCGACGGGGTTTTTTCACGATGCGGCCACCTCGTTTCACATCGTAAAAAGCGCAGCAAATCCACCACAAAAGCGTCTCCCATCAGCAGGAATTTCATTTCACATTCTAAAACTTTGATACGATAGTCTTGATTTTAAAGGAGATTATTTAACTCATCTGTCTTATATAAGAGTCTTGTTGCGGTGAACAATCAGTCTATGATTTGTCCTAGGGATCAGGTTTTTCAACTTTGTTTTTTAACTTTGTTTTTAACCGAGTATGAGGAGAGCACCATGGCAACTCGTGAACAGCAAGTGGCGGCACTGCAAACGGACTGGGACAACAATCCGCGCTGGAAGGGCGTGGTGCGCAGCTATAGCGCGGACGACGTGGTCCGGCTGCGTGGCTCTTTGCACATCGAACATACCCTGGCCAAGCGCGGCGCGGAAAAGCTGTGGGATTTGGTCAACAACGAGCCTTTCGTGAATGCCTTGGGCGCGATGACGGGCAACCAAGCGATGCAGCAAGTGAAGGCCGGCTTGAAGGCGATCTATTTGTCCGGCTGGCAAGTGGCGGGCGACGCCAACGTGGCCGGGGAAATGTATCCCGATCAATCGCTGTACCCGGCCAACTCGGTGCCGCTGGTGGTCAAGCGCATCAACAATACCTTCCAGCGCGCCGACCAGATCCAGTGGTCGGAAGGCAAGGACGAGATCGACTTTTTCGCCCCCATCGTGGCCGACGCGGAAGCCGGCTTCGGCGGCGTGCTGAACGCGTATGAGTTGATGAAGTCGATGATCGACGCGGGCGCCGCCGGGGTCCACTTCGAAGATCAATTGGCGTCGGTCAAGAAGTGCGGCCACATGGGCGGCAAGGTGTTGGTGCCTTCGCGCGAAGCGGTGGAAAAATTGACCGCGGCCCGTTTGGCGGCCGACGTGATGGGCACCTCGACCCTGGTGATCGCCCGCACCGATGCCGAGGCGGCCGACTTGCTCACCTCCGACGTGGATGACAACGACCGGCCGTTTTGCACCGGGGAACGGACGGTGGAGGGTTTTTACAAGACCCGGCCCGGCATCGAGCAAGCCGTCTCGCGCGCGCTGGCCTATGCGCCGTACGCCGACCTGGTCTGGTGCGAGACGGGCAAGCCTGATCTGGCGTTCGCCAAGAAATTCGCCGATGCCGTGCACGCCAAGTTTCCCGGCAAGATGCTGGCGTATAACTGCTCGCCCTCGTTCAACTGGAAGAAAAACCTGGATGACGCCACCATCGCCAAGTTCCAGAAAGAATTGGGCGCGATGGGGTATAAATTCCAGTTCATCACCCAGGCCGGTTTCCATGCGCTCAATTACGGCATGTTCAATCTGGCCCATGGGTATGCGCGTAACCAGATGACGGCGTTTGTCGAATTGCAAGAGGCCGAATTCGCGGCCGCCGAGAAAGGGTTCACCGCCGTCAAGCATCAGCGCGAAGTGGGCACCGGCTATTTCGACGCCGTCACCCAAGCCATTCAGCAGGGCCAAAGCTCGACCACGGCCTTGCATGGTTCGACCGAGGACGAGCAATTTTTCGACAAAAAAGTGGCGTAACCTCGCCCCTGCCGCCAGGGCGCCGCGCGGCACGGCGGCCTGGCCGCAGCTGCGGCGGACCCCGGTCCGGTCGCGGCTTTTTTGTTGGGTTCGGGCTTTCTAGTGGATAATGCTGGTCATTGCGCGCGTCGCTTCAGTCGCGCCGCCGCCGCGCCACCTACACTATTCATTATGGAAGTACCACGCCTATGTTGAGTTACCGCCATGCCTTTCACGCCGGTAATCACGCCGATGTGCTCAAGCATTTTGTGCAAATCCAGCTCTTGCAATATTTGAATCAAAAAGAGACGGCTTATAGTTATATCGATACCCATTCCGGCGCTGGCGTGTACGCGCTCGATGGCGGTTATGCCGCCAAGAACGCGGAATACGAAACCGGCATCGCGCCGCTGTGGGACCGCACCGACTTGCCGCCGGCCCTGGCCGAGTATGTGAATCTGGTCAAGGGCATGAATCCCAGCGGCAAGATGCGGTATTACCCCGGCTCGCCGTATTGCGCCGACAAGATGATGCGCGAGCAGGACAAGCTGCGCCTGTTCGAGCTGCATCCGGCCGACGCCAAGATTCTGGCCGATAATTTCCGCAAGGTCGATGCGCACGCGGCCGCCCAGGGCGAACGCCCCAGCGCGCGCGGACGGCGCGTGATGATACAAAAAGCCGACGGTTTTCTCGGTTTGAAGGCCTTGCTGCCGCCGCCGTCGCGGCGCGCCTTGGTGTTGATCGATCCGCCCTACGAAGACAAGCAGGATTACCGCAAGGTGAAGGATATGCTGGCCGACGCTTTGGTGCGCTTCGCCACCGGTACCTACGCGGTGTGGTATCCGCTGCTCCAGCGCATGGAGTCGCGTCAATTCGCCGACAAGCTGAAACAACTGCCGTCGTCCGATTGGTTGCATGTGAGTTTGACCGTCAACACGCCGGCGCCGGACGGGTTCGGCTTGCACAGCAGCGGCATGTTCGTGCTCAATCCGCCCTACACCCTGGAACCGATTCTGCGCGAAGTGATGCCGTATCTGGTCAAGGTGTTGGGGCGCGACGACGGCGCCAAGTTCGTTATCGAGAGCGGCAAGCCGACCACGCGCGGCAGCGGACGCCCGGTGCTGGCGGGTACGGCCCGGCCTGGGCAGGCCCGGCTCGGCCAAGCCCGACCGGGCGAGGGTAGGGTGACGCCGGTTCGCGCCGGCCAAAGCCGGTCCGGCTTGGCGGCGCGGCCCGGTTCGGCTGGACCAGGCTTGGCCGGATCAGGCTCGGCTCGGCCAGGCACGGCTAGGCCAGGCTCGACCGGACCAGGCTCGGCCCGTCCAAGCAAAACCGGTCTCCGAGCTGCCTCGGACCCGGCGCAGCCAAATCAGGCGCCGGCGGGCAAGGCCGATTCTCGGGCCAAGCCGATCCGTGGTGCGGCCGCGAATGCGGC
>JAYVUV010000559.1:0-1607 GCA_043787615.1 Janthinobacterium sp. | reverse complement strand
CTTGGTGCATTCGACCAGGAAGTCGGCGTTCTGGCGCGCTTGCTCCGCCGGCGACAAGTCGGCCTTGCCTTTCTTTTTCATGCGCTCGACCATGCGGTTAGACGACTTGGTTTGCGCCGACTTGAATGGCTTCGAGCCCGGACCGTACAGGACGGCGCGCATCGGGCGCGTCAGATCGGGATTGCCGTCGGCGTCGTCGGCATACATCAATTCGTCGTTGGCGTCGCGCAGATGCAGGGTGGCGGTGGGGGTGACGGCGTGTTTGCGGATATCGGACATGGGTAAAACTCCAAAGTGGAAAAAAGAAGGGCCGGCGATGAGCCGGCCATAGGGAAAAATAAGGTGGTGAAAATTAGATGGCGCCGGCCGCGACCCGGATGGTGTCGCGCTGGCGCAGCAGCGTGATGCTGCCGTTGACCACGTTGTCGACGGTGCCGTTGTCTTCGGTAAATTTCGACACCTGGGCGGTAAAGTAACGGATGGCGCCGTCCTGCTTGACCAGCTTGAACGAGGGAACGCTGTAATTTTTGCTAGCGGCCTCGATCATGATTTGGCCAGCGTCCTCCTCATCCCAGCCGCATTTGAATTCGGCGCTGCCCAGCTTGTAGCTGGCCTTCTTCTCGATCTGCTGGGCCGAGTCGACCGGGGCGTGGGTGGACGTGTTGTACTCGCGGCCGGTGACGGTGCCGACATCGGTGATCTCGCCCACCTTCACCCAGTTCAAAGCCGCGTAGCCGGCCGCGTCATAGGTGGCGGGCGCGGCCGCCGAGATATATAGCGCGGTTTCCGCTACGGTTGTGACATTATCGCCGTTCATGTTTATTGCCTTTCAATTAAAAAAGCCCGCTCGCAAGGTGCGAAGCGGGCGAACTGGACAACTATCTTTGGGGGGATTACAAGGGTTGGTAATAGGTCAAGCGGAAATCCTGAGTCTGCTCGAAGATGCCGGCGTCGCCGTCGCTCTGGTCCGGGCCGACGATGTCGCGCTCGGCATTGGCCACCAGCACGCCGGCCACCACGCGCCGGCCGCCCTTCACCGCCAGCCCGAGCAGCCGCAACACTTCCTTTTGCTCGGCATACGATTTGGCCTTGACGGTCACCTGGGTGCGGCTGGTGACCAGGGCGAACGCGCCGTCGTCGCGCACCCGCTTGCGCTCGACAATGGAAATGGTGCTGAGCACCAGCGCCGGCAGGACGGTGCCTTGCTTGACGGCGCCAAAGAAAATCTTTTCGGGAGCGACCACGGCCGTCAGCGGCGCGTTGGCCACCAGTAGCGCCCGCAGGATGGTGGTGTCGCTCATGGCGGCTCGATCGCCGGCGTGTTGATGCCTTCCTTGGTCAGCCGGGCGCGGATCTGGACGCCGATGGCGCGCAAGGCCATTTCTGCCTTGGCATCCAATGCCGGGCGCAGGAAGGGCTTGGCGCGCGCGCCGGGGTGATTGACGGCGCGCACGACCTTGCCGCCGATAGCCAAAGCGCGCCCGTTCTTCGGTGCGATCTTGTGCGCAGCGGTGCCGAACTCCACAAAGCGCCAGTAAAACGCCTTCTTGTTGCCGGCTTTCACCGACGCCGTGACTTGGCCGCCCTTGGCGCCGGTTGTGACGCGG
>JAYVUV010000558.1:0-1609 GCA_043787615.1 Janthinobacterium sp. | reverse complement strand
CTTGGTGCATTCGACCAGGAAGTCGGCGTTCTGGCGCGCTTGCTCCGCCGGCGACAAGTCGGCCTTGCCTTTCTTTTTCATGCGCTCGACCATGCGGTTCGACGACTTCGTTTGCGCCGACTTGAATGGCTTCGAGCCCGGACCGTACAGGACGGCGCGCATCGGGCGCGTCAGGTCGGGATTGCCGTCGGCGTCGTCGGCGTACATCAATTCGTCGTTGGCGTCGCGCAGGTGCAGGATGGCGGTGGGGGTAACAGCGTGTTTGCGGATATCGGACATGGGTAAAACTCCAAAGTGGAAAAGAAAATGGCCGGTGATGAGCCGGCCTATAGGGAAAAATAAGGTGGTGAAAATTTAGATGGCGCCGGCCCCGACCCGGATGGTGTCGCGCTGGCGCAGCAGCGTGATGCTGCCGTTGACCACGTTGTCGACGGTGCCGTTGTCCTCGGTGAATTTCGACACCTGGGCCGTGAAATAGCGAATCGCGCCGTCTTGCTTGACCAGCTTGAACGACGGGACGCTGTAATTCTTGCTGGCGGCGTCGATCATGATCTGGCCGGCGTCTTCCTCGTCCCATCCGCACTTGAATTCGGAACTGCCCAGCTTGTAGCTGGCCTTTTTCTCGATCTGCTGCGCCAAGTCGACCGGAGCGTGGGTCGAGGTGTTGTACTCGCGACCGGTGACGCTGCCGACATCGGTGATTTCACCGACCTTCACCCAGGCCAGTGCCGCGAAGCCGACCGCGTCATAAGTGGCCGGCGCGGCCGCCGCGATAAAGAGTTCCGTCTGCGCGACGGTTGTAACATTTTCGCCGTTCATGTTTATTGCCTTTCAATGAAAAAAGCCCGCTCGCAAAGTGCGAAACGGGCTAGCTGAACAACCAATTTTTGGGGAATTACAAGGGTTGGTAATAGATCAAGCGGAAATCCTGGGTCTGCTCGAAGATGCCGGCGTCGCCGTCGCTCAAGTCCGGGCCGACGATATCGCGCTCGGCATTGGCCACCAGCACGCCGGCCACCACGCGCCGGCCGCCTTTCACCGCCAGGCCAAGCAGCCGCAACACTTCTTTTTGCTCTGCATACGATTTGGCCTTCACGGTCACCTGGGTGCGGCTGGTGACCAGGGAGAACGCCCCCTCGTCGCGTACCCGCTTGCGCTCGACGCTGGAAATAGTGTTCAGCACCAGCGCCGGGAGGACCGTGCCTTGCTTGACGGCGCCGAAGAAAATCTTTTCGGGCGCGACCACGGCCGCCAGCGGCGCGTTGGCCACCAGTAGCGCGCGCAGGATGGTGGCGTCGCTCATGGCGGCTCGATCGCCGGCGTGTTGATGCCTTCCTTGGTCAGCCGGGCGCGGATCTGGACCCCGATGGCGCGCAAGGCCATTTCGGCTTTGGCATCCAATGCCGGGCGCAGGAAGGGCTTGGCGCGCGCGCCAGGGTGATTGACGGCGAGCACCACATTGCCGCCGATCGCCAAAGCGCGCCCGTTCTTCGGCGCGATCTTGTGCGCGGCGGTGCCGAACTCCACAAAGCGCCAGTAAAACGCCTTCTTGTTGCCGGCTTTCACCGACGCCGTGACTTGGCCGCCCTTGGCGCCGGTTGTGACGCGG
>JAYVUV010000557.1:0-6714 GCA_043787615.1 Janthinobacterium sp. | reverse complement strand
AAATTCATCCAGCTGGCGGCCGCCTCGGGCAGCCGCATCTGGGACACCAAGGAGCCGCCCGAAGTGTTGGCCACCAGCGCCACCCGGGTCGCCGAACTGGATCGTTACGTGATCCACACGGTGGGTAGCGATTGCCGCGTCGGCAAAAAAACCACCGCCATCGAAATCGTCCAGGAAGCGGCGCGGCGCGACTACAAGGCCGGCTTCGCCGCCACCGGCCAAAGCGGCATCTACATCAGCGGCACCGGCGTGGCGGTGGACGCGGTGCCGTCCGACTTCGTGGCCGGCGTGAGCGAGGCGCTGGTGTTGGAGGTGGCCGAGCAGCACGACTGGGTGGTGGTCGAAGGCCAGGGCTCGATTTCGCATCCGGCCTACAGCGGCGTCACGCTCGGCTTACTGCACGGCGCCATGCCGCAGGCGATGGTGCTGTGCCACGAGGCCGGCCTCGATCACCACAAGGGCTGGCCCAACGTGCCGCTGCGCCCCCTGCCGGAATTGATCCGCCTGTACGAGGAACTCGGTTCCTTCGTGCGCCCGGCCAAGGTGGTGGCCATCAGCGTCCACTGCGGCCACTTGACCGAACTCGAAGCGGCCGCCTACGTGCAGCGCATCGAACGCGAAACCGGCTTGCCGGCCACCGACGTGATCCACTTCGGCGCCGCCAAACTGGTCGACGCGCTGGCGGCCCACCGCCGCACCCTGCCCGCCAATCTGTCGGCCGACGAACACACCCAGGGCTATTCGGCGCGTTACGCCCGCACCGCCCATGCCGCCTGAGGCGCCGCCCTCCCGCGTCCCCACCACCATTTCGAGAAAACCATGAACTTTCATCCCACCCATTTGCGCGTCAACCCGGTCACCGAATTGAAGGGCAAGGCCGTGATCCCCTCTTCCAAGCCGGAGACCCAGCGCGCCATTCTGGCCGCCACCCTGGCCAAGGGCCGCTCGCGCATCGACAACGATCTGCGCTGCGTCGAAACCACCACCATGAAGGATGCCTGCCGCGCCATCGGCGCCATCATCCACGAGCACGAAGGCTATCTGGAGATCGACGGCGTCGGTCGCGATCTGAAAGCCGGCAAATACGTGATCGACGCGCTCGGCTCCGGCCTGGTGTTCCGGGTGCTGTCGGCGCTGACCTGCTTTTCCTCCACCGCCACCGTGATCAGCGGCGACGCGGTGCTGCGCGGGCGCGTGATGGCGCCCCTGTTCGACGCCTTGAGCCAGTTGGGCGCGAACATCGAATACGTGGGCGACGAAGGCAAAGCGCCCATCGTCAACTGGGGTGGCGGCTTGCGCGGCGGGCGCTGCACCCTGCCCGGCAACGTCAGCTCGCAATTCGTCACCGCCGTGATGTTCGCCGCGCCGCTGGCCGATGCCGCCACCGAGATCGTGATCGAAGGCGAGATCCTGTCGATCTCCTATATCCGCCAAACCGTGGCCGCGCTGCGCCAGGCCGGCATCACGGTCGATGTGAGCGAGGACTTCGCGCGCATCGTGGTCCATCCCGGCCACTACCAGCCGGCCCACTACCAGGTCTACGGCGATTACACTTCCTCGTCCTACCTGATCGGCGCGGCCACCCTGTTCCAGGGCACCACCGTGTTCGGTAACATCAACAGCACCAGCTTGCAGGGCGAACGGGCCATCATCGACGTGGTCAAGGCGCTCGGCTTGACGGTGCAGTTCGACGACGTGCGCCACACCCTGACCCTGACCAATCCGTATCCGCAGCTGCGCGGCGACTTCGAATTCGACGCCTCCGATTTCCCCAACATCGTGCCGACCCTGGCCGCCATCGGCGCCCACGTGCAAGGCACTTTCCGCGTGATCGGCGCTTCCATCACGCGGTTGCACAAGTCGCCACGGGTGAAGGCCATCGTGGCCGAATTGAGCAAAATGGGGGTCGATATCCGCGCCCTGTTCCGCGACGGCGTGTACGACGGCTTCGAGATCCGCGGCCACGGCGAAACCTACGCCGGCGATGTCACGCTGTCGAGCTGGGGCGACCACCGCATCTTCATGTCGCTGTTCATGGCCTCGCTGCGCTCGAAACAGCCGAACTTGCTGGACGGCTATCAAGACGTCAATTGCTCCTTCCCCGACTTCCTTAGCCAGTTCCAGGGCCTGGGCGTGAGCTATACCGAAGTCGAGCCGGCCCAGACGGCCGACACCGACGGTTCCCTGCACAGCGCCTAGCCACCGGTCGCCCATCGGCGATCACGATTATGGAAAGTCACATCATGCTCACAGAACAGCAATCCCAGTTTTACGCCGAGCACGGCTATCTCGTGCTCGACGGCATGTTCGACCCGGCCCGCCTGGCCCAGGCCCACGGCGCCATCGGCGAATTGCTCGATCCGGCCAACACGGAAAAAGCGTTCGAGCTCGAGCCGAGCGACGCCGGCACCGTGCGGCGGATCTGGTCGCCCACCCAGAAACACCAGGTGTTCGAGCAGATGGCGGCCGATCCGGCCCTGCTCGACGCGATCGAAGACCTGATCGGCGGCAATATCCTGTTTCAGTACAGCAAACTGAACATGAAGGGGCCGAAGGTCGGCAGCCCGGTCGAGTGGCACCAGGATTTTTCCTACTATCCCCACTCCAACACCGATTTGCTGACGGCCTTGATCTTCCTCGACGAGGCCAATATCCACAACGGTTGCCTGCGCGTGGTGCCCGGCTCGCACAAGCGCGGCTTGCGCTCGCACGAGGTGGACGGTTACTTCCGCGGCAAGGTCAGCGACGTGGACGAGGCCGAGGCGGTCGACATCGAAGTGGCGGCCGGCGGCGTGTTGCTGCTGCACTGCATGACCTTGCACTCCTCGCGCCGCAACGAGTCGGACCTGCCGCGCCGCACCTTTTTGCCGGCTTACCGGGCCGCCGACGCGCTGCCGATCTACTTCGGCCCGCACGCGGCCCACAACGAGCCGGGCGTCAAGCTGCTGCGCGGCCAGCGTTCGGCCCACGCCCGGGTCGAGGCCGGGGTGTACCGGATGCCGATCGCCGAGCGCGAGTTCGGCTCCATCTTCGAGGTGCAGGAAGGCTCGCACCTGCGCAAGCCGGTCTCGGCGATGAAGCAATCCGGCTACGCGGTGGTTTGATCCGCCCCACTTGAGAGGAATAAGCCATGGAATGGTCCCAGCTGGTGTTGCCGGCCCTGCAAGCGTTAAAACCGTATCAGGCCGGCATCACCGAACAAAAACTGCGGCGCGACACCGGCCTCGACGCCATCTTCAAGTTTTCCAGCAACGAGGTGCCGTATCCACCCGCGCCGGCGGTGGCCGCCGCCATGCGCGAGGCGCTGGGCCAGGCCAACCGCTATCCAGACACGGGCGCCCTGCTGGACGATTTGGCCGCGCATCTGGACGTGCCGGCCGCCCGCATCGCGCTGGGCAACGGCTCGATCGACTTGATCGAGTCGCTGGTGCGCCTGTTCGTGGACGAGCGCCACAACGTGGTGCTGTCGCGCTACGGCTATAGCGCGTACGGCGCCTTCATCCAGACCCAGCGCGGCGCGATCCGGCTGGCCGAGTCGAACCCCGATTTCGGCCACCAGGTCGACCGCTTGCTGGCCTTGGTCGACGCCGACACCCGCTTGATCGTGATCGACAGCCCGACCAATCTATCCGGTCAATGGCTGGGCGCGGCCGAGGTCGAGCGCTTGCTGGCGGCCTTGCCGGCGCACGTGGTGCTGGTGCTGGACGAAGCCTATGTCGAGTTTCCCGACCCGACCCTGGCGGCGGCCACCCTGGCGCTGGCGCGGCGCTATCCACGGCTCGTGCTCACGCGCACCTTCTCGAAAGCCTACGGCTTGGCCGGCATGCGTATCGGTTACGCCGTGGCGGACCCGGCCGTGATCGATTATCTGGGCCGCATCGGCCGCCCGTTTCCGGTGGCGGGGGTGGCCCTGGCGGGCGCGCGCGCGGCGCTGGCCGACCAGGCCCACATGGCGCGCACGGTGGCCGCCATCGCCCAAGGCCGGCGCCAGCTGGTGCGCGCCTTGAGCGGTCTCGGCCTGACTTGCCACGACGGCGGCGCCAATTTCGTGCTGGTGGACCTGGGCGAGGTGGCGCAGCGGGTGTACCAGGGCGCGCTGGCGCGCGGCTTCATCCTGCGCGCCATGCACGCCTACGGCTTGCCACGGCACGTGCGCGTCTCGATCGGCAGCGGCGCCGAAATCGAGCGGCTGGTGGAGGTCGTCGCCACCCTGCTGAGCACCGAACACGCTTGATCTTCCTTCATCCTAGAGGCTTACGTGAACATAGTCATCATTAACAATCTGCCCCACTTCGACGACCCGGCGCGCTGGGACTTCGATCTGGTGTCGTATCAGGATGCGATCTCCCATACCGATCACCACGTCAGTTACATCGTCAACCGGCGCGGCCGGTCCGGCGTGACGGCCGCGCCCGGCAGTTACGCGCTCTACCAGCTCGACCAGTTGGGCGACGCGGCCGCCTACCGCGCGCCGTTCGAGCACATCGTGGCCGCCCACGGCGCCATCGACCGCATCGTCGCGTTTTCCGAATCGCTGCAAGACGTTTCGGCCCAATTGCGCGAACAGTACGACGTGCCGGGCAACCGCGGCGAACAAAACCGGGCCGGGCGCGACAAGCTGCTGATGAAACAAAAAGTGCTGGCGGCCGGCCTGCGCGCGCCGCGCTACCTGGACGTCCGAAACGGCGCGGCCGGGCTGGAGGCGGCCCTGGCCTTCGCCGGCGAGACCGGCTTTCCACTGATCCTCAAGCCGATCGATGGTCAATCGAGCCAGGGCGTGCAAAAACTGGCCGACCGGGCGCAACTGGAAGCGGCGGTGCTGGCCTTGCCCGAAGGCCAGGCCCACGACCTGGAAGAATTCATCGACGGCACCCTGTTCCATGTGGACGGCTTGCTCGACCGCGAAGGCCGGGTGCTGTTCATGGCGCCGTCGCGCTATCTCAATCCCTGTCTCGACTTCACCCTGGGCGCGCCGCTGGGCGCGGTGATGGTGGCGCCGGACACGGCCTTGCACGCCGCCTTGAACGACTTTTCCACCCGCTGCCTGACGGCGCTGGGCCTGCGCGCCTGCCCCTTCCATCTGGAATTGTTCCAGACCCCGAGCGGCGAACTGGTGTTCCTGGAAGTGGGGGCGCGGGTCGGCGGGGCCGACGTGCCGTCCATGATCCATCGTAACACCGGAGTCAATCTGTTCGCCGAATGGCTCAAGCTGATCATGGGCCGCGCGCCGCAACTGCCGCCGCAAGCGAACAACAGCGTGGGTGGCTGGCTGATGTTTCCCCGTCCGCCGGGCTTGCCGCTGCGCGTGACGGCCGTCACCAGCCTGCTCGGCCAATTGCCCAGCCTGTATCTGGAACTGTTGCCGGCCGTGGGCCAGGTGATCGAGCATGAAGAAGGCTACGCCTCGCTGCAAGCGGGCCGCTTCCTGTTCAGCGCGGCCTCGGCCGAACAGGTCGAGCGCGATATGCGGCAAGCCATGGCCACTTTTTCCATCGCCACGACGGCACCCGACGCCGCCGTCCCGGCCGGCAAGCCGAGAAAAGCACTGCTGCTGTTCGCCCATCAAGGCCGGGCCTATCTGGCCGCCGTGCAAAAGGCGCTGCGCGAACTGGACGTCGCTTGCCTGGTGCTGAGCTCGCGGCCGCGCGACACGCGCGACCTCGACCAGCTGCGCGCGCTGGCGCCCCAGCGCCTGTGGCATGTGGAGGACAGCTATCTGGACCAGGGCCACGTGCGCACCGTGCTCGAGCAAGCGGCCGCCGAGGGCTACGAGGTGCTGGCCGCGCTGGCCACCTTCGAGGGCTACCGCCACTTGATGGCGCTCACCAACGCCGAGCTGGGCGCGACCGACGCCGGACCGGCCGAGATCGCCCATTGCATGGATAAATACCTGTGCCGCAAGGATTTGTTCGAACAAGGCTTGAGCCGCTCGAACGCGGTGCTGCTCGACGCCACCAGCCTGCCCCTCCTGCAAGCGGACGGCCAACGCCACTTCGTCAAACCGCGGCGCGGCGCCGGCTCCTTCGCCTGCTTCCGGCTGGAACCGGACCTGAACATGGCCAAGCTGGCAGCCTTGCAGGGGCAAATGCGCGACGACCTGGCCTTCCGCGCCATCTTCGCCGGCCAGTTCGACTTCATCGCCGAAGATTACGTGGGCGGCGACGAATACAGTTTCGAGGTGCTGGTGGCCGAGGGCCAGAGCTATGTGATCGGGGTGCACGCCAAGTATCTGGACGAGGCCGGCGGCACCACCCTCGAAACCAGCAATTCCTGCCCCGCGCCGCGCCTGAGCGACGCCCACCAGCTGGCCGGCGAACACTATGTGGCGCGCTGCCTGCACGCGCTGGAGCTGGAGGCCGGCTGCTACCACATCGAGATGCGCCACCAGCCGGCCGACGGCCATTGGGACATCATCGAAATCAACGCCCGCATGGGCGGCGCCTTGATCAACCAAAGCATCGGCGTATTCACCGGCGGCCCCTCGATTTTGGAACTGTGGATACAAACCCTGTGCTGCCGCAGCGCCGCCGAGGTCGCCGAGCTGCACGCCCGCCTGGCCGCCCTGCGCGAAAGCACGCGCCGGGCCGGGCGCCAGATCACCCACGGCAGCGTGTTTTTCAGCCGTTACGGCGAGCGCAACCAGATGCTCGAACACATTTCGATCGCCGAACTGCCGCGCCAACCCGACATTTGCGACATCCCCGTGCGGGCCGG
>JAYVUV010000556.1:0-10806 GCA_043787615.1 Janthinobacterium sp. | reverse complement strand
GCTCGGCACCGTCGTAGATCGCAAGGTTGGCGCCTTCGCCCGAGAATGGCGACATCAAATGGGCCGCGTCGCCCACCAGGGTGACGCCAGCCAGGCGCGCCCACCGGTGATCAATAGGAAGGGCGTAGATCGGCCTCACAAGCGGCTCGCTGTCGACCTCGGTGATGAGCGCTTTCAGTTGCGGCGCCCAGCCTTCAAACTCCTCGGCGATGCGCTTCAGTCCCACCGAAGGGCGGCTAAAATCGATGGAATTCACCCACGCTTGCGGCCTATTCAGCGCGATGTAGGCGCGCACATTCCCGTTGGCATAACGATGCGCCAAAATACCTTGCCCTGGCTCCACCGCCATGAGGGTGCCAGCGCCGATCGCTGCCGCGCTGGCCGTACGCCGGGCGGTGTCGGCGAGCATGTTCGTCTCGATGAAAGTGGTGCCGATATATTCTGGCTGCGCGCTGGAAAGCAGGGGACGCACTCTCGACCACGCGCCATCCGCGCCAACTAAAAGATCGGTCCCGACCGATGCGCCATCCGCGAACACGAGCTGGTATTGGCCTGCAATGAGGTGGATCGTTTGGATAAGCTTATGGCCCCAGCGAATCGCGTCCGATGGTAAGGAATCGATCAGGAGCCGGCGCAGTTCGCCCCTGTCCACTTCCGGCTTGGCGAGACTACCCAAGCCGGGTCGATCGAGCAAGACATGGCCATGTTTGTCCACCACCCGTTTGGCGTCCTCGCCTGGAAGCACCAAGTCCAAGAACTTTTCATACAGACCCGCCGCCTTTAGTCCGAGTTGGCCATTGTATTCGTGAATATCGAGCAATCCACCCTGCTCGCGTGCGGTCGGCGATGCGTCGGCTTCATAGATAGTGGATGGAATGCCGTGGATATGTAGCACGCGTGCGAGCGTCAATCCACCCAGGCCAGCCCCGACGATGGCGATACGGGGAGGGGCTGATAATGTTGATGAGGTTAAAGCTTTGGTCATGGCGCGCTCCGATACTACGAACCCATCGCGCCACGGCGCGAAGCTCGTAATCATGTCCGACCGAGGTCGGGGGAAACGCTGGCCGACCGGACGAATCGACTGGTCGGCGTGTGCGCGGCGATCTGAGCGAGCGGCAAGTGAGCTCGCCGAATCCAGATGGCCGTTTTTCGCGGTTTTGGTGGACAAATTATTACATAAGGCGCCGGATTGGTCTACTCCACCGGGTTATTTGTAAGCCGCCATGACTGCCTTGGAACGCGCGCTCACGCCACGTCGATCACCAATTTTCCGCGCGTGGTTCCATCGATAATGGATTGGTGGGCGGCGCCGACCGTGGCCAGCGAATAATGCGCCGCATCGAGCGTGACCTTGATTTTCCCGGCTTCGATTAGCCTGGTGGCTTCGCGCATAATGGCGCCGTGGCGCGCGCGCCCCTTGCCGGATAGCAGTGGCAACATGGTGAATACGCCGGAATATGTCGCGGCGCGGAACGACAGCGGCGCCAGCGCATGGGTTCCCCAACCAAGACAGCTGACGACATGGCCGAGATATAAACGCGCGGCGCGGAACGAGGCGTCGAGCGTCGCGCCCCCCACGGTGTCGTAGACGATGTCGAAACCTTCGCCTCCGGTGTGGCGCGCCATGTATTGGTCCACCGATTCGGCCTGGTGGTCGATCGCCGTGGCGCCAAGCGCCCTGATCGCCTGTAGTTGGCCGACGTTGCCGGTCGCGAAAACTTTGGCGCCGAAGGATACGGCGATCTGGACCGCGATATGGCCGACGCCACCCGCGCCACCGTGCACCAGCACGCGCATGCCATCGCCAACATGGGCACGGTCGACAAGCCCTTCCCAGGCGGTGATGAAAATGAGGGGCAACGCAGCGGCTTCACGCATCGAAATATTGCGTGGCTTAATGGCGAGCAACTCCGCATCCACGGCGGCGAATTCAGCCAGCGATCCCTGCACCCCGCCAATTCCGCCGGTCATCCCGTATACTTCATCCCCGGCCTTGAAGGCCGTCACGCCCGCACCGAAGTTTTCCACAACGCCGGCCAAGTCGATCCCCAGGATGGCCGGTAGCACGGGCTGCGCGTGCGCGGCTTTGCCGGCGATGATCTTGGTATCGACCGGGTTGACGCCGCTGGCTTCGATGCGCACCAAGACCTGGCCGGGGCCGGCCACTGGACGCGCGACATCCTGCAACAAAGGTGCGGTTTCGTAGGCGCTCAGAACAACTGCGCGCATGGTGCTTGATTGGGGCATGATGGCTTCCTGTTATGACGGTTGTGTCGCAAATCGCGATGTCCCAAGTCTAGGTAAAAGCGAAGAATGGCGAAAGCGGGCCACGCGCGGTTCAGTATTGCGCAAACGTGGATAATCCCGGCCGCAGCAAAGCCGTCGAAAGTGGAACACCCAATCAAGGAGCGGTATGGATCGGCTGAACGCCATGAAAATATTTTGTGCGGTGGTCGATGCCGGCGGCTTCAGTCGGGCGGCGGAAAAGCTGGGTTTGTCGTCATCGTCGGTCACGAACCAGGTGCTCGCATTGGAGGAGCATTTCGAGGTCAAGTTGCTCAATCGGACGACGCGCCGCATGTCGCTCACGCACGAAGGACAGCGCTGTTACGATCAGGCGCGCGCACTTCTGTTGGACATGAGCGAATTGGAGAGCGATCTGCGCGACGCGAGCCAGCATCCAGGCGGTCGCCTGCGTGTCGATATACCGGCGATCGTCAGCCGCACATTGGTGGCGCCCGCGTTGGCGCGCTTTGCCGCCGCCTATCCCGATATTCGCCTGCACCTGAGCGTTAGCGACCGAACCATCGACCTGATCGACGAGGGAATCGATGTTGTCATCCGCATCGGCGACTTACCCGACTC
Source organism: Janthinobacterium sp. (assembly GCA_043787615.1). Classification (GTDB taxonomy): domain Bacteria; phylum Pseudomonadota; class Gammaproteobacteria; order Burkholderiales; family Burkholderiaceae_D; genus Janthinobacterium. The sequence continues at coordinate 7,938 of JAYVUV010000556.1, read as the reverse complement.
GAACCTGATTGCGCGGCCACTGGCGGCAACCGATTATGTCTGCTGCGCTTCGGCGCAGTATGTGGCCAAGTACGGGATGCCCCAGGCGCCGGAACAAGTGCATGCGTTTGCTTGCCTGACGTTTATCTATCCAAAGTCGCAAAAGCCGCGCCCGTGGTATTTCGCACGCGCTGAAGAACGATTCGAGTTTACCCCGCACGGCGTGCTTGTATCGGATCACGTGGAGACCTTGATTGAAGCCGCGAAGACTGGTTGCGGCATTGTCCAAGTGCTGTCCTGGTCTGCGGCCGACGCCATTCGAAACGGCGAATTGGTTCCATTGCTGACCGATTTCAAAGCGCCGGGTCCGACCGTATCCGCCCTTTTTCATCGGCGTCACCACCGCGCCGCCAAGGTCAAGGTATTTGTCGATTTCGTCGCCGAACTGTTTGCGGAACAAACCGGGCCGTCCAATAAGTTGGCGCAGAGGGCGAATTCATGACGTTTGCGGTTTTTTTTCCAAGAACGCTGGTACGGCGTGCGCGCCTTGGAATGCGAGGAATAAATAGGATCCCAAGCGCGTGCTTTTAAGCGGGCCGACACATTCACATTGACTTCCGCCTACAGCTGAATCGCCCGAGCGCTGGTTCACTCCACCGTCACCGACTTGGCCAAATTGCGCGGCTTGTCCACATCGGTGCCGCGCGCCAGGGCCGTATGGTAGGCGAGCAATTGCAGCGCCACCACGTGCAAGATCGGCGACAGCAAACCATAATGCTCGGGCAAACGGATCACATGCACGCCCTCGCCCGAGGTGATGCGCGAATCGACGTCGGCGAACACAAACAATTGACCGCCGCGCGCGCGCACTTCCTGCATGTTGGACTTGAGTTTTTCGATCAAGGTATCGTTCGGCGCGATCGTGACGACCGGCATTTCCTCGGTCACCAGCGCCAGCGGACCATGCTTCAATTCGCCCGCCGGATAAGCCTCGGCGTGGATGTACGAAATTTCCTTGAGCTTGAGCGCGCCCTCCAGGGCGATCGGATAATGCATGCCGCGACCCAGGAAGAGGGCGTTTTCCTTGCGCGCGAAGTCTTCCGCCCATGCCATGATTTGCGGCTCCAGCGCCAGCACCGCGGCGATCGCCACCGGCAGATGGCGCATCGCTTTCAAGTGCGCCGCTTCTTCCTCGTCGCTGAGGCGGCCGTTAATCTGGGCCAGGGTCAAGGTCAGCAAAAACAGCGCCGCCAACTGCGTGGTGAAAGCCTTGGTCGAAGCCACGCCGACTTCGACGCCGGCGCGCGTGATATAAGCCAGCGCGCATTCGCGCACCATGGCGCTGGTGGCGACATTGCAAATGGTGAGAGTATGTTCCATGCCTAGGCCGCGCGCGTGTTTCAAGGCGGCCAGGGTGTCGGCCGTTTCGCCGCTTTGCGAAATGGTGACCACCAGCGTGTTTGGATGCGGCACGCTGTCGCGGTAGCGGTATTCGCTGGCGATTTCCACGTTGACCGGCACCTTGGCCACCGATTCGATCCAGTATTTCGCCGTCAAGCCGGAATAATAACTGGTGCCACATGCCAGTATCAGCACCCGGTCGATCTGCTTGAATATTTGATAGGCGCCGTCGCCGAACAATTCCGGCATCACGCCGGTGACGCCCTCCAGGGTGTCGCCGATCACGCGCGGCTGCTCGAAGATTTCCTTTTGCATGTAGTGGCGGTAGGGACCGAGCTCGGCCGCGCCGGTGTGGGCGTGCACGGTTTTCACCTCGCGCCGCGCCGGCTTGCCGTCGACGTCGACAATCCAGCAACGTGATAATTGCAGGTCGACCACGTCGCCCTCTTCCAGATAAACGATTTGGTCGGTGGTGCCGGCCAGTGCCATGGCGTCCGAAGCGACGAAGTTTTCGCCCTGGCCCAGACCCACGATCAACGGCGAGCCCTGGCGTGCCGCCACCACGCGGTGCGGTTCTTCGCGACAAAAGACGGCGATGGCGTAGGCGCCCGTCAGCCGCTTCACGGCCCGCTGCACGGTATCGAACAAGTCGCCGTCATACAATCTATCGACCAAGTGAGCGATCACTTCGGTGTCGGTTTGGCTTTGGAATACATACCCGAGCGCGCTTAGTTCGGCGCGCAATTCGTCGTGGTTTTCGATGATGCCGTTGTGAACCAGGGCGATGCGGGCGTTCTCGTCGCTGGGAGAAAAATGGGGGTGGGCATTGTGCGACAACGGCGCGCCGTGGGTTGCCCAGCGCGTGTGGGCGATGCCGGTGAAACCGGCGAGGGTGGCGCCCACGATCTGCTTTTCCAGATCGGCGACGCGGGAAGTGCTGCGCGAGCGCTGCAATCGTCCTTCCACATGCAGCGCGACGCCGCAGGAATCATAGCCGCGATATTCAAGCCGCTTCAAGCCTTCCAGCAAGATGGGAGTGATGTTGCGTTGCGCTACCGCGCCGACGATGCCACACATGGGAACCTCTGCTGGAAAAAGTTAGTGAACGCATGCTAGAGCAGCGCGACTGAAATATGCTTTCTAATTCAGCTCACATATGAAACAATATTTCAATACGATTTCATCATGAAATATCCTTTCATCTCATCGAGATATTTTTTCAAAACCATCAGGATCGGCACATGAACGCGACAATAAGCTTGGATGATGTGGATCGTCGCATCTTGAATGCGTTACAAATTGACGCATCGCAAACAAATAATGAGCTGGCCTTGGCGGTGCATGTGTCGGCGCCGACATGTTTGCGTAGAGTCAAGTATCTAAGGCAAAGCGGCGTGATCGAGAAACAGGTGGCGATCGTGGCGCCCGGCATGGTGGGGGCGCGCTTGAGCGCCATCGTCGAAATCATGCTCGATGTGCAAGCCGCCGACCGGATGGAAGAATTCGAGCGGCACGTCGGCGTGGAAGCGGCCGTTTTACAATGCTACCGGGTGTCGCCGGGGCCGGACTTCGTGCTGATCGTCCAGGTGAGCGATATGCCGGCCTACCACGCCTTGGCGCATCGCCTGTTCGCCACCCATACCAATGTGCGCAACGTCAAAAGCTATTTTTCCACGCATCGCAGCAAGTTCGAGACCAAAATCGCGGTTTGACAGTTATCCCCCGTTTGCCAACAGCTTACCCACAGCTTTCTCCACCGCGCGTGGGCGACCTGATCAAAAAAGCGATGCCCGGTCGGGACGGATTTCGCACTTATCCCGACTTATACCGGCTTAGCTATCGGGTTTTGCACAGATTTATCCACAATTCAATCAAGCTGCGCCGCGCATCGCAGGACCAGATTGAGCAAGTAGATCCGCACAGCTTATCCAGCGCTTATCAGACCAGTTACCCACAAGTTTATTCACACTCAAAATACAGTCTGGACGAACGCATGAAAATGGCCGCCAGCCACGCTCGGAGCGGCTTTACCCCCAGCTTATACACGGCTTAACCAAGGATTGTCAGATCACTTACCCACAAAGTTATGCACAGATTTGAACAATGCCTAACATTGCTAAATCGATAGCATTGAAGGGCTGGAGATAAACCCGTTCGAGCTTGTCGAATGACTTATCCACAAAGTTATGCACAACCGGAAGGGGGAAGACAGCGGGCCGGTCCCGGACGGCGGGACCGGAAAGCGTAGCTTATTTTTTGACCTTCACCGGACGCGCCCAGTTCTCCAAGGTGAGCTGTCGCGCGCGCGAAATCGTCAACTTGCCGGCCGGAGCATTCTTCGACAGGGTAGTGCCGGCGCCGATGGTGGCGCCCCGGCCGACCGTGACCGGCGCGATGAGCTGGCTGTCGCTGCCGATGAAGGCGTCGTCCTCGATCACGGTGCGCGATTTATTGGCGCCGTCGTAATTGCAGGTGATGACGCCGGCGCCGATATTGACCCGCGCGCCCACCGTGCTATCGCCCACATAAGCCAAATGATTGGCCTTGCTATGGGCCGCGATCTGGCTATTTTTGATTTCCACAAAATTACCGATATGCACGTCCTCGGCCAGCTCCGTGCCCGGCCGCAGGCGGGCATACGGTCCGATCACGCAAGCCGGCCCCACCACGGCTTGTTCGATATGGCAAAACGGCTTGATGCTGACGCCGGCGCCGACGCGCGCATCGATCAGCACGCAGTTGGCGGCCACCGTCACGCCATCGGCCAGTTCGACCCGTCCCTCGAACACGCAGCCGACATCGATCGTCACGTCGCGTCCGCACACCAGTTCGCCGCGCACATCGATGCGCGCCGGGTCGGCCAGGGTCACGCCCTGTTCCAGCAAATCCAGCGCGACATTGCCTTGGTGGATACGCTCCAGTTGCGCCAACTGCAGCTTGCTATTGACCCCCGCCACTTCCCACTGCGCGCCCGGCTGGGCCGAAACCACCGGCACGCCGCCGGAAACCGCTTGGGCCACGATATCGGTCAAATAATATTCGCCTTGCGCATTGTCGTTCGACAGCGCCGCCAACCAGGTTTTCAAGGCGGCGGTGGGCGCCACCATGATGCCGCTATTAATTTCCTGGATGGCGCGCTCGGCCTCGGTGGCATCCTTTTCTTCGACGATGCGGGTGATACGGCCATTTTCGCGCACGATGCGGCCGAGCCCGAACGGATCGGCTTGCACCACCGTCAAGATGCCCAACTTGTCGCTCCCGGCGGCCTCGACCAGCCGCCGCAGCGAGGCGGCGGTGGTCAGCGGCACGTCGCCATATAAGATCAAAGTGGGCATGGCGTCGTCCAACCAGGCCGCCGCTTGCGCGACCGCGTGACCGGTACCCAATTGCCGCTGTTGAAGAGCGGAATCGATCGCGGCCGCCCGGCCATGGTTCGATTTCTCGATCAGATCGAGCACGGCGGCGCCCCCATGTCCATAAATAACGCATAATTTGGACGGGTTCAAGCTGCGCGCGGTGTCGATGACGTGCGATAGCAACGGCTTGCCAGCCAAAGGATGCAACACTTTGGGCAGCGCGGATCGCATGCGTTTGCCCATGCCGGCGGCGAGGATAACTACATTCATAAGCCGTATTTAATAGAAGTTGAGAATATGAAAAAGTTTAACACGCAGTACTTGGGCGGCAACCGCTTGCGCGCCTTGTTCTTGATCGCGCTCGTGGCGACGCTGGCCGCTTGCAGCTCGATCCGGCTCACCTACAACCATGGTGAAACTTTGCTGTACTGGTGGCTCAACGCGTACGTGGATCTCGATTCCGATCAAAAAGGCGGCGTCAAACAAGACATCGACCAGCTATTCCAATGGCATCGCAAAACCCAGCTCAAGGATTACATCCAGGTGCTGAGCAATGGTCAGAAGCAGTTGCAAGGCAATATCACACAAGCCGATTTGCTGGCCGATTACGCCGACGTCAAACAGCGCACCGAGGCGCTGCTGTACAAGGCCCAGCCCCAATTGGCCGATCTGGCGCGCGCGCTGCGGCCGGAGCAGATCGCGACCATGGAAAAGAAGTTCGCTTCCAATAATGACGACTACCGTAAAAAATTCCTGCGCGGCGACACGGAAAAACGCCAAAAATACCGTTACGAGAAATCGATGGAACAGTTCGAGCTTTGGTTCGGCAATTTCAGCGGCGAACAGGAACAGCTGATACGCAAGGCGTCCGACACGCGCCCGCTCGACAATCAAATCTGGCTGGATGAACGCATGCGACGCCAAAAAAACATCCTCGCCTTGATGAACAAGATACAGCGTGAAAAACCGAGCCGGGAAGCCACCATGGCCCTGATTCACACCCTGATCAAGGAAAGCTTCGAACGCCTGGACAATTCCGAGCACAAGGCTTTTTTCGACGCCTACAATGACAGCACGGCGCAACTGGTGCTCACCGTGATCAAGATCGCCACGCCGGCGCAAAAAGCGCACGCCCAGAAACGCATGCAGGGCTGGATCGACGATTTCAACGCCTTGGCGGCCGAAGCACGATAAGGGCGGGGCCTGCCGCGCCGGTCCCCTATGCTATAGTGGCCGACGATCAATCGACCCGTTGTCTCATGCAAAAAAAGAAGCCAGCCAAAGTTCCGGTGCACCGCGCGCCCCACGCCAATCAAGTACGCATTATCGGCGGTGCCTGGAAACGCACCGCCTTGCCGGTGCTCGACGCGCTCGGCCTGCGCCCCACCCCGGACCGCGTGCGTGAAACGGTGTTCAACTGGATCAATCATTTACGCGACGGTTCCTGGGCCGAGGCCGATTGCCTCGACCTGTTCGCCGGCAGCGGCGCGCTCGGTTTCGAAGCGGCCAGCCGCGGCGCCCGATCGGTCACCATGGTCGACAGCCACACCCCCATCGTCCGTCAGCTGGAGGACATCAAAACCAAGCTGCGCGCCGAGCAGGTGCAACTGGTGCGCGGCGACGCCTTGGCAGCGGCCCAAAGCATGGCCTTGCGCGGCCAGCGTTTCGATTTGATCTTTCTCGATCCGCCCTACCAGCAAGACTTCCTGTCGCGCATTTTGCCGCTATGTCGCGCTGTATTGAAAGACGGGGGCCTGGTGTATGCGGAGTCGGGCTTGCCGCTCACCTTCGACCAGCCCGACGACGTCAAGCCGGATTGGATGCTGGACTGGGAAGTGCTCAGGGCCGATAAAGCCGGCACCGTCCACTATCATTTATTGCGCCGCTTTGGCCCCGCCGCCGACGCCTGACTACGCTCCCGAATAGGGCGCGGGCGCCATCGCGCGGCGGGGTGCGCCCGCTTTTCAGGCATAATGCGCGTTCTATATTGGTGCATCTCCAGGGAGCCGCAATGGTTGTAGCCGTCTATCCGGGCACGTTCGATCCGCTCACCCGCGGTCATGAAGATCTGGTGCGGCGCGCATCGGGCTTGTTCGACAAGCTGATCGTCGGCGTGGCCGACAGCAAAAACAAGAAGCCTTTCTTTTCGCTGGACGAACGCCTGACGATCGCCAATGAAGTGCTGGGCCACTATCCGAATGTGCAGGTCGAGAGTTTTTCCGGCTTGCTCAAGGACTTTGTGCGCAAACACGACGCCCGCGTCATCGTGCGCGGCTTGCGCGCCGTGTCCGACTTCGAATACGAATTTCAGATGGCGGGAATGAACCGCTACCTGCTGCCCGATGTCGAAACCTTGTTCCTGACGCCATCCGACCAATACCAATTCATTTCCGGCACCATCGTGCGCGAAATCGCCATATTGGGCGGCGACGTATCGAAATTTGTCTTCCCGTCGGTGGACCGTTGGCTGCAAAAGAAAATCGCCGCCACCGCCGGCCAAACCGAGTAATAGCGAGTCCGCCATGGCACTGATGATCACCGACGACTGTATCAATTGCGACGTGTGCGAGCCCGAGTGCCCGAACGACGCCATTTACATGGGCGCGGAAATTTACGAAATCAATCCGAACAAATGTACGGAATGCGTCGGTCACTTCGCCGAGCCGCAATGCCAGCAAGTGTGTCCGGTCAGTTGCATCCCTTTCGATCCGGCTTGGCGCGAGACCGAACCCGAACTGCGCGCTAAATACGAACGCCTGCAAACCTCTTGACCGCCGCCCGGCCCGGCCGGCGCTGAATGTGTTTTTTCAAACAACTGCGTTTCAAGAAAAATAAGTACACACCGCGGCCGGACTGTTTTACACTCTTTCCCAAGGGCAGCTTCAACGCGCATGCCTCTCAACCGGGAAACAAGAAAATGAGCAATGCTAAACAACGAGGCTTGCAAGCGCTGATGGCGGCCGCCTGCCTGGCGCTCAGTCTCATGCGACCGGCCCTGGCGGCGGAAGCGGGCGGCATCAAGTTCGATGACGTGTCCCAGGTCGGCGACAAGGAATTGAAGTTAAACGGATTGGGCGTGCGCACCAAGGCCTTCTTCAAAATTTACGCCATCGCCCTGTATTTACCGGAAAAGAAAACCGCCGTCGCCGATATCCTGTCCCTGCCCGGGCCGCGTCGTATCGTCATCACCATGCTGCGCGAC
>JAYVUV010000555.1:0-3701 GCA_043787615.1 Janthinobacterium sp. | reverse complement strand
GAATCAAGGCGATGGACATGTCCACCAGCGCGACAATCCGGCCGATAATCGACGCAGCAGGGCGGCGGGCCTCACTTGCGCTTGATATCGTCGACGCAGCTCTTCTTGATCGTCGCGATCGAGCGTGAATATGAAATCGGCGCCGTCTATCGGCGCGGGGGCGCGCGCGACGCCGATGGTCGCGCCAATGGCGCCTTGCGTCGCGCGCAAGGTGAGCGTTAATAAGGGAGCGAGTCCGAGCGCGCGGCGCCACGGCGTCGGACGGCGTATGCTGAACGCCGCCGCATTTTGATTGGTGCCGCCGATGGGAATCTCGAGATAATAACCGTGTAGCGTGATTTCCAGCGCCTCGAGGCGGAGCGCGCCTTGGCGATGAAATTGCGCGAGCGGGATCGCTCGGCGCGCGGCCGCCGGGTCGTCCGGTATATAGGAGAACACCGCGCGCGCTCCGTGGCGGATGAGGGCGCTGCGCGGATCGCCCAGCACCGCCAGCGCCAGGTTGGTGTCGCGATAGGCGCGGGTCAGTTGACGGCGCACGCAATCGATGTCGATAGGATCGATTCTACGGTTTCCCATGGTTTTCCAAAAACATGGGTTTGCGGTCGAAGCCGATATGATAAACCGCGTATTGCAATACGACTTGATGTTCGCCGATATTGTATAAGCCAAAACTCTTTTCCACGTTGAGGATATAGCCGCGCGGCGTGGAGGACAGGCAGAGATTCACCAAGTCCATTTCCTGCCCCACCTCCGCTTCGGTTTTCATGCTTTTTGGATTATCGTTACCCACCACGATACGCTTGAGATAGCGGATATTCGTCAAATGGTAGTTATTCGTGCTCAAGGCAAGCTCCCGACAAGCGATTTATGAATGGACGATAGGCGGCTGATGCACGGCGGCATCACGGCCTCGTTCGTGGCGATGGTTTGAGCGTCGGCCCCTGGGATTGCACCACGTCGTTCACCAGGCGCGCCAATCCCTCGGATTTTTCGGTCGCGACCAGCTTTAATTTGATGTGCACGGCGTTGCCGTTTTTGCCGGCCATGCCGCCATGGCTGGCGTTCACCATCAAGCCGGCCTTTTTGTCGGCCGGCGCGGCGCGCCCCAATTGCGTGATCAATTCTTCGTTTACGCCCTCCCGTCCGTGCTGCTCGAAAGCGCCCAACTCGACGTCGAGATCGATTTCGGCCTCGCCAATGATGAGGGAGCTGTGCGGCACCAGCGATATCACCGGGACCCGGTAAAGATAGTGCGAATCGGCTTCGGCGGTACTGTGGATGGCCGGCAGTTCCAGCTCCAGCACGGTGGGCCGGTGCCGATCGTCGAAAAACGACGCGATATTGGCCAACTGTGCCTTTTCCACCATGTGCTGCGCGTTCATCACCGAGCCGGCGATGGCCCGCACCATGTCTTCCAGACTCGTTAACATAGCCATAGCGATTTCCTTTCAATGGATGAATCGAGCCGCCGTGAGCCGGCGGCGATAGGTCGAGCATAAGATGGCCCGGGCCGCGCGCCCTGACCGCTTCTGACGGGGCGCGCGCCGGCGAAAAAAGAGGGTCACCCCTCCGTGTGGATGAGCAAGCCCACCATGGTTCCCGCTCAGGGTGGCGTGTGCGCGGTGCGCTCCCCCTGGTCGATGAAGGCGTCCAGCGTTTTATGGGTGAACACGGTGGAAGCGGCGCCGGCCGAATTCATCAAGGTCAGTGTTTGGCCGGCGTGTTCGCGCAGGGTGCCGCCCAGGTCATTGAAGAAGCCGGCCAGGACGATGGTCAAGTCGTCCTTGGTTTGGCTCTTTTGTAAATCGTCGATGCAGGTATGGGCGCGCTCGCCGACGGTTTTCAGGATCGCGTCGCGCTGTGCCGTCAGGCCGCCTTGGAAATCGCGTTGCAGGCCGATCAGATCACGCAGCGCGGCGCCCCCCGGGTGCGAACGCAGCATGCCGATTTGGGCGCGCAATACACCGATTTGCAGTGACGATTGCACGGCGCTCCATTCCTGGTGCAGGCTCAGGCCGGCCTTGACCAGCTGGGCTACTTGGGCCTGGGCCGCAGGCAGCGGATGGTCGGCGGCGCCGCTCCAGCCGGCGCTGCTGGCCTCGGCCATTTGCTTGAACATGGCGAGGGACGATTTGCCGTAGGCGATCCATTGATTGTGCGATGACATGGTGGGTCCGTTTCAATAAGCGGTGGAGGGAAGATGCTGAGACATTAAGGCCGGGTGGCGCGGGCTTGTCCGAGGCGCCGCACCATCGCCACGATGGCCGACATTTGCGGCGCGTCCTGGGTGAAAAAAGTGGGCGTGTTCTGATCCTCGCTCGAGTAACCCCAGAAATCCCAGCAGCCTTGCGGGTTGGGCGGAATGCCTGTCGACGCGCTCGCTTGCGGATACAGCACGATCATCTTGTTCTGGTCGGCGTATTCGTTGTAGCCCGTGCCTTTATAAAAGCGCGCGCCGATTTGCGCGGCCCCTTGCAGGCAGCCGTGCAGCGCCACGTGGACGATGCAGCGATTGCTTGTGCAATACTTAGGAATGTAGACATAGGCGTCGTTGTCCATGCTGTCGCGCGTGCCTTTGATAAATTCGCGCTGATTGAATTTGACGATCTCGCCCTGCGCCGGGCCGCTGCCGATCACCTGGTTTTTTTGCGCATAGATATGGCGCAGCAGCTCGTGCGACTGGACGAATCCGCAATTGTTAATAAACGGCGCTTGTGTCAATTCGCAGCGCACGTCGCCATTTGTTTTGGTGATGATCGAATGCCCCGCGCCGCCTTTGCGGTAACGGATGTTTTGCTCGGGCACCCCGGCCAGGCGGTAGTATTGTTCGACTTGATCGACCACCATGGTCTTGACCGTATGGTCGGCGGCGCCGCTGAAAATATACACACGTTGGCGCGCCAGATTGGCGACCGGGTCGATCCGGCCGGCGCCGGCGAAGCGCACCGCGTTGTTCCATGAGATGCGCGCGTCGGCGCCAACCGAGGCTGCCAAGGGCGCCATGCAGGTCGTCATCGCGTTTTGCAGGAAAGGCAAGCTCTCGTAGGTGCCGGCGCAATAATACGGCCCGGCGGCGATCACGCCCACGCCCATGAAAGTGGCCGAATAGGCGGTGGCCAACTGCGCCGCCATGAAGCCGCCCGACGAGATGCCCGATACGGAGGTTTGACTCAGGTCGGCATCCAGGGCCGGCAAGGCCGGGGTGTCGGCCGAGGCGCCGACCGGGATGGTCGCCAGCCAGGCGGCGAACGGAATCGCCAGCAGTCGTTCTTTATTCATCATTTTCTTTCTCCAGTGGTGATATTTAAATCGAACTTGCCATTCCATCGTAAAAGCCGGTCGGGCCGTGTTTGTGACATTATGTGACCGGCCATGAACCCATTCCCGTGGCGCGCCAGGCGTGATGCCAAAAACCCGCCGTCGCCGGCGTGACAAGCGATTCGCGCGCGGGTGCGGTTTATCGCCCGCAATCGGCATGGCAAGCGAATGGCGAGCCGGGCGGTGAGCGTTTTTATGGATCGATGATTAGCACATCGCCAAAAGAAAAACCGCGTACCCGTTCCGTGTTTAATGGTAATTGCAGCCCGACCTGCGCCTTGATTTTTTTACGCAGGCGGCGCACCATGGTGTCGAGCCGATTCTGGTCGTAACTGAGATAGTCTTCGCCGAAAGCGCGCACGATTTGCTTGCGCGACACCGCC
>JAYVUV010000554.1:0-10498 GCA_043787615.1 Janthinobacterium sp. | reverse complement strand
CTAACAACAGTCAGCGTTTTGCGTACGGCACCCAGCCAATCGCCAGCTATGTCTTTAGCGCCGATAATATTTGGAATGGTATCGACGGCGTGCTGTATCGCACCGGCATTCCGCAAAACAGCCGCTGGACCTCGTATGCCTCGCCCCACGCCAGCGATGAATACGGCGCCAATTTCCAGCGCCCCGTCACCCTGCGCGAAGTACGCGTCACCTTTTACGACGATGGCGGCGGCGTGCGCGTGCCGGCCAATTACGATCTCCAGTATTGGAACGGCGCCGATTGGCTCACCATTCCCGGCCAGAACCGCACCTTCGGCACGCCGCGCGCCAACGCCATGAACCGCATCACCTTCCCGGCCATCACCACCTCGCAAATCCGGGTGGCGGCCAATAACTTCGGCGGCGGCACCGGCTGGGGTATCAGCGAATTGCAGGCGATGAGCAAACCGGTGTTCAAGATCGTCAATGTCAACAGCGGTAAATTACTGGCCGTGAGCGGCGCCTCGACCGCGGACGGTGCCCAGGTCCAGCAATACCACGACAACGGCAGCGCCGATCATTTGTGGGAATTGGTGGACGCGGGCGGCGGCTATTTCAAACTGCGCAATATCAACAGCCGGCTGGTGCTGGGGATCGACGCCATGTCCGGTGCCGACAGCGCCCTGATCAAACAAGCGCAGGATAACGGTACCGCCGACCATCTGTGGCAATGGATCGATGACGGCGGCGGCCGCTTTAAGATCCGCAGCAAGCATAGCGGCCTGCTGCTGGGCGTGAGCGGCATGTCGCAGGACGACAGCGTCAACGTGGTGCAGTTTCACGACAATGGCACGCCCGACCACTTGTGGACCATGCAGTCGGCCAACGATCCACGTTAAGCGGCCCCGAGGTCACTACATTGTTGCAAGGCACCAGGCAAAAAAATGCCCGCTTCTAGGAGCGGGCTAAATCTATTTTCTTGGAGGAGAATAGAGGAGACAGGTGCAATGATGCTGCATTGCGGTATATCAGTCAACACTTAATATATGATGATAGAAATTACGAAATCGCATATCTGATCGCGCGAGCGGGCGCGACGCCAAAAAAATGGCCGCCACGGAGGTGGCGGCCAGGTCGCGAAGGCGCGGCGCGGCTTACTTGGGCAGTTCCGCCGTGTAAGGCAAAACGCGCGAAGCGAGCCGGGTGTCGGTTTTGAGCAACGCCACCTCGTCCGACAAGATATGCACCGCTTCGTTGAGCAACACATCCTTGGCGCTCTTGGCCGCTTTTTCCGCGTCCAGTTCGGCGGTCAGCGCCCGCTCGTCGCCCTGCAAACCGTCGTCGGTGCGCATGGCGCCGCGCACGGCGGCGATTTGCTTGGCGGTCTTGGCCGCCGTCTTGACGCCGAGCGCCTTGTTCAAGGCATCCTTGGAGTCAGGCAAAACCGTCAATTCCTCACTGCCGCTGGCGGCCGAGGCCAGCAAACGCCGTTCGCGGGCCTTGGCGCGCGCTTCCTGGGTGTCGCGTTCCTTGCGGCGTGCCACTTCGTTGAGCGAGATCAAGTTCTCCTTGCGCAGCTTGGTCACCAGCGCGATGTCTTCCTGCAAATATTGGAAGTCCTTGTCTTTGGCCACGCGGGCTTCGTGCTTACGGTCCAGCAAAGGCACGATATCTTTCAAGTCGCCGGCCGACACGAACGGCGCCGGCTTGATCGAGGTCCACGGCAAGGCGTTGTCGTAGCTCGATTCGCCGAAATTCTCGGCGTCCGACATGGCGGGCAACTTGATGTCCGGCGTGACGCCGCGCAACTGGGTGGTGCCGCCATTGATGCGGAAAAACTGCGCGATGGTCATCTTCAACTCGCCGTAACGCTGCTTGTCGGTGGCGCCGTTGGTGCGGTCCAGATTGATCAAGGTTTGCACCGTGCCCTTGCCGAAACTGGCTTCGCCGATGATCAAGCCGCGCCCGTAATCCTGCAAGGCGGCGGCGAAAATCTCCGAGGCCGAAGCCGAGCCGCGGTTGATCAGCACCCCGACCGGACCGTCCCAGGCCAAGCCGGCGTTGGTGTCGCTTTCGATCTCGACCTTGCCTTCGGCGTTACGCTGCTGCACCACCGGACCCTTGTCGATGAACAAGCCGGTCAACTCGACGGCTTCGTTGAGCGAGCCGCCGCCGTTGTTGCGCAAGTCGATCAAGACATTGTCCACCTTGTCTTTTTTCAGCTCGGCCAACAGGCGGGCCACGTCGCGCGTGGCGCTCTTGAAGTCCTTGTCGCCCTTGCGGCGCGCCTCGTAATCCTGATAGAAGGTGGGCAGCGCGATGATGCCGACCCGGCGCTTGACGGCGCCGTCGCGCACCTCGATCACCGATTTCTTGGCCGATTGCTCTTCCATGCTGATTTTCTTGCGCACCAGCGCGACGATGGACGGCTTGGCGTCGGGACCGGCGTCGGCCGGCAACACGTCGAGCCGCACCACGGTATCTTTGGCGCCGCGAATCTGGGCCACCACATCGTCGATGCGCCAACCCAGCACTTCCGTCAGCGGCCCGCTGTCGCCCTGGCCCACGCTGACGATGCGGTCGCCCACCTTCAGCTTGCCGGACAGGCCGGCCGGGCTGCCCGGCACGATTTCGCGCACCACCGTGTATTCATCACGCATCTGCAACACCGCGCCGATGCCTTCGAGCGACAGGCGCATGGCGATTTCAAAATTTTCCGAGGCGCGCGGCCCCAGGTAATTGGTGTGCGGCTCGATCGACATGGCGTACGCGTTCATGAAGATCTGGAACACGTCTTCGCTGTCGAGCTTGCGCGAGCGGCTGGTATAGCTCTCATAACGCTTGTCGAGCGTGTCGCGGATGCCCTTGTCGTCCTTGCCGGCCAGCTTCAGGCGCAGCCAATCGTTTTTGACGCGCTTGCGCCACAGATCGCGCGCCTCGTCGTCGGTTTTCGGCCACGCGGCTTTTTCACGGTCGAACTGATAGCTTTCATCGACGGTGAAATCGAACTTAGTCTTGAGCAATTCGCGCGCATACGCGATGCGTTCGTCGAAACGCTTTTGGTAAAGGTTGTAAATGGTGAAGGGAACGCTGAGGTTTTCGTTGGCGATCGCGTCGTCAAGCTTGCCGCGCACGCCGGCGAATTGATCGATGTCGGCCTGGATAAAATACTGGCGCTCGGGATCGAGCGACTTGAAATAGCGGTCGAAAATCTTTTCCGACATCACATCATCGAGCGGCATCGCTTTATAGTGGAACCGCGACAACAGATACGAAGCGTTCATCGCCGCGCGCATTTGCTGCGGCAAGGGCTTGATGGTGGGCGCCGCGACCGCCGCGATCTTTTCCGACTGGGCCGCGCCGGCCTGCGTCGACAGTGCGGCTGTCAGGGCAAGCAGCATCATTTGCTTCTTCATCGGCTTCTCCGAAAAATATAAAAAATTCGATTGGTGCGCGGCGCGGGCCACCTATTGGCACATCGCCAAAACTGACAAATCCGGCAAACCATACGCCGCCATCGTCAGACTTGAGCACGTCATATTCTACAGGAAGCGCCCGGCGACGCGTGGGGCACACGCCCGCTTATTCGCCCGCCGCTCGGCGCATCGTCGCCCGCTCTTCGCTCCCGACCGAGCAGTTTCTGGCAAGAAGCTTAAGCGCGCATTAAATCGCGCCATCAAAACCGTCCGCGCAAAACCAGCCGACCAGCATCGCCGGTCCGATTCGGGCGCGCAAGCCGGCCTTGGCCACCGCATCGCGCCCCCTGAATGGTCGAACAATGATATTATATCGATAATATTAATGTAAGTGACACATGACCGCCTCGTATTCCCCCACCCTGCGCTACTGGTTCGACGTCGAAGCGTTGATGTACCCCGACTTACCCAGGGCGGCCAAACGGCCGCGCCATCTGCTGCGTTACACCGATCCCCTGCCCTGGCGCGCCCCCATCACCCCCGCCGCGCCCGCCGTCAAAGACGATCATAAGTATTTCGTGTATTTCGGCCTGGTGCAAAAGCGGGTGTTGGAAGCCGAATTGTTCGAACTGTTCCAGGCCAAACCCGAAGCGGACCCGGGCGGCGCGCACGAGCGTCCCGCCTCCGGCAACACCTTCCTGTGCGCGATAGAAATCACGGCCGACGGCATGCCGCTGGCCGACACCTTGCAACTGGCCGCGTTCGCGGTGGCGTTTGCCGAGAGAAAGCATCAAACAGTCATCGGCTGGGCCGTCCTGCAACAAACGCTGAAAGAACAATGCGGCGCCATGCTGGCCGGCGCTGGCGCCGACGCCGACTGGTTCGAACGCTTCAGCGATTACCTGCTGGAAGAGCTGGACTGGCAACCGCGTGAAATGCTGGCGCGCGAACAATTGTGCGCCTACCGGGTGAGCTTGGTAGACAGCAAAGGCAAACCGCTGCGCAAAGCGCCCGAGATGGACCCGATCAATTCGTTTTACCTCGACGATTTGGCCCGCATCCGCGCCGGCGCCGAACTGGGCCAGGAATCGGCCCAAGTGCGCGCGTATCTGTCCGGCGAACGTGAGGCCGGCCAGCGCATCGACGTGACGCGGGTGGCGCACATCGATCCCTGCCTGCGGCCGGAACGCTTTCCGCACGGCCGCTGGCCCAGCCCCTTCCCCCTGTTTTTAATGCAGCAAGTGGCTGTCAACGACGCGCTGGACGCCTTGCGCGACGGCGGCCTGTTTTCCGTCAACGGCCCGCCCGGCACCGGCAAAACCACCTTGCTGATGGATGTGATCGCCGCGCGCGTCGTCGAGCGCGCCGCCCTGCTGGCCGAATTCGACCATCCCGAGCAAGCTTTCCGCAAAAGCGCCGTGCCGCTGGCCTACCCGCCCAACAAGGCCGGCGAAGTGCGCAGCGGGCCATGCTTCTTCCTCGACGAACGCCTGCTCGATTGCGGCATCGTGGTCGCCAGCGCCAACAACAAAGCGGTGGAAAACATCACCCACGACTTGCCCAACCTGGGCAAGGTGCATCCGCGCCCCCTGCTGCTGGACGGCGAGCCCTTCGATTATTTCGGGCCGACCGCCGAGGCTATCCTCAACAGCGCCGACCAAACCGCCAGGCCGGCCGAGGGTGCCGACGACCCCGGCGCGCCGGCCGAAGCCGACGAGGAGCCGGCCGAACGCATCGCCTGCTGGGGCTTGGTCTCCGTGGCCCTGGGCAAAAAGTCGAACCGCACCCGGGCCGCCGGCCAGATGGGAAGCTTCGCCGAGCACGGCATCCAGAAGGCGCTGAACGCGCTCCCGCCCGCGCGCCTGGATTGGCGCGGCGCGCGCCAGCGTTTTTACGCCGCGCGCGACCGGGTCGAGGCCATGCGGACAGCCATGCGCCGCTTCGAGGCGGACCTGGCCACATTGACGGCGGCGCTGCGCCGGCTCGACGCCCTGGGCGGCGTGGCCGATACGATCGAGGCGCGGCACGACGCGAGCCAGGCCACGCTGCGAGAGTGCGCCGCCCGGCTGGCCGAGATCGAGCGCCAGCTGGCCGGCAATCTGGCCCAGCGCGCCCAATACGTGCGCGACTGGCCGTGGTGGCGCTTGCTGCTCAAGCGCTGGTTCGGCCCGGCCGACTACGCGGCGGCCGGCGCGCTGCGCCGCGAACTCGACGAGGAGTACGCGCAATTGAGGACCGGCAAAACCGCCGTCAAACAGCAGGCGGGCGCCGCCACGGCCGACTTGGCGCGCGTACTGGCCCAACTGGCCGAGGCGAGCACGGCGCTACACGGGCAGCGAGCCGAGTGCGAACGGTTGGAAGCCGATCTCGACGCCCTGCGGGCCGAACTGGGCGAGGCCGCCTTCGATGCGCGCGCCTTCGCCGCGCTGCCGCCCGACCAGCGGCACAAAAGCCTGCCCCGTTCCAATCCGGCCTACCAAGCCGCGCGCGCCGATGTGTTCATCGCGGCGATGGCGCTGCATCAAGCGTTCATGAAGCACGCCGGCAAGCCTTTCGAAACCAATCTGCGGCTGGCCCTGGCCATGCTGGCGCAGGAAGCCTACATCCAGCCGCATCTGCCGAGCATGGCGCGCCATCTGTGGGCCACCTTTTTCCTGACGGTGCCGGTGGTGTCGAGCACCTTCGCCTCGGTGGCGCGCTGTTTTCGCGACCTGGGTGAAGGCGAGATCGGCTTGTTGCTGGTGGACGAGGCCGGCCAAGCGGTGCCCTCGCACGCGCTGGGCGCGATCTGGCGCGCGAAACGGGCGCTGATCGTGGGCGATCCGATGCAAGTGGAACCGGTCATCATGATGGATAAGCACCTCGATCAAGCGATCCTGACGCACCACGGCGCGCCGGACCGGCATCTGCTGACGCGCAACTCGGCGCAGCACTTGGCCGACCGGCAAAACCGCCACGGCGCCCACGTGGTGCAACACGACGGCAGCGACTTGTGGGTCGGTTCGCCGCTGCGGGTGCACCGGCGCTGCGTCGAGCCGATGTTTTCCATCGCCAACGCGATCGCTTACAACGACGACATGGTGTTCGGCCCGGCGCCGGCGGCGGAGATCGCCGCCACCGCCGAGCGTCCGCTGTGCGGTCCATCGCGCTGGATCGATATCGTCGCCGACGACTTCGAAGAACATTTCAGCCCGACCGAAGGACGCGCGGCAGCCCAGCTGGTGATCCACTACGCGCGTCAGGGATGGTGCGCCAAACAAGACGGCTTGCCGGAACTCTATCTCATCTCGCCTTTCAAATCGGTGGCGGTGGAGATGGCCGACTTACTGCTCAAACAAGCCGACCTGTGGCGCGGCCAAGCCAAGGAAGAAGTCGTGAAGGCGTGGCTGCAATCGCATGTCGGCACCGTGCACACTTTTCAAGGCAAGGAAGCCGAGTCGGTGATCCTGGTCCTGGGCGGCAAGTCGGCCGGCGCGCGCGACTGGGCCGGCGCCCGCCCCAACATCATCAACGTAGCCATCACCCGCGCCCAGCGCCGGGTTTACGTGATCGGCAATAAGCGGGCCTGGAGCGCCACCACCTTCGGCGCCGCCCTGGCCGCCGGACTGGGCGAGCCGGCATAAAACACCGCCCCGCCCGGTTCCGGGGCGGCGGCGCGCGGGGCGACGAGATCGCGCTCGCGCCATCCCGACCGGCACCCCAATTGTTACATTAGCGATAGATCTCTCCGCCTGCCATACGGTCGGCCCTCCTCCGCACATCGCGCCAGCCCTTCACAAGCTCGCCAATCAAGCAGATTCCGCTGCTTTCACCATCCCGTTTCAGACACATCTTACTTCGCCACTGGTGCCATCCGCATGCAAAAGAGTATCGATATGGCGCATTAACGGATGCAAAGTTATCATTTTCTAGAGCATTTTTTGTTATTATAATGCAATATTTACGCTGCGATGATCTAGTGCCACTAGGCTCGGTCGCGGTGTAAAGGCCGCGCGTTGACCGCGCCCGTCCGGCCCGGGCAGACCCCGGGGTCGCCGAACCGCACCGATTTCCACCTTTAAAATTAGGGTCCGCATGCCAGCTTTCTTTTCCCTCCACCGCACCCGGATCGCCGCCGGCGCCCTGCTCTGCGCCGGCATGACCTGGTGCGCGCCCGCGATGGCGATCAATTTGAACCAGAACGACACCTCGGTGCAAATGTTCCGTTGGCGCTGGAACGACATCGCCAGCGAATGCCGCAACTGGCTGGGACCGCAAGGCTATGGCGCGGTGCAAATTTCGCCGCCGTCGGCGGCCGCCAAGCTCGGCCCGTGGTACGACGTCTACCAGCCGGTCAACTTCACATCGCTCAACAGCAGCATGGGCAGCGAGGCCGAATTGCAGGCCATGATCAACACTTGCCATACGGCCCAGGTGCGGGTCTACGCCGACATCGTGGTCAACCATTTGGCGCCCGGCTCCGGGGTGGCCACGGACGGTACGCGCTGGGATGCCGGCAGCCTGTCCTACCCCTACTTCAGCGGCAACGACTTTCACCCCGACTGCGACATCGCCGACGCCGATTATGGCAAGCCCGGCAACCGGCACAATGTGGCGTTTTGCCGCTTGAGCAAACTGCCCGACCTGCAAACCGACGGCGCCTACGTGCAAGGCCAGGTGCGCAATTATCTGAATAAGCTGGTCGGCATGGGGATCGACGGTTTCCGCTTCGATGCGGCGAAACACATGCAAGCGTCCGACTTGCGCGCCATCCTGGACGGGGTGGGGAAGACCAGCAAGGCGGGCGAAACCTTATGGGTAACGCAGGAAATCATACCCGACGGCAACGTGGTGCGCGCCGATTATTTCGCCAACGGCAGCTTGAACGAATTCGTGTTCGCCTCGGCCTTGAAGGAAAGCTTCCGCAACGAAAACGGCCACAGTATTTCCGAGTTGCGCGCCATGATGGGCACGCCCGGCAACTGGGGCGGCACCTGGGGCTTTTTGCCGAGCGAGAAGGCGACCGTGTTCGTCAACAATTGGGACACCGAACGCAACGGCGCATCTTTGCAAGCGAGCAATTACTCGAACGGCGCCACCAGCGACATGAACGGCACCAAGCGCTACGACCTGGCCAACATCTTCATGCTGGCCTGGCCCTACGGTTCGGCCCAGATCCACTCCGGCTACCGCTTCACCGGCTTCGACCAAGGCCCGCCTTCGTCCAGCCCGTTCGACGGCAACGGCAATGCGCGCATCAACGTGGAATGGGACTTCATCCACCGCTGGAGCGACATCGCCAACATGGTGGCGTTCCGCTCCGCCACCGCGGGCGAAGGCATCGATTACTACACCAGCGGCAACGCCAACCAAATCGCGTTCGGCCGCGGCGCCAAGGGCTATGTGGCGATCAATAACGACCGCGGCGCCTGGAACGTCACCTTGCAAACCCGGCTGCCGCCCGGGGTCTATTGCAACGTGGTGCACGGCTTGGCCAACCCGGCCCGGACCGCCTGTTCGGGCGACAGCGTGACGGTGGCCGCCAACGGCAGCATCGCGCTCGCCATCCCCGCCAACGACGGCGGCCAGGTGCCGGCCGTGGCGCTGCACATCCAGCAAAAACTGAACGCTTGCACCGTCGGCGTGACCCTGCGCGTGGCCTCGGCCGGCACGGTGTTCGGCCAGGAACTCTACGCGGCGGGCAATCTGGCCGAATTCGGCAACTGGAGCGCGACGGCCGCCGGCAAGCTGAGCCCGGAGGGCAGCGGCGCCAATGTGGCCTGGAGCCGCACCTTCAGCGTGCCGGCCTCCACCCCGTTCCAGTACAAGTTTCAAAAATACGGCAACGGCGGCGCCATTTGGGAAAGCAACTTCGCCAGCGCCAGCGGCAACCGCGAGGGCGTCAGCCCGGCATGCGGGGCGCCGGCCCTGGTCATCGACGGCGGTAATTTCCGCTATTAAGCCGACGCGGAGGGCGCCCATGACGGCGCCCTTTTTTCATCTCCACCACCCAACAATAAGATCGCCGCCATGACAACCCGACCGACCCGCATCGCCCAAGCCATCGCCACCCTGCTCTGCGCCGGCGCCGCCGCGCCCGCCCTGGCCAATTCGGCCACGGTGTACTACAAAGCCTCGCCCGACTGGCAACAGGTCGATATCCACTACGGCGTCGACGGCAAGTGGACCGCCGCGCCCGGCGTGGCCATGGAGGGCGCCTGCAACGGCTGGCGCAGCAAAACCGTCGAACTGGGCGGCGCCACCGCTTGGCAAGCCACCTTCAACGATGGCGCGGGCAACTGGGACAATCGGGGCGGCGCCGATTACGAGCTCGGGGCCGGTGTCGTCAGCATCGATGGCGGCAACATCGCTTCGGCCAACCCTTGCGCCGAACGCAAAGCCGAAGTGTATTACTACACCGGCGGCAAGGACTGGAACGGGGCCTCGCTGGTGTACGGCATCGGCCCGGACTGGTACGGCGCCGTCATGGAGCAAGCCTGTCCCAACTGGCTCAAAAAAACCGTTTCCATCGGCACCGCCGGCGGCATGTCGGCCGCGTTCACCCAGGGCGGCGCCTGGGACAATAACAACGCGCGCAACTATGCCGTCAACAGCGGCACCAGCACCGTCAAGGATGGCGTGGTGACATCCGACGCGGCCTCGCCTTGCGTGGCCGGCAACGAACCGTTCCGACTGGGCGTCATGTACAGCCCGTCCCAATCGACTTTTTCGATCTGGTCGCCCGACAGCGACCAGGTCGCGCTCGATCTGAACGGCACGAGCTACCCGATGCGCCGGATCGCCGACGTCAACGGCTACACAGAGGTTTACTCGGTGACGGTGGGCGGCGACCAGCATCTGGCGCCCTACCACTTCCAAATCAACGGCGTCACCAGCCGCGACCCCTATGGCGTGATGGTGCAAGCGGGCACCGACAACAACATCGTGCTCGATTTGAGCCGCACCGCCTTGCCGGGCGGCTGGGCGCCCACCCCGGCCCTGGCCCAGCGGGTCGATACCGTGATTTACGAGACCCATGTGCGCGACTTCACCATCGACCCCATGGTCAAGCGGCGCCCCCGATCGATGCGGCCACTTGTGTCTCGAACCAGGCCTTGCAGTCG
>JAYVUV010000553.1:0-2347 GCA_043787615.1 Janthinobacterium sp. | reverse complement strand
CCATGATGGGCATCAACGCGGTCAAGGGGGTGGAGATCGGCGCCGGCTTCGCCTCGGTGGCGCAAAAAGGCTCGCAGCACGGCGACGAGCTGACCCCGGAAGGCTTCGTCGGCAACAACGCCGGCGGCGTGCTGGGCGGTATCTCGAGCGGGCAAGACATCACGGTGTCGATCGCCATCAAGCCGACCTCGTCGATCCGCACTCCGCGCCGCTCGATCGACAAGGACGGCCAGCCCGTGATGGTGGAAACCTTCGGCCGCCAC
This sequence comes from Janthinobacterium sp., assembly GCA_043787615.1. Taxonomy (GTDB): domain Bacteria; phylum Pseudomonadota; class Gammaproteobacteria; order Burkholderiales; family Burkholderiaceae_D; genus Janthinobacterium. The sequence continues at coordinate 2,084 of JAYVUV010000553.1, read as the reverse complement.
GATCCCTGTGTCGGCATCCGCGCCACGCCGATCGCCGAGGCCATGCTGGCCCTGGTGCTGATCGACCACGCGCTGATGCACCGCGCCCAATGCGGCGACGTGCGGGTCGACACGCCCAAGCTGCGCTGAACCAGTCGGGCGGGCGCCGCGCGCGGCCCGCCCGCCCGTCGAAACCGCGAACGGGGCGCCCGTCGCCCGTCGCCCGAAGCGCCTCGCGGCGCGCCTTGCCGATGCCCGCACAGTCACTCAATTTCGCGCTGTTATTGTTCGCCTACTACGCCCACGCCGGCACCTTCGCCACCTATGGCAGTTTGTATTTCGCCGAGCGCGGCATGACGGTGGCGCAGATCGGCGTACTGATGTCGCTGGTCCAGGTGATGCGCATCGTCGGCCCCAATCTGTGGGGCTGGGTGGCCGACCGCGGCGGCGCGCGCGTGATGGTGCTGCGCCTGACGGCGCTGGCGGCCCTGCTATCGTTTTCCGGCATCGCCGCCGGCCACAGCTTCCCGGTGTTCGTGGCCGGCATGGCGCTGCTCAATCTGTTTACCAGCGCCCAGGGTCCGATGTGCGAGGCGTTGATGCTGGCCGAGATGCGGGGTGACCTCACGTATTATGGCCGCTTGCGCTTGTGGGGCTCGCTCGGCTTCATGCTGGCCGTCACCGCCGCCGGCTATGTCATGCAATGGCGCGGCATGGACGCGCTGCCGTGGATCGCCGGCGGCTTGCTGGTGTGCGTGGTGCTGGCCAGCCTGCGCCTGCGCGAGGTGGCGGTGGCCGCGCGCCACGCCGACACGCCGTCCTTGGTCAGCTTGATGCGCAAGCCCGAGGTGCTGGCCTTCTTCGGCGCGAGCGCCCTGATGGTGGCCGCGCACACCTCGCTGTATGTGTTTTATTCGCTCTACCTGGCCGCCAACGGGTATAGCAAGAGCGTGATCGGGTTGATGTGGTCGCTCGGCGTGCTGGCCGAGGTGGTGTTCTTTTATTGTCAGGCGCCGCTCTTCACGCGCTGGGGCGCGCGCCGCCTGCTCCACCTGAGCTTTGCCGTCGCCTTGCTGCGCTTCGCCATGATCGGCGCCGCGCCGCGTCTGCCGGCGGTGCTGGTGGCGGCCCAGTTGCTGCACGGGGCCACCTTCGCGGCCCATCATTCGGCGTCCGTGAGCACCATGCAGCGCTGGTTCGCCGGCCCCTTGCAGTCGCGCGGCCAGGCGCTGTATATCAGTATCGCGTACGGCTTGGGCGGATCGCTGGGCGGGCTGTTCCTCGCCAAATGCTGGGAACGCTTCGGTCCCGGCTCGGTGTATTGGGTGGCGTGCGCGCTGGCCGCCTGCGCGCTGCTCGCCATCCGGCTCTCGTTCCATTACCAGGATCGTCCACTGCCGGCCGTCGTGGCCCGGCCGTGCTGAACCCTTTTTTATCATTTCAGGAGACCCGGCATGCTGCAAATTTTCGGCCAATCCGCTTCGATCAATGTGCGCAAGGTGCTGTGGACCTGCGCTGAAATCGGCTTGCCCTACGCGCAAGAGCAATGGGGCGGCGGCGCCCGGTCTTGCCGGGAGCCGGCGTTTTTGCGCTTGAACCCGAACGCCATGGTGCCGGTGATCCAAGACGGCGACCTGGTGCTGTGGGAATCGAACACCATTTGCCGCTACCTGGCCGGACGGCACGCACGCGCCGACTTGCTGCCGGCCGACCCGGCGTCCCGGGCGCGGGTGGAAAAATGGATGGATTGGCAATTGGCGGAATTGAACGGCGCCTGGCGCTACGCCTTCATGGCGCTGGTGCGGCGCAGCCCCGCGCACCAGGACGGCGCCGCCGTGGCCGCCAGCGTGGCGTCCTGGAACAAGCACATGCTGATTCTGGAGGACCGGCTGGCCCATACCGGCGCTTTCGTGGAAGGCGAGGGCTTCACCCTGGCCGACATCGTGCTCGGCCTGTCGGTGCACCGCTGGCTGGCCGCGCCCATCGAGCGCTTGCCAATGCCGGCGGTGGCCGCGTATTACGAACGCTTGAGCGAGCGCGAAGGCTACCGTCTGCATGGACGTAATGGTTTGCCTTAAAGCATCTTTCGATGCCTGATGCTACAC
>JAYVUV010000552.1:0-6613 GCA_043787615.1 Janthinobacterium sp. | reverse complement strand
ATTTTCATACAAGCGCACACCGAAGGCGATATTGTCGTACACCGACATCGGAAACGGGGTCGGCTTCTGGAACACCATGCCGACCTTGGCGCGCAACATGTTCACGTCCTGGTCCGGGTCCAGCACATTACGGCCGCGATACATGATCCGGCCCTCGGCGCGCTGGCCCGGATACAGATCGTACATGCGGTTCAAGGTGCGCAACAAGGTCGATTTGCCGCAGCCGGACGGGCCGATGAAAGCGGTGACTTTTTTCTCGTGGATATCCAGATTGACGCCATGCAAGCTCTGGGTTTTACCGTAGAAGAAATTCAAACCCGTGATTTCAATGGTCTTTTTCTTCGCTGCCAAGTCGGGGCCGCTCTCGTTGCTCAGGTGCGTGTTCATATCGATCGCTTCAGATAGAGAAGAATTAATTCGGAATTTTTTGGCTGAACAGGGTGCGCGACAAGATATTGAGCGTGAGCACACTGATAGTCACCAGCAAGGCGCCGCCCCAGGCCAGCGCGATCCAGTTATCGTAGGGACTGCGGGCGAACTGGTATATCACGGACGGCAAGTTGGCGATCGGCGCGTTCATATTGGCGCTGAAAAATTGGTTGTTCAGCGCGGTGAACAACAGCGGCGCGGTCTCGCCGGAAATGCGCGCCAGCGCCAGCAGCACGCCGGTGACCACGCCGGCCTTGACCGCGCGCAAGCGCACCAGCAAAGCCACCTTCCAGCGCGGCGCGCCCAGGGCGAAGGCCGCTTCGAGCAAACTATTCGGCACCAGGCGCAGCATATTGTCGGTGGTGCGCACCACCACCGGCACCGCGATCAGGGACAGGGCGATGGTACCGGCCCAACCCGAGAAATGCTTGACGTTGGCCACGTACAAGGCGTACACGAACAGGCCGATCACGATCGACGGGGCCGAGAGCATGATGTCGGTGACGAAACGGGTGACGTGGGCCAACTTGTTTTCCTCGCCGTACTCGGCCAGATAAATCCCGGCCAGGATGCCGATCGGGGTGCTGATCCCGGTGGCCAAGCCGACCAGCATCACGCTGCCGACGATGGCGTTGAGCAAGCCGCCGCCCTCGCTGCCGGGCGCCGGCGTGCTCTCGGTCAGCATGGCGAAGGATAAGCCGCTGAAACCCTTGATCAGCAGCGTGGCCAAAATCCAGATCAGGAAGATCAGGCCCAGCGCCATGGCGGCCACGGACAGGGCGATGCCGATGCGGTGCACGAACAGGCGCTTGCGGTAAACCGGATTGATGACAGCGGCTTGTTTCATTTCACGCCTTCCTTGCGGGACATTCCGGCCAACATGATTTTAGCGGCCGACAATACGATGAAGGTGATGGCGAACAGGATCAGTGCCAGCGCGTACAGGGACGAGACGTGCAGCTTGCTTTCGGCTTCGGCGAATTCATTGGCCAGGGTCGAGGCGATACTGTTTCCCGGCGCGAACAAGGACAGCGACAGCTTGTTGGCGTTACCGATCACGAAGGTGACCGCCATGGTTTCGCCCAGCGCGCGGCCCAGCCCCAGCATCACGCCGCCGACCACCCCGGTCTTGGTGTAGGGCAGCACGATCTTGCGCACCACTTCCCAGCGCGTGCAACCGAGGCCGTAAGCCGATTCCTTGAGCACGGCCGGCACGATTTCAAACACGTCGCGCATCACCGAGGAAATGAAAGGAATGATCATGACGGCCAGAATCAAGCCGGCGGTCAACACGCCGATGCCCATCATCGGGCCGGAAAACAATTGCCCGATCAAGGGCAGGCGGCCCAGGGTGGCGTGCAGGGCCGGTTGCACATAATCGGCGAACAGGGGCGCGAACACGAACAAGCCCCACATGCCGTAAATAATGCTGGGTACGCCGGCCAGTAATTCGATCGCGGTGCCCATGGGCCGGCGCAACCAGACCGGACAGATCTCGGTGAGAAACAGGGCGATGCCGAAGCTGACGGGAAAGGCGATGGCCAGGGCGATGAAGGACGTGACCAGAGTGCCGACGATGGCGATCAAGGCGCCGTATTGGTCGTTGACCGGGTCCCACTCGACGGTGGTGATGAAGGCCGGGCCGAATTGCTTGAAAGCGGGCCAGGCGCCGACCATGAGCAGGATGATAATGCCCAGCAAGACCAGCAAGACCGATACGGAAAACAGCATCGTCAACTTATGGAAAAAGAAATCCTGCATGCGCTGCTTGCGCATGGCCGACTGCATGGCGGCGTTGCCCGATTCGCCGATGCCGGCATCGGGTAAGACGATCGAGGGAGAAGTCAGGTGTGCGCTCATAGTGTGCCGTTAGTGTGGGCTAGCATGCGGCTAGGATGGGCTAGCCGGGAAGGCCTGGCCGCTGCCTGGCCTTCCCGGCTAACTCCCTCGCGCCGGGAAAAACTTGGCGCGAGGAACATGGCCGATCAGTAGAGCGCGGCGCCGGAAGCGTCTTTCAAATTGGCTTTCCAGGCGTCTTGCACCAGCTTGATGACATTGGCCGGCAGCGGCACGTAATCGAGCTCGGTGGCGGCGGCGCCACCGTTCTTGAAGGCCCAGTCGAAGAACTTCAACACTTCCTTGCCTTTGGCCGCGTCGGCCTGGGTTTTATGCATCAAAATGAAGGACACGCCGGTGATCGGCCAGCTGGCTTTGCCGGCCTGGTCGGTCAACACCACGCCGAAACCCGGGGTCCTGGTCCACTCGGCGGCGGCGGCGGCGGCCTTGAAGTTGTCGTCGTCCGGTTGCAGGAAGACGCCATCCTTGTTTTTCAGCTGGGTATGCGACATCTTGTTTTTCTTGGCATAAGCCCACTCGACGTAACCGATCGAACCCTTGATGCGCTGCACGTTGGCGGCCACGCCTTCGTTACCCTTGCCACCCACGCCCACGGCCCATTTCACGGCGGTGCCGGCGCCGATCTTGGTTTTGAATTCGGGATTGGTTTTCGACAGGTAATCGGTGAACAAGAAAGAGGTGCCCGAGCCGTCGGCGCGGTGCACCACGGTGATGTCGGTGTCCGGCAGTCTCACGCCGGCGTTCAAGGCGACGATTTCCGGCGCGTTCCATTTGGTGATTTTACCTAGATAGATGTCGCCCACCAGCTGGCCCGTCATTTTCAACTGGCCCGGCGCGACGCCCTCCAGATTGACAACGGCCACCACGCCGCCCATGATGGCGGGGAACTGCATCAATCCTTCGGTGTCCAAATCTTCCGCCTTGAGCGGCATGTCGGAAGCGCCGAAATCGACCGTTTTCGCCTTGATTTGTTTGATGCCGGCGCCCGAGCCGACCGATTGGTAGTTCAAACCGTTGCCGCTGGCCGCCTTGTACGACTCCGCCCATTTGGCGTAGATCGGATAAGGAAAGGTGGCGCCGGCGCCGGTCATGTCGGCCGCCATCACGGACGAGAACGCCAATGCGGCGGTCGCGCCGATTACGAACGATTTCAACATATTCTTCATTTACCTATCCAGTTCTCGTGGTTGTAACAGGCTCGGCGCCATCAGGCTCCCCCGCTATGCTGCGCAGTCTAACGCGCAAATATGACAGCTTTATGACATGGTCACAATTCGATGTCACGCGCGTTTCCCGGGTATGGTACGCGTCATTGTCATAATCGGCCGCACCCGCCGGAGCCCGCTGTCACAAAGCTGTCACATTGCGCAATTACACTCTGGGGCGGGCATGAATCGCGCTAGAATTAACTATCTGTAAAGACCAACCATGCACATGAAACCTGAATTGCACGCGGATGTGAACAAATCGGGCATCTTGCTTGATCGTGAATTGTCTCAGCTCACGTTCAACCGCCGTGTGATGGCCCAGGCCGAGGACAAGTCGATTCCGTTGCTGGAGCGGCTGCGTTATCTGTGCATCGTCAGCAGCAATCTGGACGAATTTTTCGAGGTGCGCGTGGCCAGCCTGCTGGCGGCCGGCCGGGTCGGCGGCGACCTGGCCGATCAGCCCGCCCTGTCGGCCACCCTGACCCGCATTTGCCAGGAATGCCACGTGCTGGTCGAGCAGCAATACGAAATACTCAATAGCGCCGTGCTGCCGCAGTTGCAAGCCAAAGGCGTGCACTTGGTGCGTCATAACGACCGTAACGAAGCCCAGCGCGCCTGGGTCAAGCAGTATTTCGAACGCGAGGTGCGCCCCCTGTTGACCCCGATCGGGCTCGACCCGGCCCACCCGTTTCCCCAGGTGATCAACAAGAGTCTGAACTTCATCGTTTCGCTGACCGGCAAAGACGCGTTCGGGCGCGGCACCGCCATCGCCATCGTCAAGGCGCCCCGCGTGCTGCCGCGGGTCATCCGCCTGCCCGAGCATCTTTCCCAGCACGGCGTCTCGTTTTGCCTCTTATCGTCGGTCATTCACGCGCATATCTCCGATTTGTTCGCCGGGCGCGAGGTGATCGCCTATTCCCAGTTCCGCGTCACCCGCGACAGCGACCTGTGGGTCGACGAGGACGAAGTCAAGAATCTGCGCCAAGCCTTGAAGGGGGAATTGCTGGGACGCCAGTTCGGCACCTCGGTGCGGCTGGAAGTGGCCCACAATTGCCCGCGCGAACTGTCACAATTCTTGCTCGACCAATTCAGCCTGGACCAATCGCGCCTGTACCGTGTCAACGGCCCCGTCAACCTGGTGCGCTTGACCGAGTTGATCGACCATGTGCAGCAGCCAGCCTTGCGTTTCCCGCCGTTTTTCCCGGGTTTACCAAACAAAACGGCCGTGATCGACATTTTCGCCGCGCTGAAAAAGCACGATATCTTGCTGCACCATCCTTTCCAGTCGTTCCAGACCGTGATCGACTTCGTGCGCAGCGCCGCGCTCGACCCGAACGTGGTCGCCATCAAGCAAACCATTTACCGCACCGGCATGAATTCGGACTTGATGGAGTCGCTCATCGTGGCCGCCCGCAGCGGCAAGGAAGTGACCGTGATCGTGGAACTCATGGCCAGGTTCGACGAGGAAGCCAACATTAACTGGGCCGACAAGCTCGAGCAAGCCGGGGCACAGGTGGTGTATGGCGTGGTGGGCTTGAAGACCCACGCCAAGGTGGCGTTGGTGATACGGCGCGAGGAAAGCGGGCTGCGCTTTTACGCCCACCTCGGCACCGGCAATTACCATCCCACCACCACCAAGCTGTACACCGACTTCGGCTTGCTCACCAGCCACCAGGACATGGCGATGGAGGTCAACGAGGTGTTCATCCACTTGACCAGCCTGACCAAGCCGCACGATCTGCACCACCTGTGGCTGGCGCCGTTCGCGCTGCAAAACGAGATCATCAAGGCCATCCGCAACGAGGCGAAGATCGCGCGCGGCGGACGGCCGGGCCGGATTATCGTTAAAATAAACGCCTTGGTGGACGAATCGGTGATACGCGCCTTGTACGCCGCCTCCAAGGACGGCGTCAAGATCGATTTGATCGTGCGCGGCGCCTGCACCCTGAAGCCGGGCGTGCCGGGCCTGTCGGAAAACATCAAGGTGCGCTCGATCATCGGCCGTTTCCTCGAACATAGCCGGATCTATTATTTCCGCAACGACTTGGCGCACGACGTCTACCTGGCCAGCGCCGACTGGATGAGCCGCAACCTGTTTCGCCGCGTGGAAGTGGCGTTTCCCGTGCTGGACCGGGCCTTGAAGCGGCGCGTGATCGCCGAGGGCTTGAACCCTTACTTGAAGGACAATACCAACGCCTGGGAATTGGAGCCGGACGGCCGCTATCAGCGCCGCAAACCACGCGGCAAGCAAGCCGCCTTCAGCGCCCAGCAGTATCTGATGCAAACCTTGGGCACGCCGCACAGCGAAACCGGCGGCTGACCAGCTCGCCGGGCCGGCTTTTACCGTATCACCATTCGATCACGACAGGGAGAACAGCATGGATCTGATTTTATGGCGGCATGCCGAGGCCGAACCTGGCGAACCGGACCTGGAACGCGCGCTGACCCCGAAAGGGCAAAAACAAGCGCGCCGCATGGCCGACTGGCTGACCTCGCAATTGCCCGACAGCTGCAAGATCGTGGTCAGCCCGGCCCGCCGCACCTTGCAAACGGCCGAGGCGCTGGGACGCAAGTTCAAGCTGCATACCGACCTGGCGCCGGGCGCCGAGGCGGAAGATATTTTGCGCGTGGCCAATTGGCCGGGCGGCAAGGAATCGGTCTTGATCGTCGGCCACCAGCCGACCCTGGGCCAGGCCGCCGCCCTGCTGCTGACAGGCGAAGCGCTCGATTGGGACATGCGCAAGGCGGGCGCCTGGTGGTTCTCGCAACACGAGCCGGGCGACCCGGGCAGCGTGTATTTAAAGGCGGTGATGTCGCACGACCTTGTCGTCAAATAAAGGTTCCCGCATGGACGTTGCGCGGACGGCACACACGGGCCGCGCAAGCCTGATACGACGCAGATTTCGGCATGCATGAGCTTTCACGGCGGCATCGTTCTGATACAGTGGAATCGTGTCCATTCCGGGGAGAACCGCCGGTCAGGCGGTAAAAATTATCATGTTCACGATGCTGACGATGGGGATGTTCGGCGCCACGATCGCCTTGGTGGTGTACGAACTGTATGATGAAATGCACGGTCCGCGCAGCAAGCTGGTGGACCGCTATCACGAGTGACCGCG
>JAYVUV010000551.1:0-3215 GCA_043787615.1 Janthinobacterium sp. | reverse complement strand
TGGCTCCCCGACCTGGACTCGAACCAGGGACCTGCGGATTAACAGTCCGTCGCTCTACCAACTGAGCTATCAGGGAAAAGAGGCCGCATTATATACGGCAAAAATCGCGCTGTCCAGGGCGCGGCCGGAGGATTTTTTCCGCGTCCGCACCGCGACCCGCCCCGCGATCACAGCAACTTCCCTATCCGTATCGGCAACTCGCGCTGGGCGCCGCGTACAGCAGCCCCACCGTGTCGCTGCCGGACACGGCATAGGTGGAGGGCGGCGGGCTCGCCTTCCGGCTCTCGTGCGGCAGCCCGGCGACCGCCCCCGATGGCGGCCCGGCCCGAACGCCCGCGCCGGTTTCGCCGATCGACCCGCCCGGCCAAGCGCCAAACTCGCCTATCGGGCCGGCCCGCGCAACGCCATTTGAAAGCGCTCCCGTTAATCCGGCCGAAGCGATGGATATCGACCCGTATATTGTTATTTCCACTCGACAATATATTGTATCTCAATGACTGGGCCGGCGAAACTTAATCCGATCTGGCACGCGATCCGGCGCCCGGCCGATCAAGTGTTGTAATTGAGATCATGCGCCGATTCAATCGCGATAATCGCTGCGCGACGCTACTGCGACGCGCGATTACACGGTAAGATCGGAACATAAGAAATCGAAAAGACATTGTTATACGCGATGTTCAACCAGGAGGCTTCGTGTTCCCCCTTCCCTATCCCTTTCATTTGCGCCCGGTGCGCGACGACGATCAAGGTTTTGTGGACATGTTATACGATTCCACCCGCGGCGATTTAAAAGAGAGCGCGGTCGATCAGGCCGTCGTCGGCCAGTTAATTAAAATGCAGCAGCAAATGCAAAGCCGGGGTTTTCAAGCCGATTTTCCCGACGCGCACTATTTGATACTGATGCGCGGCGAGGAGCGGATCGGACGCCTGGTGATCGCGCTGGACGCGAAAACGATGCGACTGGTCGATCTGGCCTTATGCCCGACGGCGCGCCGCCAGGGCGGCGGCACCCTGGTGCTGCGCGCGTTGCAGGAACAAGCCGCCGAGCGCGGCCTGATCGTGGCGCTATCGGTCAGCCACGGCAATCCGGCCGCGCGCCGCCTGTGCCATGCGCTCGGTTTCGAACTGAGCGAGAACGACGCGGTGCAAGCCCAGTTGCGCTGGCGCGCGCACATGGCCACGCCAGGTGGCGCGCGCGCGCATTGGCAGCAGCGGGCGGGCGGCGAGGCCGAGGGCGCGGCCCGCCTGTGAGCGGCGCGCGCCGCGCCGGCCTCAAGCCGGCTGCGCGGTCTGGGCGGCCGGCGCCGCCTGGGCTTCGAGCATGGCTTGCAAGGCCTCGGCCGAGACCGGCGGGCTGAATAGATAACCCTGCATTTCATCGCATTCGTTATCGTACAAAAACTGGCGCTGCACTTCGGTTTCCACCCCCTCGGCGATCACGCGCAACTGCAATTTGTGGGCCAGCGAAATGATGGCCATGGCAATGGCTTGGTCGTCGGCGTTGCCGCCCAAGTCGTTGACGAAGGATTTGTCGATTTTCAGGCGGCTGATCGGAAACGACTTCAAGGCCGACAAGCTGGAATAGCCGGTGCCGAAATCGTCGATCGACAAGGACACCCCCATCGCCTTCAACTCGCGCATCTTCAACACCGATTGCTGCACGTCGCGCATCATCACGCCCTCGGTCACCTCCAGCTCCAGGGCGCCGGCGCGCAAGCCGCTGTCGCGCAGCGCGGCCGTCACGCGCGCCACCAGGCGCAAGTCCTCGAACTGGCGCGGCGACACGTTGACCGACATTTCCAGTGGCCCCAGGCCGGCCAGGTGCCACGCCTGGTTTTGGCGGCAAGCCGTTTGCAGCACCCACTCGCCGATCGGCACGATCAAGCCGCTTTCCTCGGCCAGCGGAATGAAGCGCAGCGGCGACACCGTGCCCTGCTCCGGATGCTGCCAGCGGATCAGGGCCTCGACCCCGATGATGCGGCCGCTGCGTAAATCGACCTTGGGCTGATACACCAGGCGGAATTGGCGCTCTTCCAGCGCGTGGCGCAAGCCTTCTAGCAGGGCCAATTTTTCTTCGGCCTTGGCGCTCAGCTCATGGGTATAGAATTGGATGCTGTTCTGGCGCGCCTCCTTGGCCCGGTACATGGCGGCGTCGGCCTTTTTCAGCAAGACGTTGGCGTCGTCGCCGTCGTGCGGATAAATCGCCACCCCGATGCTGCAACCGACCCGCACCTCCTGGCCGTCCAGCACCACCGGCTGCATCAGGGTTTCGCGGATCTTTTCCAGCAGGGTGGTCACCATCGCCTCGCCGTGCTGGCGGATCGACAGGATCAACACGAATTCGTCGCCGCCGAAGCGGCCCACGGTGTCGTTGCGGCGCACGCAGCGCACCATGCGCGCGGCCACCTCGCACAGCAGGGCGTCGCCGGCGTTGTGGCCGAGCGCGTCGTTGACCATCTTGAAGCCGTCCAGATCGACGAAGGCCACCGCCACGCAACTGGCGCCGCGCTGGGCCGAGCGCACCGCCTGGTCCAGCCGGTCGCCGATCAGGCTACGGTTCGGCAGCCCGGTCAGCATGTCGTGGTGGGCGATGTGCAGCATGCGTTCCTCGGCCCGCTTGCGCGAGCTGATGTCGCGCACGATGGTCACCACGCCGTCGTCCACCGCCACCACTTGGCGGTGGAACCAGCGCACCCGGTGCTCGGAGACCCGGTGTTCCCACTCGGTCTCGTGCACCCCGCCGTCGCGCGCCACCGCCGCCAACTGGTCAAGCACGCCGAACTCGCGCATTTCGGGCCACAGGGCGCACACGCTGCGGCCGCACAGATGATCGCGCGCCAGCCCGGTCATTTTTTCGGCGCGGCTATTGACCGCCTCGATCATGAAATCGACGATCGCGCCCTGCGCGTCGAACAGGCTGCGCAACACGAAAAACGCATCCAGATTCGCTTCCGAGGCGGCCGCGTAGGTGGTTTGTTCGCGCCGGACGCGGCGCCGCGTCTTGCCGGCCTGCCAGGACCAAAAGCTGCCCAGCCCGGCCAGCAGCAACACCGCCGCGCTGATGCTGGCCGCTTGCCACAGGCGGTTGCTTCTTTGCTGGCGGAAGCCGGCCAATTGCTCGACCCGGTCCAGTCCGACCAGCACGTTCAAACCGAAACCGTGCAGGCGGCGTACCCCCAGATAGCGCTGCCGCCCCTGCCAGACGGACAGCGGCG
>JAYVUV010000550.1:0-3488 GCA_043787615.1 Janthinobacterium sp. | reverse complement strand
GTGCCGGGCAGGGCCTTGCTGGTGGCCGAGCCGACCAGCACCGAGGTGTCGTTCGAGGTGCTGGTGAGGGATTGGAAACTGTCTAGCGAGCTCAAGCCGGTGAGCGAGCTTTGGAAGCTGCCGATGGCGCCCGACAGCGCGCCGAAGGCCGACAGCTTGGCCTTGAAGCTATCGGTTTTTTTATCCAGGGTGTCGATCGGCGCCGCCTCGACCGCCATCAGCTTGGTGATGATGCCGTTGACGTCGATATTCGAGCCGATGCCGGGTGAGGAGATGCCCACGATGAACCCCTAAGCAAAAATATAATGTAAGTCATTATCGGCATAATCGATCAAGACTTGAGAGGGGGATTCACCGGCTTGTTTCGCGCACGCGCGGCGGGCGCACGGGGGCGGGAGGGCGCGGAAGGGGGCACAGCATGCCCGGAGCAAAAAAAAAGCGGCGCCGAAGCGCCGCGTCTCAGGCCGTCTGTTTGATCAGAAAGCCGGTCGCCTTGTCGAGTGACTTGGCGATCTCCAGCGCCTCGGGCGAGGGGAACTGGCGCAACACTTCCTTGGTGGTTTGGTCGATCAACTTGACCACGGTGCGCTTGCTGTCGGTGTCGATCGAAAACTCCAGGCCCTGGGCCTTGGTCTGGGGCGCCTGGTTCAAGGTGGCCACGGCGTCGGTGAGCTGCTCCAGGGTCGGCGCGGGAGCCGCCTTCGCCGCCGCCGCCGCTTTCGCCGCGGCCGCCGCCGTGGTGATGGGGGCGGCCGCCGCGCGCGTCGCGCCCGCCGGCGCGGATGGATCGGCGCCGGCCGCGCTGCGCTCCCGGGCCGGCGCCGCGTTGGTACTGCCTATCGGGGCTATGCTCATCATGATTCCTTTGCAAAAATCCCCGACTGATAAAATCAGTCGGGGTTAGCGGTCACGATCGGATTGTCGTTGTCAATTCACCCGGTGATTAACCGCGCAGCAAGGACAGCACGCCGTTCGGCAAGGAGTTGGCCTGCGCCAGGATGGCGGTGCCGGCCTGTTGCAAGATCTGGCCGCGCGTCAGGTTGGCCGTCTCCGAGGCAAAGTCGGTATCCTGGATCCGGCTACGCGAGGCCGACAAGTTTTCCGACGTCGTTTGCAGGTTCGAGATGGTCGAGGCGAAGCGGTTTTGAATCGCACCCAGCGACGCCCGGTTGCTGTTGATCGCGGTCAGCGCCGAGTCGATCGTCAGCAAGGCGTCGTTGGAACCGGAAATGGTGCTCACGTCGATCTTGGCCACCGACTGCAAATCGCTACCGACCGTGGTGGCGGTCAAGATGGTGGTATCGCCACCGGCCACCGAGAAACCACCGTCGGACGACAGATCGACTTTACCGCCCACCGTCACCGTGCTGGCACCGGAGATCGCTTGCAAGGTGCCCGCCACGGCCGGGGTGTTGCCCACGGCCGCGGTGGCGTCGGCGCCACGGATCGAGGCGCCATCCAGACCGGTACCGATGGCCACGTTTTCGATGTTGATGTCGTTACCGGCTTTTTCGTTCAGCACCAGCTCTTTCTTGCCGGTGGTGGCGTCTTGCTTGATGCTGGCCGTGATGTTGGTCACGCCGCTTTGCGCATTGACCGCTTGCGCCAGGGCCGACAGGTCGCCGCCTTTGACGGAAGCCGAAATCGTCACCGCTTGCGAGTTGGCATCGTTGGCCACCGAGTTGGCGCCACGCAGTTTGAATTGCACCGAGCCGTCGACCACACCGGAAATGGTGGCCACCGACGAAGCTTGCGCCTTGACGCCGCTGCTGCCGCTGAGCGCGTTGACGTTTTGGGCGATCAGCTTGGCGCTGTCGGCCGTGTTGACCAGCACCGGGGTGCTCACGCCGGCGCCGGAGCTGATGGTCAAGGTTTGCGCCGTCACGTTATTGGTGGCGGTGGCGGTCGCTTGCGAAATCGAGGCGGCGGCGTTGGACGACTTGAGCGTGTTGTTACCGATATCGGAAGCCTTGGCGCTGGCGATGCCGATATTGATGGTTTGGTTCGAGTTGGCGCCCACTTGGAACTGGGTGTTGGTCAAGCTACCGTCGAGCACGTTTTGGCCGTTGAACTGGGTGGTGTTGGCCACGCGGTCCAATTCCTGGCCCAGGGCCGACACCTCGTTCTGGATCGATTTACGGTCGGAATCGGAGTTGCTGCCGTTGGCCGATTGCACCGCCAGTTCACGAATACGTTGCAGCAGATCGCCTGCCGTGCCCAATCCACCCTCGGCCGTTTGAGCCAGCGAGATGCCGTCATTGGCATTGCGGGCGGCTTGGTTGTTACCGCGGATTTGCGAGGAAAAGCGCTCGGAGATGGCCAGGCCGGCGGCGTCGTCCTTGGCGCTGTTGATGCGCAAGCCGGAAGACAGACGTTGCAGCGAGGTGGTCAGCGACGATTGCGAGGTGTTCAGGTTACGCTGCGAGTTCAGGGAAGCAACGTTGGTGTTAATGGTTTGTGCCATGGTAATTCTCCAGACGGGGTATGCAGATTTAGCTTTGTGCTGTTCACTTTGGTCTGCTCCTGTGTTTCGAAGCAATCAAACCGCTGTTGTAATGATTAACGGTTGCCCAACGGGAAAATTAAGAGGCGAAAAGGCGATAAATTTCTTGTTTGAGGGCTGGAGCGCGGCCGGGACGGCCCGTTAGACGGCGGCCCGGGCCGAATCTTGAGGGGAGAAATAATTTTATTTATGCTGGAAAAAGGGTGGGGCGGGCGCCGTTCGATGACGAAACCATCATGTCGCGGGGGGCCGGCGCGCCGGCCGGCCCCTTATTTGGCCACCACCACCCGGTTTTTGCCGGTTTGCTTGGCTTGATACATGGCGCCGTCGGCCCGCTTGACCAGCGCGGCCTGGTCCTCGTTGGGTTTGCGCAGCGCGACCCCGGCCGAAAAGGTGATCAAGACTTTTTCATTATCGTGCAAGAAGAAATGCTTGGTCAGCTCGCGTTGCAGGCGCGTCATGGTCGACGCGGCCGCCTCCACCGTGGTCTCGGGCAGCAGGATCAGGAATTCCTCGCCGCCGAAGCGGGCGATCACGTCCATCGAGCGCAGGGTTTCCTTGACGATTTTGACCAGATGTTTTAGCGCGCCATCGCCGGCCAGGTGGCCGTAGGTGTCGTTGAGGCGTTTGAAGTCATCCAGGTCGAGCATGGCGATGCACAGCGGCGTGTTGCGCCGGTCCGAGCGGGCCGTCTCGCGCTCGAACACATCGTCCAGGCCGCGCCGGTTCAAGCTGCCGGTCAACTGGTCTTCCCGCACCAGTTCGCTCATATGTTGCAACTTCGCTTCCAACTCGTGGATGCGGTTTTCCGCGTCCTGCACTTCTTGCCGCGCCAGCATCATATTGTCGCGCGCCTGCAGGGTGTCGCTCTGCACCGCCTCGGTCTCGTGCAACACTTCCTCCAGGATCACGTTGAGCTCGTTGATATCCTTGGCTTGGCTGATCTTGCTCGAATAGGCGCCGATCTTGGCGTGGTATTGACCGG
>JAYVUV010000549.1:0-6585 GCA_043787615.1 Janthinobacterium sp. | reverse complement strand
ATCTTGATGAAATTGAATTCGAGCGTGGTCAGGTCGATACTGGTTCCATCCGGCGATTCCAGGCGGCGATGGCGCATGCTGAGGCGCCAGCCGGGCGTGAGTTGCTTGGCCAGGCTCAGGATGCAGTTCAGCAGATGAGGCTGCCGCTTCAAGGCGGATGCCTGCGCTTCCAGGGCGCCGGCGTTAAAGATGGTGACGCCGGGCTGCTGCGTGGCGGCGCTCGCGCAGTTGCCGGGCGGGATGGAGATGAATGCCGATTCCGGTCCCTGGCGCAATTGGGTTTGCAATTGCCTGCAACACGATATCAGGTCTTGGACCTCGACCACTTGATAACCCGCGGTTTGAAAAATTGTCGCCAATTCATGGGTGCGTTCGGCATCGCGTCCCAGCAAAAGTAGATCTGTCATATATTTATCTCTATTTCTGTTTCTAACGAGTAAATATTAGGGCATGGCTAACTTTTGTTCCTGACAGTATCTGGCTAAAAGATTTTGTTTCAATTATGGGACAGCGGAGGCGGCATTATTCGAGGGGTAATTCGTTCCCATGTATTTGTTTATGTTGATAAGCGATGCGTGTTATTAATGGAGGGAATGAATGGAGGCGCGGGCGCATTAAAACATGCCATGGAAAAACATGTGAAAGGGGGAGGAAACGCGACGTGCTGCGGGGATGGCATGCCAGGCGCCGGAACGACGCAGCCGGTTGCCCGGCCGGCAAGGGGAAGGAGCGCCGCCGCAAGCGGGCGCGGCGCTCCGGGGGATTACGGCAGATTCAAGCTGACGTCGTCGATCAGGAACGAAGTCGCCTTGGTCGAGCCTTCCACGCCCTCGAAATACACACGCACGGTTTGGCCCTTGTACGCGCTCAAGTCCAGGCTTTTTTGCACATACGCGGCGCCGGCGTTCAAGTTCGAGTAGGTGGCCAGCGTCGCCAGCACGCTGCCGCCGCTGTTGCGCACCTGGACCTTCAAGGTGTCGTAGGCTTGGGTGGTGGTGGTTTCTTCGGTCACCACTTTGAGCCAGTAAGCCAGCGTCGCGCCGGCGGCCGAGGCCGGAATCGTCACTTGCTGGTACAAAGTGTCGGTATGGGCCGCGCCATAACCGTTCAGCCAAGCCTTGTAGCTGCCGGCGTGCGCCGCTTGCCCGGCGTCGGAGGTGATCACGCCGCTGCTGGCGCTCCACACCGTGTTGCCCGACTCGAAGCCGCCGTTGACGATCAATTGTTGCGACGCCGCGCCGAGCGTGAAACCAACCGGCGCCGACAGCGCGCTATTGTTGGCCGCGTCGTAAGCCCGCGCCGTCAAGGCGTGGCTACCCGCGCTCAAGGTGGTGGAGTCGAGCGTGATGGCGTACGGCGCGGCGCCGCTGCTGCCTTTGAGGACGTTGTCGACATAAAACTCGACTTTGCTGACCCCGACATTGTCGCTGGCGCTGGCCGACAGCGTGATCACGCCGCTGGTGCCGCTTTCCTTGGCCGTCACGGTGGGCGGCGTGGTGTCGCCGCCGGCGGTGTTGTTGATGGTGAAACTCAGCGGCGCCGAGTTGCCCACGTTGCCGGCCGCGTCAAAGGCGCGCGCGGTCAAGCTGTGGCTGCCGTTGGCCAGACTGGTCGAGTTCACGCTGACGCTGTACGGCGTCACATTGCTGCTGCTTTTGAGCTGTCCGTCGATATAAAACTCCACCGCCGTGACTCCCACGTTGTCGCTGGCCTTGGCGTTCAAGGTGATGGTGCCGCTGGTGCCGGTTTCGGTCACGCTGACGGTGGGCGCGCTGCTGTCGCTGGAATTGGACTGGGTGACCCAGATCGGCGCCGACCATAAAATATTGCCGTCGTTTTGGGTCACTTTGGCGTAATAAAAATGCTCGCCGAGCGCGGGCGTGACGGTGGCGCTGGCCGTGCTCGCCAATTGGCTGACGCTGCCATTGCGGCCCGGCACGCCTTCGTACAGGATCACCGACGACGCCGTCTTGCCGCCGGCGCTGGCGAAGTTGGCGACCAGGTTCAGCGCGCCGCTGTTGGTGAAGCGCTGGCCCATGACGTGGCCGTTGGCGGTGAGCACCAGTTGCGAGGTTTTATCCATGGTGGCGAACACGCGGCGGGCGCCGATGGCTTCCAGGAAACTGTCACGGCTCAGGGGCGTGCCGGTCGGAATCAAGACCCCGGTGCGGTTGGTGTAGGAGGCGCCCCAGTTGGCGCAGTGGTTGTCTTGATCGCTGCTGAAGGCGACGTGGAAACCCGCTTCGAGCGCCTTGTTGCAGGCGCCCTCATAGGAACTGCGGCCGGTTTCCGACTCGCTTGTGTTGACCGAGAAGGCCGAGGTGTTGAGTACCTCGCACATGGCCATGGCCTGGTCGCCGTCGGCCGTGTAGCCGAGCGCCACGCCGTTGACCTGGAACTGGCCCGAGGTGGCCGGATGATTGAACTGGCCGAGCCAGCCGCGCTGGCGCATCAGCGTGTACAAACCGGCGTAATCACCTTTGGCGGTGAGGGTGTCGGCGATCAGTTGGCCGCTGCTGTTGCTTTCCCAGCCCAGCAATTCCGAACTGTTGAAGATGTTCATGTGGCCGCCGTTGTTGATGACGCCCCATTCCATGCCGTACACCGCCAGAAAATTCGGATGGGCCGCGTTGAAGTCGCCGGCCGCCTTCAGTCCGGATTGATAGCGCGCCTTGGCCACCGCCGGGTCGGCGTTGGCGTTGGTGCCGTCGGAGCCATCGTACATATGGTTGTGCTCGGACGTCATCAGGATATCGAGGCCACGGTTGAGCGCGTAATTATAGGCGTCGGTGGGGCCGAAGGCGGCGCTCTGGGGCGCCTGGGCGCCGGTGCAACTGGCCAGATTGCCGCCGCCGTCGCTGTGGTTGGTCTGGCTGTGCAAATTGCCGAAGTAGACAGTGTAGGGCAGGCCGGCCGGGGCCGGCGCGGCCAGGGTGGCGGCCACGGACTTGTTGTCGAGACCGGCGGCTTGCGCGCTGTCGGCGGCCGGTGCCGGGGTGGAGGAGGGCAGCGCTTGAAAATGCGGCATGAGCGGCGCCGCCGGCTGGCCCAGCGCGATCTCCCAGCTTTGCTCGACCAAGTCGTCGGCGCCGGCGGCGGCGATGATTTGGTCGGTTTGCTCGTCCGTCAATTTGGCGCTTTTGCCGTGGGCATCGTTCGACACCGCCCGCAAGCGTACTTGGTACAGGCCGTCGGGCAAGCCGGCGCCATCGACTTTGCCGTTCCAATCGAGTTTCACGCTCAACGCGCGCTTGAACAGGCGTTCGGCGCCGTGCCAGCGTTGCAGCACTTGGCCGCTGCTATTTAACAATTCCAGCCGCCAAGTCACGTCTTGCGCCTGCTCCACCATCGGATAGTCGAACTCCAGCGTGAAGGTGCGTGCCTCTTTTTGCTCGCCCTGGCCGGCCGCGGCGGCCTTATAGGGCGCGTGCAGGGTGGCTTCGAATTCGCGGTGATCTTCCTCCAGCGCCGATCCGAACGCCTGGGTGGTGGAAAACGCCAGCAAAATCGCCAGGCAGAGGGGCAGCTTCGGGGTAGTCAAATGACGCATGGTGGTCTCGCGGGTGGTGGAATGGGAAACGATGCGCGCCGGCCATGCGTGCGCATCACCGGCTCTTCGTTTTAGTTGAGGAATAGGATTTTGAAATACTCAATTATGACAACTATGCATGACAGCAATATTACAGACAAATTCGATTTAACTTAATTATTTATACGAAATTAATATAAGCGGACAACAACAGGCGGCGGATGAAAAAACGGCCGCGCCGGCGATCGGCGGTGGGCGATCCGGCGATCCGCTGGTCCGGCGGCCGGCGACCGGGCGGTCGCCGGCGGGCGGGGCCGTGCTTATTTGAGGCGCGCGAGCATGGCCCTGGCCAGGGGAAGGGCGGAAAACGGATTTTGGCCGGTCAGCAATTCACGGTCGGCCACCACCAGCGGTCCCCACGGTTGGGCCGCGCTGGCGTAGCTGCCGCCCGCCTGTTCCAGCGCCGTCTGCGGGTAAAACCGCATCGCGCCGCCGCCGAGCGCCGCCTTGCTCAATGCCTCTTCCCGGTTGCTGAACGCGGTCATCCGGTAGCCGGCGTACAGCCATGCCGGGTCGGCGGCGGCGTGTCCCTCGCGCGCCAAGCGGCCGCTGAAACCGGCCGCGTCCGGCAAGGTCGAGAGCAGGGCGATCGGGCCGTGGCAGACCAGGGCGGTGAGCTTGCCCCCGGCGTGGAAAGCGCTCAGCAATTTGCCCAGTTGCGGGCTGTCGAGCAAGTCTTGCATCGGCGCGTGGCCGCCCGGCACATACACCGCGTCGTAACGCGCGTAGCCGATCTGCTCCACGCGCGCCAGGCTGATCACGGGCGAACCCTCGACGGCGGTCAGCTTCATCCGCTCCAGCAGCGCCAGGTGCGCGGCGGCGCTGGCCTCGTCGTTATCGAAAAACATTTTATTGGTCGAGGAGCGGTCCAGGGTGGGCGCTTTGCCTTGCGGCGTGGCGAAGGTCAGGGTATGGCCGGCGTCGAGCAAAATCTTGACCGGCTGCATCAGCTCGTTCAGGTAGAAACCGGTCGGGGCCAGCTTGCCTTCCTTGAGTTCGAGTTGCGACGCGTCGGACGACACCACCAGCACATTGGCCGCCTGGGCATCGATGGCGCTGACGGCAAGGGTGGCAAGGGTGACAAGGGTGGCAAGGGTGGCACTCAATGTCACGTTGGTCGACACGGCCTCCTTCAGCACGGCCACTATCGTCTGCCCGCGCTGTTGAGTGGCTTCGTGGCCCGGTTTCCGCATGTGCGCATCGATCTGAGCATCGCCAATCGCAACGTCGATTTGGTCGGCGAAGGCTACGACTTGGCGATCCGGCACGGCGCCTTGCGCGACAGCGCCTTGATCGGCCGCCAGCTGGAAGAGGCGAGTCTGCATCTGGTGGCGGCGCCCGGCTATGTGGCGCGCGCCGGCCAGCCCGACAGCCTGGCGGCGCTGGCCGGCCACGCTTGCCTGCCGTTCGTGATGCCGGGCAGCGGCAGGGTCGGACCCTGGTTGTTCCGCGACGAGGGGCGCGACGTGGAATGGCAGCCCACCGGGCAAGTGATGGTGAGCGACGACGTGCTGGGCACCATCGCGCTGGCCGAGAGTGGGCTGGGCATTTGCCAAGTGTATGACTTTATTGCGCAGGAAAAAATCGCGCAGGGCCGGCTGGTGGAGGTGCTGGCGCGCTATCGCGGCCGCAGCCGGCCGTTTTCCGTGATTTATCCGCCGCACCGGCAACTGTCGCCGGCGGCGCGCGCCTTGATCGATTGGCTGGTGGCCAACACGGCCAAGGCGCCGCCGTCCGCTTGACCCGGCGGTGGGCGGCTTAGTGCCCGGTTTCCTTCACATAGGCGGTGCGCGCCGCGTAGCCGGTGTTGGCGAAGTCGGTGAACACACCATCGACCCCGGCCCGGAAAAAGGTCAGCAATTCCGCGCTCGGATCGCCGTTGTACAAGCCCGCCAGATATTTCTTTTCGTTGCGAAAAGTGAAACTGTGCACGAACAAGCCGGCCTTGTGGGCGTCGGCGATCACGCCGGTCGGCTTGACCGCGTTCACTTCGGCCAAGGAGCCGGTGTAGGGCGTGCCGTCGGCGTTGCTGGTTTTAAAAGGCGAAATGGTCAGCGCCATCAACTGCGGTTTCCATGGTCCGATGCCGTCGGCGTAGGTCTTGATTTCGGCCAGGCCGGCCGGGGTCAGCATGCTGCCGAAATAGCGCGCGTCGCCGGCCAGGGTCCAGCTGTACGGGCGGCCGTCGACGAAGTTATAGACATCGTTGGTTTGGTAAATCATCTCGCCGGTGCGGTAATTGACGTCGTTGCCGTCGATCAGTTGCACCATTTTGCTGACCAAGCCGGCCGAACGCATGTACTTCAGGCTGGCCGGATCGAAGCTCTGAATATAGATCGGCGCGCTTTTGCTATTCAAATTATTATCCTTGACCAGCTTGACGATCGCGTCCTCGAACGGGTGGGCGCCGCTGCCGCAACCGTTGGCGCGCGCTTGCGCGTTGTTCCAGTACGGGTTTTTCGATTCGGGATACACCGCGATGTTGCGCCCGGTGGCGGCGCTCTTGGCTTTGGCGATGTCGATGATTTCCTGCATCGTCAAGATCGGATACTTGCCGTTCAAATCGGTCGGGCGTTCGTTTCGGGCGTCATAAGTGGTGCCGCCGAACCATTGTTTGAGTTCGGCGACCGTGAAATCGGTGATCGACCAATCGCCAGTGTGGTCCTCGCCATCGACCACCAGCGATTTGAGCACCGATGTCGGCTCGCGCGGGTCGGTCAAGTCGCTCAGGTATTGCGCCGGGCCGCCAAAGATGGCGGCCGAATAGGCGACATCGACCAACACGCCCGGCACGGTGCGCTTTCGCGCGGCGACGGCGGGGTTGCCGGCCGCCACGGCGACGATGTTGGTGTTGTCGCTCAGCCAGGGGTTGTGGCGCGCCACCAGCACGCAATCCTTGCTCAGATGCAGATCCATTTCGAGCGCGTCGGCGCCGGCGTCGGCGGCCGCGCAGGGCGGGCCATCGCCACCGTGAACCTTTCCGAACTCTTCATTCG
>JAYVUV010000548.1:0-29972 GCA_043787615.1 Janthinobacterium sp. | reverse complement strand
CCTGCGCAACGCCGAGCCGATCAACAAGGTCGAATACGACAGCAAGATCCACGTCATCAATCACGCGCTGGGTTTGCACACCACCATCTCGCGCGTCCAGGGCGGCAAACTCAAGGCCAAGCACGAGATCCGGGTCGCCACCATGTTCAAGGAAGTGCCGCTGGAATTGCTGCGCATGATCGCCGTCCACGAGCTGGCGCACGTGAAGGAAAAACAGCACGACAAGGCGTTCTACAAGCTATGCACTTATATGGAGCCGAACTACCACCAGTACGAGTTCGACCTGCGGCTCTACCTTACCCAGCTCGACACCGCCGGCCAGCGCCTCTGGACCTAGCGGCTCGGACCCGGGCCGGCCCGCCGTATCATCGTGAACCCGCTCAGCGCCGCGCCGACGCCGCGCTCGACGCTGCACGCGCACGGCGTCGCGTCAACCCTGTTGTTCCAGCTCTTCCTTGGCCGCCTCCACATCGAGCCGCTCTTGCGCGTCCCAGGCCTCCGACTCGGCCGCCTGCTCGAACAAGCCGATCGCCTCGGCCATCTTTTTCTTACCTTCGAGCATATTCAAGGCATGCGCGAACGCGATGCGCGCCCTGGCCGAGCCGGGATGGATCGCCAGCGCCGTCTTGAAGTGGCCGATACCCTCTTCCTTGCTGGCGCCGTGGGTCAAGCCGCCCATCATGGCGCCCGCCTTGTCGATCACCTCGGCGTGATAAGCGCCGAAAGCCACGTGGGCGTCGGCGTGGCAGGGCGCCAGGCGCAGCGTGGTTTCCAGGCTGTGGCGGATCTGCGGCCCGATCCCCAGAGCCAGCGCCTTGACCAAGGAAATGGTGTGGGCGTAATGCATCAGGCTATACGCGTGCCAATAATATCCGGCCGGATTGTCCGGCTGCTCGCTCTGCTGGCGCTCGCAGCGCGCGGTCACCGCCTCCAGGGTGGCGATCCGGTTTTCCTCGCCGCTGTCGAGATAGACGGCGTGCACGCAAGCGGCCTTGTGCGCCACGGCGTAACCGTCCACGCCGCAGGCCATGCCGAGCGCGTAGGCTTGCTCGAAGTGGCCGGCGTGGAACGCGATCCAGGCCGCCACCAGCGCCGCCTGGGTCGGAAACGCTTCGGCGTCGCCGCCGTGCAAGCGCGCCCAATGCTGTTCGAGCGCCAGCGCGTCATAACGATAACGCGGTTCCGGATACGGGAATCGATTCCAAGCCATAACGCCCCCTACTTGAGTTTTTTCAGGTATTCCTCGGACAGTTTCTGAAACAGCAGATGGGTTTCATCGCGCAAATAAGGGCCGATCTGCGACAGCACCTGATAGCAGCCGCGCGCCAACGCGTCGGCCATCGACTGCTGCTCGCTGTACTTGCGCGGATTGCGCACGTATTCGTAGGACAGCCAATAAGTGGCCACCACCACCATATTGGTGGCCATGGCGTCGATCTCCATATCGGACGCCTGCAGCGAGCGCTCGCTGCGCAAATCCTCGCACAACTGCTTGGCGACCTTGATCTTGTGCGCCAAGATCTGCTTGAAATGCAATTCCAGCTTGCGGTTGCGCGACAGTAAATCGTTGAGGTCGCGGTAAAAGAAGCGGTAACGCCAGATCAATTCGAACATCAGGTGCAGATACAACCACACGTCCTCGATATTCGAACGGCGCCCGTCCGGCACCGTCAAAATCCGCTCGATCTCGGCCTCGAACTGGATGAAGATGGAATTGACGATATCGTCCTTATTGCGGAAATGGTAGTACAGATTCCCCGGCGAGATATTCATCTCTTCCGCGATCACGGTGGTCGTGATATTGGGTTCGCCGAACTCGTTAAATAAGCGCAAGGACAATTCCAGTATGCGTTCGCGCGTACGGCGTGGTGCTTTTTGTAGCATAGCGGGGATCTCTGATTTTCTCTTGTAAGCATAACACCGATAATGCCGCCGTAGAAACCGGCCGCCGCCGCGCGGCGCGGCGAAGTCGGCCGGATGGCGTTCCGACTTGACACCAAATACAACAAAACCGTCGGCCTCTCGGCCGAACACGGCCACACCGGACGCACGATATTACAAATATGCATATCCATTCCCGCAATGATTCGTTCGCGGCGGCGGCACCCCTCTTATATATTGGCTTCACCTCAACCGCGAGACACCGATGCCTTCCACGTCCCACCCCGCCACCTCCGCCCGCGCCGCGGCCACCCAGCGCCCCGCGCCGGCGCGCCGGGCCGCGCGCCTGGAATGGCCCACCCTGGGCTTGATCGCCGTCATCTACGGCGCCTGGCTGACGGTGGTGCTGCATTGGCGCGAGCTCGGTCCCTGGCTGGGCACTCCCATGCTGATCGTGTTAAGCGCCTGGTATATGTCGCTGCAACACGAATTAATCCACGGCCACCCGACCCCGTGGGCCAAACTCAACGCCTGCTTCGGGCAAGCGCCGCTGGCGGTCTGGTATCCCTACGCGATTTACCGGGACAGCCATCTGGCCCACCACAACGACGCCACGCTGACCCTGCCCGGCATCGATCCGGAAACCTATTATCTCGGCCGCGACGCCCAGGCGGGCGCGGGCGCCTGGCGGCTGCGCCTGCGGCGCTGGCACAACACGGCGCCCGGCCGCCTGCTGCTGGGACCGGCACTTGGCTGGGGCCACACGCTGTCGACCAGCTGGCGCGCGGGCGGCCGCCGCGCCGCGCTGACGTGGACCTGGCACGCGCTGCTGCTGGGCGCGCTGCTGGCGCTGGTGCGGCGCGCCGGCATCGATCCCCTGTATTACGTGCTGGCCATCGCCTACCCCGCCCTCAGCCTGACCATGGTGCGCTCCCTGTTCGAGCACCGCGCCGCGCCGGCCGCGCACGCGCGCTCGGTGCTCAACGAGGCGGCCTGGCCCTGGCGCCTGCTGTTTTTGAACCTCAATTACCACCTGGTGCACCACCTGCATCCGGGCTTGCCATGGTTCCGCCTGCGTTCGGCCTACCTGGCCCGGCGCGCGTACTACCAGGCGCACGCCGACGGCTTCATCGAACGCGGCTACCTGCCCTTGCTGTGGCGCCACCGTGGCACGCCGGTGATCGCCGACGTCCATCCCTTCGCCTGACCCTTAGGCCGCTTCGGCCTATTACTTCGCCCTATTATTTCGCCTCATTGTTATTGGACTCGTTATGACATTGTACACACGCCTGTTGCTCGCCGCCCTGGCCGTCGGGATCGCGCCCTTGGCGCCGGCGGCCCAAGCGATCCGGGTCGGCTCGAAGATCGACACCGAAGGCGCGCTGCTGGGAAACATCATCCAACTGGTACTGGAAGCGAACGGCATCCAGACCGTCAACCGGCTCCAGCTCGGCACCACCAAAGTGGTGCGCGGCGCCCTGACGGCGGGCGAGATCGACATCTATCCCGAATACACGGGCAACGGCGCGTTTTTCTTCGCCGATGAAAAGAACGCGGCCTGGAAAAGCGCCGAGGGCGGCTATCGACTGGTGAAACAGCGCGACGCCGAGAAAAACAAGCTGGTCTGGCTAACGCCCGCGCCGGCCAACAACACTTGGCTGATCGCGCTGCGCAAGGACGTGGCCGGGCGCAACCACCTGACCAGCTTGAGCCAACTGGGTCGCTGGATTCACGACGGCGGGCAATTCAAGCTGGCCGCCTCGGCCGAATTCATCGAACGGCCCGACGCCCTACCCGCCTTCGAGGCGGCGTATGGTTTTAAACTCAAACAAGATCAATTGCTGACTCTGGCCGGCGGCGACACGGCGGCCACCATCAAGGCGGCGGCGGAAAACAGTTCCGGCGTCAACGCGGCCATGGTGTACGGCACCGACGGCGCCCTGTCCGCCCTGGGACTGGTCGCGCTGGACGACGTGAAGGCGGCGCAACCGGTGTACGCGCCGACCCCGGTGATCCGGGCCGCCGCGCTGGCCGCGCAACCGCGCATCGCCGACCTGCTCAAGCCCGTGTTCGAGACGCTCGACAGCCCGACCCTGCGCAAGCTGAACGCCGGCATCGCCATCGAAGGGCGCGACGCGCGCGCGGTGGCGGGCGACTACCTGCGCGCCAAGGGCTATATTCGATGACGGCGGCGCAGCTGGCCACGGCCGCGGGGCGCGCGGCGGCGCCGGCCAAGGTCCCGGTCCCGGTCCCGGTCCCGGTCCCGGTGCGCGCCCCGATCGCGCTGCATAACCCGGTCCACCTGCTGCTGGTGGCGCTGGCCCTGATCGCCGGCGCCACCCTGCCGCTGCTCACCTACGCGCCGAACCGGCTGCTGGCCGGGCAAGGCATTCTGCTGGCCGACTTGAGCGCGCGGCCCTGGCTGCCGCTGCTGCCGGCCCTGGCGCTGCTGACCGCGCCCTGGTTGCGGCCCTCGCGCGCGCGCCGGATCGGCGTGATCGTGGCCGCCGCCGCGTTCGGCGCTGCCCTGCTGGCGCTGGCCGGGCAGGAAGCCCGGCTGCGCGGCGCCGACGCCGACGGCCTGGCCCGGGTCTCGTTCGGCGGCGCCTTCTGGCTGCTGATCCTGTTCGCCTGGCTGCAACTGGGCGAGGCGCTGCGCGGGCTGGCCCTGCCCTTGCCGGGCCGCATCGCCACCCTGCTGGCCACGTCCTTGCCCTTGGCCGCCCTGCTGGCATCGGACCGGCTCGACCAACTATCGCTACTCAAGGAATACCACAATCACCGCGACAGCTTCGACCTGGCCCTGCTGCGCCATCTGCAACTGGTGCTATGGTCGGTGCTGCCGGCGGTGCCGATCGGCGCCGCGCTGGGCGCGCTAACCTTCCGCGTGCGCGCGGCGCGCGCCCTGGTGTTCCCGGTGCTCAACGTGATGCAAACCCTGCCGTCGATGGCCTTGTTCGGCCTGCTGATCGGTCCCCTGGCCCTGCTTGGCCGGCTGTGGCCGGAATCGGGCATCGGCGGGGTCGGCCTGGCGCCGGCCCTGCTGGCCTTGACCTTATACGCGCTGCTGCCGATGACGCGCGGCACCCTGGCCGGATTGGAGCAGGTGCCAGCCGGCGCGCGCGAGGCGGCGCGCGGCATCGGCATGTCGGCCGGCCAAGTGTTTTGGCGGGTCGAATTGCCGCTGGCTTTGCCGATCTTCCTGGGCGCGATCCGCGTCACGGCGGTGCAGGCGGTCGGCCTGGCCGAAGTGGCGGCCCTGATCGGCGCCGGCGGCTTCGGCGCCATCATGTTTCAAGGTATGGCCAGCAGCGCCCTCGACCTGGTGCTGCTTGGGGTGCTTCCGGTGCTGCTGCTGGCGGCCGGGGTCGACACCGCGTTCAAGCTGGCGATTTCCTTCCTTACTTCACGCATCGGGACCGGCCATGATCGAGATTAAACACATCAACAAATCGTTTCAAGGCCAGGCCGCCCTCAGCGACGTGAACTTGACCATCGAGCGCGGCGAGCTGACGGTCTTGATCGGCACTTCCGGCTCCGGCAAATCGACCCTGCTCAAGCTGATGAACCGCTTGCTCGAACCGGACGGCGGCGCGATCCACCTGCACGGCAAAAACGTGGCCGACTACGCGCCCGAGCAATTGCGCCGCCGTATCGGCTACGCGATTCAATCGGTCGGCCTGTTCCCGCACTGGACGGTGGAGCGCAACATCGGCGCCGTGCCGGCCCTGCTCGATTGGCCCAAAGCGCGCATCCGCGCCCGCGTCGACGCCTTGCTGGAGCTGCTGCAACTGGCGCCCGACACCTTCCGTGGCCGCTATCCGCATCAACTCTCGGGCGGCCAGCAACAGCGCGTGGGGGTGGCGCGCGCGCTGGCGGCCGATCCCGAAGTGCTGCTGATGGACGAACCGTTCGGCGCGCTCGATCCGATCACCCGCGCCAGCTTGCAGCAAGAGCTGGCGCGCATCCACGCGCTGTCGGGCAAGACCATCGTGCTGGTCACCCACGACATCGACGAAGCGCTGGCGCTGGGCCAGCGCATCGTGCTGATGGACCGCGGCCGCATCGTCCAGCAGGGCGCCGCGCGCGACTTCCTGCTGGCGCCGGCCAACGACTTTGTGCGCGGCTTCGTCGGCCAGGGCGAAGCCGGCATCCGTTTGCTGGGCCTGGAAACCGTGGCCGCGCGCGCCCGCGCCGACACCGCGCCGCCCGACCCGGCGGCGGGCGCGCCGCTGCGCAGCGACGCCACCCTGCGCAGCGCGCTGTCGGCCTTCGTCGCGCGCAAGGCGAGCCGCCTGCCGGTGGTCGATCCGGACGGGCGCCCGGCCGGCGTGCTGCATTTCGCCGACCTGCTGGAGACGCGCGCGTGAGCGCGGCCTCCGCCATGGCGGGCGGCTGGCGCGCCGGCCCGCTGGCCGCCTTGCGCCGGCGCCGCTGGCTGGCGCTCAGCGGCCTGGCCTTGTTCGGCCTCACCTTCGGCATGCGCTGGAGCGCGCCCCTGTTCGCGGCCGCCTTCCCCGAACTGGAGCGCCCGCTGTATTTGCAGGAATCGTTCCCGGCGCTGGTGCTGGCCCACCTGCGCATCGTGCTGCTGGCCGGCGCGGTGGCGCTGCTGGGCGGAGTGGCGGCGGCTTTGCTGGTGACGCGGCCGGCCGGACGCGCCTTCCGCGCCCTGCTCGAAACGCTGCTGGCGCTATGTCAATCGTGCCCGCCGGTGGCGGTGCTGGCGGTGGCCGTGCCGCTGGTCGGCTTCGGCGAAAAGCCGGCCGTGATCGCGCTGATCCTGTATGGCGTGCTGCCGGTGGCGCAGGGCGCGCTGAACGGCCTGTCCTCGATCCCGCCCGCCATCGTCGATGTCGCGCGCGGCATCGGCATGAACCGCTGGCAGATCCTGTACCGGGTCGAACTGCCGCTGGCCGCGCCGGTCATTCTGGCCGGCGCGCGCACCTCGGTGGTGATCAATATCGGCACCGCCGCCATCGCCTCCACGGTGGGCGCCAAAACACTGGGCCTGCCCATCATCGTCGGCTTGAGCGGCTTTAACACCGCTTACCTGATCCAGGGCGCGCTGCTGGTGGCGCTGCTGGCCATCGTGGCAGACCAGCTGTTCGAGCTGCTGGCGGCGCGCTTCGCGCACCAGGCGCGGCCATGATTTGCGCGCTGCCGATGTATCCCTTCGACGCCGACAGCCTGGCGCTATTTTGGGCCGCGCTGCGCGCGCAACTGCGCGAGGCCGGCGTGGCCGGCGTGCCGGCCCAACTGAGCGCCCCGGACGATTTGCGGCGCCATTGGCAACACCCGGAACTGCTACTGAGCCAAGCCTGCGGCTACCCGGTGGCGACCATGTTGCGCGAGCGGGTGACAGTGCTGGGCGCCCTGCATTTCGATGTGCCGGGCTGCAGTCAAAGCCGGTACAGCAGCACCCTGGTGGTGCGCCGCGAACACGCCGGCGCGACCCTGGAACAACTGCGCGGCAAGGTCGCGGTGTGCAACGAGCGCCACTCGCAATCGGGCTACCACGCGCTGCGCAGCGCGGTGGCGCCGCTGGCGCGCGAGGGCCGCTTTTTCGGCGCCGTGACCTTCAGCGGCGCGCACCGCCAGTCGGCGCGGCTGGTGGCCGACGGCCAGGCCGACATCGCCGCGCTCGACTGCGTCAGCGCCGACCTGCTGCGCCGGCAGGAGCCGTCCGTGTTCGCGCAACTGGTCAGCATCGGCTATACGGCGCCGATGCCGGGCCTGCCGCTGATCACGGCCGCCACCACCTCGGCCGACACCGTGGCCCGGCTGCGCCAGGCCTTGAACGTGTGCACCCACGCCGCGCACACCCCGCATTTGGCCGATGCGCTGCGGGCCATGCGCATCACCGGCTTTTCCGCGCTCGACGCCGACGACTACCGGATTTGCGCCGACCTCGCGCAACGCGATCGCGACAGCGGACTGGCCGACTGGTAAGGGCGCCGGGCGCGCACGCCGCACGGCCGCCAAGTGGTGCCGCGTTCTTGTCGGAGCGCGACTCGGCTCGACTCTAGTCGCCCACGCCGTCCGCCGCCGGGCCGCGTGTTTTGCCCGCGGCGGCGCCCTTGACGCGCGTGGCTTTGGCCGGCGCCGCGTCATTCGCGCGCGCTTTTTCGCCGGCGGCGCGCTTGACGGGCGCCTTCGCCCGCGTCCGCGCCGGCGCTGCGCCGGCCGGGGCGACATCGGCCAGGCAGGCCAACCGCGCGCTCAATTGCGCGACCTGCCGCTCCAGCGCGCCGATCCGGTCCAGCGCGCGCGCCACCCGTTCCTCGAAAATGTGTTCCAGTTTGTTTTCGGTCTGGCCGGGACGTTTTCGCGGCCCGCCGCCTTCTTCGACCGCTTCGAATACCGCCCCGCCCTCTTGCCGGGCCTTGGCGAGCGCGCCCAGGCCGGCTTGCCAGATCTGCCGCGCGCCGACGCGCAGGGCGTCGTCAGGCTGCCGCTCGCGCTCCTGCGCCTGCTTGAGTTTTTTTACCATGCCCGCCCCGTATGGTCGCCGCGCCGATCCGTCCAAACCATTGTAGACAGCAAAACTAGAGACGGGATTCTAATGCGCCGCCGTGGCGAAAACGAACGGCTCAGGCGGCGACGGCCTGGACGCCGTGCAGCAGACCATGCAGACGGAAACCCTCGCGTATGTTTTCGCGCAGGACCGATCCCTTCCAGGGCTTGGTGTAGAAACGGTCGATCGCGCCGTGATTGATGGCGGCCATGATCGGTGTCAGGTCGGCATAGGCCGACAGCATGATGCGGAAGGTGTCAGGGCACAGGTTTTTGACCCGCTCCATGAACTCGGTGCCGCTCATGAGCGGCATGCACTGGTCGCACAGGATCACCTGCACCCGGTGCCGGGCCAGGATGTCGAAGCCCTCGGCCGCCGTCTCCGCCGTCAGGATGCGGTAGCCGTCCTGACTCAGGAAGTCGCTCAGCACCGTCAGCATGAAGCTGTCGTCGTCGACGATGAGCAAGGTCGGACGATCGAGTGTGGATTCATCCTCGGACGCCTGCAGGTATTTACCCTCGACCAGCATCTGGGCGAATTCCTCCTCCGGCACGGGGCGGCTGAAATAATAACCCTGCATTTCGTCGCAGCCGTGGCGCCGCAGATAAGACAGCTGGGCGTCCTTCTCCACCCCCTCGGCGATCACGCGCAGCTTCATGCTGTGCGCCATATTGATGATGGCCAGGACGATGGCGGCGTCGTCGGGATTGCTGGTCACTTCGCGCACGAAGGCGATGTCGATCTTGAGCTTGTCGATCGGGAAGCGCTTCAGATACGCCAGGCTGGAATAACCGGTGCCGAAATCGTCGATCGAGATCTGAATCCCGAGCGCCTTCAGATTGCGCAGCACGGTGATGGTTTCTTCGGCGTTGGACATGAGCGAGCTTTCGGTCAGCTCCAGTTCGAGCAGCTCGGGTGCGATGCCGTGCACCTCGATCGCCTTGAGCACCTCTTCTTCCAGGCCGCCGACGAAAAATTGGATGCCCGACACGTTGACCGACAGATGCACCGCGCCGATGCCACTGTGGCTCCATTGCGCGATCTTGCGGCAAGCCTCGTTCAAGACCCAGGTGCCGACCCGCACGATCAAGCCGGTTTCCTCCAGAATCGGAATGAACAAGGCCGGCGAGACCAGGCCGTGACCGGGCCGGCGCCACCGTATCAGCGCCTCGGCGCCGCTGATGCGACCGGTGCCGATGTGGACCTTGGGCTGGAAGAACAGCACGAATTCCTCGTTCTCGATGGCGCGCCGCAGCGCGTTTTCCATGTCGAGCCGGGCCAGCGACTGGGCGTTCATTTCGGCCGTGAAGAAGCGGAACGCGTCGCGCCCGGCCTCCTTGGCGCGGTACATGGCGGTGTCGGCGTACTGGATCAAGGTGTCGGCGTCGAGCCCGTCGTCCGGGTAGACCGAGATGCCGATGCTGGCCGTGACGGTCACCTCGTGGCCCTTCAACTCGAAGGGGCGGCGCATCGATTCGCGGATCTTGTCGACCACCGTGATGGCGTTTTGCGCCCCTTCCGGCAGCATCAGGATGGCGGCGAATTCGTCGCCGCCGAAACGGCCGATGGTGTCGCGCACGCGCAGGCAATCGACCAGGCGGCTGGAGAACTGGCGCAGCAACTCGTCGCCGATGGTATGGCCGAGCGTGTCGTTGACGGTCTTGAAGCGGTCCACGTCCAGGAACAGCACCGCCACCGCCCAGCCATGGTCGGCCGCCTGGGTCAGCGCGTGGCTGAGCGAGTCGTAGAACTGGGTCCGGTTCGGCAGACCGGTCAGGGTGTCGAAATGGGCCAGCTTGAGCAAGCGCTGTTCGGCTTCCTTGCGCTCGGTGATGTCGCGCGCCACCGCCACCAGGATCCAGCTGGTGCCCGAGCGCAGGGTGCGGCGCTGCACCTCGACCGCCAGCGGGCTGCCGTCCTTGCGCTGCAACATCAGCTCGGCCATGGTGCCGTTCTGGTCGCCGGCCAGCAGCTTGCCGTACAGGTCTTGCAAGGTGGGGTCGGCGCTGGCGCCGGAACGGGCCGGGCCGACCGTGAGGAAGTCTTCCCGTTCGTAGCCCAGCATGCGGCAAGCGGTCACGTTGACATCGACAAAACACATGCCGGCGCGGTCGACCAGGAAGATGGCGTCGGCGGTGGCGTCCATCGCCAGGCGGAAGCGGCGCAAGTCTTCGTCGAGCCGGATGCGGGCCGCCATGTCGGCCGTGAGCTGGGCGTGGTGGCGCTTGATCTCGTCGTATAGCAGCAGGTTTTCGTAGGCCACCGCGATCTGCGCGGCGACGGTGGCGGCGACCCGCTCGTCGACTTCGCTAAATTCGCCGGCGCCGAGTTTATCGACCAGGTACAACCAGCCGTGCACCCGCTCGCGCGAGGCGATCGCCACGCCCAGGAAGGAGTGCACCGGCGGGTGCAGGGCCGGCAAGCCGATCGCGCCCGGGTCGCCCTTCAAATCGTTGACCCGGTACGGCACGCGTTGTTCCAGCACGTTGTTCAAGATGCCGGCGCGCGGGGTGGCGGCGATCAAGCTGGCCTGCTGGTCGGCGCCGCAGGAGGCGAAATAACTGAGTTCGGCGGCGTCCGGTTCCAGCACGCCGATGCAGGCGTATTTCGAGACGCAGATGTTTTGCGCCACCCGGCAGCCGATCTCGATCAGGGCCAGCGGGTCGCGCTCGGCGCCCAGCTCGATGCCCAATTCGATCAGCGCGGTCAGGCGCAAACTGACCGCCTGCAGGCTCGATAGGGAACTCGAAAGACGCCCGGCCATCACGGTCAAGCGCTCGGAAGGCGCGTCCGGCCCCTCGCCCAGATTGGCCAGCTGCGATATCAGCTGGCTGCTCGATTCCAGTTCGACCAGGTATTCGCTGACCTTGTCGTCGATGCCGTGAAAGCGGCCCTCGGCCGGCGGGCTTTGGTCGAACGCCGGCATCGCGCCCTTCGGCGGCAGACGTCCCAAGGCCTCGTGCACGGTGCGCAAAATGACGTCGGGATCGGACGGCTTGGGCAGCACCCAGCGCACCCCGCAGGCCTGGGCCACCAGGTTGGCCTCGCGCTCGCGGTAGGTGGCGGTGTAAAAAATGATGGGCACTTCGGCCGTCTGCGGGTCTTGATGCATGCGTGTGACGAATTCGTAGCCATCCATATTCGGCATCAGGATGTCGGAAATGACCAGGTCGGGGCGCTCGGCCTGCACCACCTTCAGCCCCTCGGCGCCATCGGACGCTTGCAACAGGCGATGGCCGCCGTAGCCGAGCAGCGCCATCAAGAATTCGCGGTTGAGCACATGGTCGTCGACGATGAGAATGGTGGCTTGCTCCGGCTCCGGCTCCGGCCCGGGCGGCGCGACCTGCCCGGATTCGACCTCGGGCGCGGGCACGCTCGCGCGCGCCGCCTGCGCTCGCGCCGCGGCCGCCGCGGGCAAGAACGACTCCAGCTGGGCGACGAAGACATCGGGTTCGATCGGCTTGCCGATATAGCCGTCGAAGCCGGCCGCCAGCAAGCGGTCGCGGTCGCCCACCATGGCCAGCGCCGTCACCGCCAGGGTAGGAATGGCGCGCAACGCCACGTCGCCCTTCAAGGCGGCCACCACGCCGTAGCCGTCCAATTTCGGCAAGTGCACATCGCAGATGATCAAGTCCGGCAGCGCGCGCCGCGCCACCGCCAAGCCCTCCTCGCCGTCATAGGCCATCAGGGGCGTGTAACCGAAGGCGCGCAACAGGTAGACCATCAATTCCATATTGGTCGGATTGTCTTCGATGATGAGTATGCGTGCTGGCACGTTGAGCGCTCCGGCTGGTTTAATGCGATGTGATGAAACGAAACCGGCGGCCATCGTCGCCGCCGCGCCGAGGCGGCGCGCAATTGAGGTGGAACATGCCAAGATCGCTAGCCATGGTCGAGCCTTCTGGTTGGTCGCGGAGGCCGCGCCCTGGAATAATGTCAGCAATGTACGTCGCGCTCCGTCGGCATTTCCGGCGCGAACCAGCACCATACAACAGGGCAAGGCCGAAGAAACTCTCCAAACTTCACACGGTGTCGTTGACGCCGCGAAAACTTTGCCCAGCATCAAGTTGATATGCATTATCTATTGCTTGATCTCAATACAGTCTACTCACAGAAGACGCCGCTGTCATCTTGCTTCGCTTGAAAGAGCGGCCGGCCTGTTTTCAAAAACAGACACTTTTTCAGCGGCCAGGGTGGCGTCGCGCGCCCGCCTCGCCGCCGGCTTCGGCGCTGGCTAAGGCGATTTCATCGAGCGCCCGGCCCAGGCTGCGGCGGCTGCGTCCCATCGCCACATGGCCGAGGCCGGCCAGCGCGATATTCCTGGCGCCCGGCAGATACGCCGACAGTTGCGGCTCGACGATATTGTCGTGATGCGAAAACAGCGAGGTGATCAGGGCGCGCTCGGCCGCCGTCTCCGTCGCCGCTAGCGAACTCAGCCATTGATTGCCGTCGGCACCCGCCGCGCCGTCGACGCGCCGCATCTGGCGCGCGCCGCGGCCCAGGCCGACGCTGGCGCGGGCGGTGCCGTGATGGGGCGCGGCCAGGGTGACGATGCGCGCCACCTGAGCCGCGCCGTATTGGCGCAACCAGGCCCGCGCCACCAGCCCGCCCATGCTGTGGCACACGATCACCACTTTGTCGCTGCCGCTGGCGACGCGCAGCTCGCGCACGGCGGCCTCGATCTGGGGCGCGTAATCGTCGATCGCGGCCGCGACCGGCTCGAGGGTGACGGCGCTGTGGCTGATACGCGCGCGCGTCAGGCGCGCGCACCAGGGCGACCAAAAGGCCGCGTTGCAGGCGTAACCGTGCACCAGCAGCACCGGCAAGCCGACCGCGCGCGGATCGATATGGGTGGCCGGCCCCGGCCGCAGCATGGACCAGGACGACACCAGCATGGTGCTGCAAAACTCTTCCAGCACCATGCGGCAAGCCTGCGCCGGGCGCAAGCGGTGGCGCGGCGGCACGGGGGCGCCGCCGCGCCGGCTCAAGCGAAAATTATTCAAAGTGATGGCGGCGCGCGCCAGCAGCAGCATGCCGAGCGCCCCGAGCAGGGCCACGTCGGATCGGGCCGGACCGGGTTGGGCGATGTGCCACAGCCGCGACGCCCCATACCACAAGCCGAGCACGATCAACAGCTGCGCCAGCAGCAAGGCTTGCAACAGGCGCGCGATCACGGCGCCGGCGGGAAAGAGCCATCTCGGCATGTCTCGGATTTCCTTTCTTTTCAGGCGGCCGCGCGCCGGGGGCGGCGTCGGCGGTGTACGATACAGCGCCAAGCCGGCGCCGCGCCGCTCGGCACCACCACTATACAAGAACGGGCTTCGCCTTCACGCCATGCCGACCGATACAGACCAACTGGCCGCCACCCTGGAACAACAGTTGCGGGCGGCCCGCGCCGAACGGCGGGCGGCGGCCGAGCCGGCGTTGCGGGCCGCGCGCGACGCCTTGAAGCGCTATCAGGGCGCGCGCCTGGCGGCCAGTCACGCCGACCTGCTGGCCGCGCCCGACAGCGCGGCGGCGGCGCGCTTTTTCTTGCATGAACTGTACGGCAACACCGACCCGGACCGGCGCGACGCCGACCTGGCCCGCGTGGTGCCCACCATGCGGCGCCTGTTGCCGCCGCGCGCCCTGCACACCATCGCCGAGGCGGTGGCGCTGGACGCGCTGTCGGAACGGCTGGACCGTCTCATGGCGCAACAACTGGCGCCCGGCTTCACCGAGGCCGCCTATCTGGAGGCTTTCCGCGCCACGGCCGAGCGCGCCGAGCGCGAGCGTCAGCTGGACTTGATCGCGGCGCTGGGCGCCTCGTTGTGCGAGCTGGTCCACATTCCCTTCCTGGGCGCCACGCTGGGTTTGATGCGGGGGCCGGCGCGGCTGGCCGGCCTGGCGCATTTGCAGCTATTTCTGGAACACGGTTTCGGCGCCTTCAAGCGCCTGCGGCGGCCGGCCGCCTTCGTGGCCACCGTGCTCGAGCGCGAACGCGCCGTGTTGGCGGCGATCTACGCCGGGGCGCCCGAGCCGTTCCGGCCCGGCGGCCAGGCGGACCCGCTCAAGGCGTCTTGACCTTGGCCAGGATCTGGCGCGCGATGCCGCGCACGATATTGACTTCCTCGGTTTCGAGCGTGGTGCGCGCGAACAGGCGTTTCAAGCGCGGCATCAACTTCTTCGGATTGTCCGCGTCGAGAAAGTCGATCGCGATCAAGGCTTGCTCCAGATGGGCGTACATGCCCTCGATCTGGCTCAAGCCGGCGCTCTCGCCGTGAAAGCCGACCGGGCCGGCGCCCACGCCGTCGCCCAGGGCCGCCACCCGGCACTCGTAAGCCAGCACCTGGGCCGCCTGGGCCAGGTTGAGCGAGCTGTAATCGGGATTGGCCGGAATATTGATGAGCACATTGCACCGCTCGACGATGTCGTTGGGCAGACCGAAGCGCTCGTTGCCGAAGATGAGCGCCGCGTGCCATTCGGTGTTCGCGGCCAGTTGTCCGGCCAGCGCGCGCGGCGCCAGCACGGGCGGCGAAAACTCGCGCAGGCGGGCCGACACGGCGGCGGCGAAATTGCAACCGTCGAGCGCCTCGGCTATCGTCTCGACCACGCGCGCGCCGGCCAGGATGTCCTGGGCGCCGCTGGCGAAAGCGAGCGCCTCCTCGTGCCGCGCGGCGTCGGCGAAGCGCGGACTGACCAGCACCAACTCGGAAAACCCCATGGTTTTCATGGCGCGCGCCACGCCGCCGATGTTGCCCGGGCGGCTGGTCTGGACCAGGATAAATCGCAGGCGTGCGAAAAGAGACGTGTCGATTTGGGGCAGGTTCATTTAAAATAGCGCTATCGCGCGGTATCCACTTGTTAATTTCATAATTCTGCGAAGCGCACCACGCGCTCCTTCAGGGCCGGATTTTAACCAGTTCGGCACCGCTCCGCTCTTTAATTCATTCTTGTACTCTAACGCGCGGCGGCCGCAAGGCAAGCCGGGCGGCGGCGTTCTTTTCACGGAAGCTCATATGCACCCAATGCTCAACACGGCGATCAAGGCGGCCCGCCGCGGCGCCGCCATCATCAATCGCGCGTCCTTCGATCTCGATCGTGTCAACGTGACCGAAAAACAACATAACGATTTCGTCACCGACATCGACCAGGCCGCCGAACAAGCCATCATCGAGGTGTTGAGCAAGGCTTACCCCGACCACGCCATCCTGGCCGAGGAATCGGGCGCGTCGGCCAATAGCCACGACGAGAATGAATTTCAGTGGATCATCGATCCGCTGGACGGCACCACCAACTTCATGCACGGTTTCCCCCAATACTGCGTCTCGATCGCGCTGGCCCAGCGCGGCGTGGTGCAGCAGGCGGTGGTGTACGACCCGGTGCGCAACGACTTGTTCACCGCCACCAAGGGCGCAGGCGCCTATTTGAACGACAAGCGGATCCGGGTCACCAAGCTCGACCGCATCGCCAACGCCCTGCTCAGCACCGGCTACCAGACCAGCAGCGCGCGCGCGCTGGAAGAATACCTGAAGATGTACCAAATCATGGCCGAACGCAGCCATGGCGTGCGCCGCCCCGGCTCGGCCGCGCTGGACCTGGCATATGTGGCCTCGGGCCGGCTGGACGGCTTCTATGAAAAAGGCTTGAAACCGTGGGATATCGCGGCCGGCGCCTTGCTGGTGACGGAAGCGGGCGGCATCGTCGGCGAATTTAGCGGCGAATCGGACTATCTGTACAAGGGCGACATCATCGCCGCCAGCCCGAAGATCTTCGGCCAGATGGTCGGCTTGCTGACGCCGTTCGCCTGAGCTGACGCGCCGCGCGCCGGCCGACTTGGCCACGCCGCGCGGCCACACCGCGCCACCGGCCGACGCCGCGTGGCGCATGACGGCGGCGACACGCATCGCCGCATGGCGCGCACGACCGCATGGCGCCGTCCGCGCCGGCCCCCCGACCCCGCTTACCCGACGCTCGCCGCCCGCCCGGCATGCCGCGCGGGGCGCAAGCGCGTGGCGCAAGCGCGTGGCGCATGTAGACCGCCCAAGCGCGTGGCGCGAACACAAGGCATTTTGCCTAGCTCAGCGTATCGCCTGCCCCGGACCGACCGAAGCGGCACCAGCTTTGCGCATGCGAAGCCCGCCTTCCGCTCCCGCTCCCCTGTCTAGCCCGCTCCCCCGTCTGGGCCACCCTATCGGTTCGGCCGGCCCGAAGCCGAAAAAGCACGCGGGCGGCGCACCGCTTAAAACTCTTCCCAGTCCTCGGCACCCGACACACTGGCTTTGGCCGCAGGCGCGGCCTTGGCCAAGGCCGGGCGCGGCTTGGCCGGCGCCCCCGCCCGCACCGCTTGCGCCACAACGGCCGGCGCCGGCCGCGCGAGGCGGGCCACGGCGGCGTTCGGCGGCGGCGCGCCGGCCACATCGGGCATGCGGAACACGCCGACCACCTCGGCCAGGCCATGCGCCTGATCCTGCATGGATCCGGCGGCGGCGGCGGCCTGCTCCACCAGCGCGGCGTTTTGCTGCGTCACTTCATCCATCTGGGCGATGGCTTGGTTGACTTGCTCGATACCGTTGCGCTGCTCTTCGCTGGCGGCGGCGATGCCGGCCACGATGTCGCTCACCTGTTGCACGGCGGAGACGATGTCGTGCATAGTGGCGCCGGCCTGATCGACCAGCTTGGTACCCACCTCCACCTGCTCGACCGAGTCGCCGATCAGGGTCTTGATTTCCTTGGCCGCCGCCGCCGAGCGCTGGGCCAGATTGCGCACCTCGCTGGCGACCACGGCGAAGCCGCGACCCTGTTCGCCGGCGCGGGCCGCCTCGACCGCCGCGTTCAAAGCCAGGATATTGGTTTGAAAAGCGATGCTGTCGATCACGCCGATGATGTCGACGATCTTGCGCGAAGACGCGTTGATCGAGCCCATGGTCTCGACCACTTGCGCCACCACCGCCCCGCCCTTGCCCGCCACCTCCGAGGCCGTCACGGCCAGGCCGCTGGCTTGGCGCGCGCTGCTGGCGTTTTGTTGCACGGTGGTGGTCAGCTCCTCCATCGAAGAAGCGGTCTGTTGCAGCGAGCTGGCTTGCTGCTCGGTGCGGGAAGACAAATCCAGATTGCCCGAGGCGATCTGGCCGGAGGCGGTGGCGATGGTGTCGGTGCCGTGACGCACTTGGCGCACGATGTTGAGCAGGCTGGTATTCATCTCGCCCAGCGCGCGCACCAATTGCCCGGCTTCGTCGCCGCTGCCGGCCTGGGCCGTGGCGGTCAAGTCGCCGCGCGCCACCCGGGTCGCCAAGCCGATGGCGCGCTCGAGCGGCCCGGTGATATTGCGCGCGGTCCACAGCGCCACCAGCATGGCCAACACCGCCGTCACCAGGCCGCCGCCCAGCAGTATGAGCCGGGTTTGGGTTTGCAAGTCGGCCGCCGCGCGCGAGCGCAACGCCAGCAAGTCGGACTCGGCCTTGCCCAGCTCGTCGAGCAAGCCGCGCATCCCATCCATGCCTTGCTTGCCCTTGCCCTGCTGTTCCAGCGCCACCACGTCCTCGATTTTTTGCTGACCGCCCGCCACCGCTTTGCGCACCGCGATCACTGGCTCGATGCCGACGCTCATCCACTGGCGCTGGGCTTCCTCCAGCCTGGCCAGGCGCTGCTGCTGGGCCGGATTGTCGGCCGTCAGGCGGCGCGCTTGCTCCAGATGCCGAGCGAACGCGGTCTTGCCGGCGTTGAGCGGTTCGAGCGAGGCGTCGGCGCCGGTGAGGGCGTAACCGCGCTGCCCGGTCTCGATATTGATCAAGCTTTCGAGCATGCCCCCGACCTCGGCCAATACCTCGAAAGTGTGGGTATTGATGGCGTTGGCGTCGGCCAGGCGACCGAAGTTGATGGTGGCGATGCCCACCAACAAAGCCAACAAGCCCACCACCCCGCCGAAGCCCAGGTACAGACGGCCCGCGATTTTCATATTGCTTAGCTTCATAGTGTCTCCCTCGATGAATCAATGGACAAGCATGACGACGCCCGGTCGGCCCGACCGAACGCGACCGGTCGCGGCGCGGCTGGCGCGCCGAGCGCCACCGCGCCTGACAAAATACTATGCGAATTGAAAGCGGGCTGATGCGGTTTTTTGCATCGACGGCGCGCGCCTACAACAAAATCGCGCATCCACCATGGACTTGCCGATTTGAAACAACACACGGGTGGGCCGCAAGGCTGCTATACTCCTGCCGTGCGGCACATATGACCAGTCCCCTTGCCGCTGTCTTCCGACTTCAATCCGATTGCCTGCGACTGGCGCCCGACACGGCGACAGGCCGATCTTTACAATAAAGCTAACATGTCCTTTTCCACACTCGGTTTGTCCGAAGCGATTGTCCGTGCCGTCACCGAAGCCGGCTACACCGTTCCCACCCCGATCCAGACCCAGGCGATTCCAGCCGTGATGGCCGGCGGCGACTTGCTGGCCGGCGCCCAGACCGGCACCGGCAAGACGGCCGGCTTCACGCTGCCGATCCTGCACCGTCTGTCGACCGACGCCAACGGCAGCGCGATCACCAGCAACACCTCGCAGCGCCCGATCCGCGCCCTGATCCTGACCCCGACCCGCGAATTGGCGGCCCAGGTCGAGGAAAGCGTGCGCACTTACGGCAAGTACACCAAGTTGAATTCGACCGTGATCTTCGGCGGGGTCGGCATCAATCCGCAAATCAAGCAGCTCAAGCATGGCGTCGATATCCTGGTGGCCACCCCGGGCCGCCTGCTCGACCATATGGAACAGCGCACGGTCGATCTGTCCAGGGTCGAGATCCTGATCCTGGACGAAGCCGACCGCATGCTCGACATGGGTTTCATCCGCGACATTCGCAAAGTGCTGGCGGCGCTGCCGGCCAAGCGACAAAACCTCCTGTTCTCGGCCACTTTCTCGGAAGAGATCAAGGCTCTGGCCGACGGCTTGCTCAACAAACCGGCCATGATCGAAGTGGCGCGGCGCAATTCGACGGTGGAAGTGATCGCGCAAAAGATCCACCCGGTCGACCGCGACAAGAAGCATCCGATGCTCTCTTACCTGATCAAATCGAACAACTGGACCCAGGTGTTGGTGTTTACCCGCACCAAGCACGGCGCCAACAAATTGGTCGAGCAACTCGGCGCCGACGGCATCGGCGCGCTGGCCATCCACGGCAACAAGAGCCAGTCGGCGCGCACCCGCGCCCTGTCCGAATTCAAGGACGGCACCCTGCAAGTGCTGGTGGCCACCGACATCGCCGCGCGCGGCATCGACATCGACCAGTTGCCGCACGTGGTCAACTACGACTTGCCGAACATTCCGGAAGACTATGTGCACCGGATCGGCCGCACCGGCCGCGCCGGCGCCACCGGCGAAGCCGTGTCGCTGGTGTGCGTGGACGAGCATGACATGCTCAAGGATATCGAAAAACTGATCAAGCAAACCTTGCCGCGCCAAGTCTTGCCCGGTTTTGAACCGGACCCGAACGCCCGCGCCCAACCCGTGCAACTGCGCAGCGGCAACGGCGGCGGCGGTGGCCGCAATGCCCGTCCGGCTGGCGCCGTGGTGCGCGTGAAGGCGGCCGGCGGCGGCGCCAAACCGCGTAGCGCCGGCGGTGGTGGCGGCGGCCGCGCCGGTGGTGGTGGTGGTGGCGGCAACGCCGGCGCGCCGCGTTCGGCGGCCCAGCATCGCTCTGGCGGCCGCGGCCGCTAAGCGCGACACCGGCAGCAATCGACCGTCCCCGACTCGCTCGCGGACGGTTTTTTTACGTCCGCCGTCGCGCTGCCGTTTGGCCGGCGCGCCCCGATTTCGATTAGGATAGCGCCTTGCCCGCAGCCAAGCCCCGCCCGCCATGCCGAAATTCGCCGCCAATCTGACCATGTTGTTTACCGAGTTCGACTTTCTGGACCGTTTCGCCGCCGCCCGCGCGGCCGGTTTCGATGGCGTCGAATTGCTCTTTCCCTACGCTTACGATGCGCAGCAGATCGGCGAACGCCTGCGCCGCCATCGGCTCGAACTGGTCTTGCACAACATGCCGCCGGGCGACTGGGACGGCGGCGAACG
Organism: Janthinobacterium sp.; assembly: GCA_043787615.1. Taxonomy (GTDB): domain Bacteria; phylum Pseudomonadota; class Gammaproteobacteria; order Burkholderiales; family Burkholderiaceae_D; genus Janthinobacterium. The sequence continues at coordinate 9,531 of JAYVUV010000548.1, read as the reverse complement.
GGGCATCGCCTGCGACCCGCGCCGCGTCGAAGAGTTCCGGCGCGGGGTGGAGCGGGCGCGCGATTTCGCCAGCGCGCTGCGGGTGCCGCGCCTCCATTGCATGGCCGGCATCGCGCCGCCCGGTGTGGCCACGGAGCGGGCGCGCGCGACCCTGATCGACAATCTGCGCCACGCCGCCGACCGCTTGCGCCCGCACGGCATCCAACTGTTGATCGAGCCGATCAACACGCGCGACATCCCCGGCTATTTCCTCACGGGCAGCCGGCAAGCGCTCGACCTGATCGCTGATTGCGGGCGGGACAATATCTTCCTGCAATACGATGTGTACCATATGCAGCGCATGGAGGGCGAGCTGAGCGAGACGATCCGGGCCAACCTGCCCCGCATCGGCCACATACAAATCGCCGACACGCCCGGCCGCCACGAGCCAGGCAGCGGGGAAATCAATTACGCCTATTTGTTCGCGCTGCTCGACCGACTCGGTTACCAGGGTTGGGTCGGTTGCGAATACCTGCCGCGGCAAGGCACGCTCGCCGGCCTGGGCTGGCGCGCCGCGCTGGCCGCGCCATGAGGCATGGCGCGCCCGGGCGCGCCTTGACTTGCGTCAAGCTCGTCGCCGGCCCGCTTACTTGCGCCGACACAATATCGTGCCTCCAAGCCGGAGCAACAATGACTGGCCACCGTCGGCCCGCCCAGAAAGAGATCCATGCGACTTACCCTGTTTAAACTCATGGCGGCCTGGGGGATCGTCCTGTCGCTGGGTGCCTGCGCCACCGGCGCCGGGGCGCCCCTGCCGGCGGTGCGCGCTTTCGCCGCCGAATCGGCCAAGCTGGGCGCCTTCGCCGAATTGACGACGCGCTACCGCGACACTTACCAGCGCGAGCAACCTTATCTGTCGCCCGCGGCCGACCAGGCCGAGCAAGCCATCGACGCCCGCCGCCGCGCCGCCTACGCCGACTTCATCCAGATCCAGCAAAGCGTGGTGCTGTATATGCAAACCCTGGGCAAGCTGGCCGGCGAGGATGAATACGATCTGTCGGACCGGGTGCGGGCGCTGGGCGGCGGCATCCGGGCTTGGCCGGACAGCGGACTCGACGCGCACCATGTGTCCGCCTTCACGGGGCTCGCGCGCCTGCTCACGCGGGCGGCAACCGGCGCCCGTCAACAGGAAGCGGTGGCCGCCATGGTCGGCGAAGGCGACGCCGACGTGCAAACCCTGCTCGACGCCATGGTGATCTTGCTGCGCCTATACGACAAGAGCAACGACAACGAACGCAAGATCGTGCTCGGCCTGTTCGAGGTGGAGTTACCCTTCGTCGACACGCCGCGCGAGCGTTTGCTGGCGTCGCTGGCCAAGGCCCATTATCAAGGCAAAAGCACGGAATACGGCTTGCTCGCCCGGCGTTACGCGCTGGCCGAAAAAAACCTGGGCGCGATCGCCGAAGGCCACCGCGCGTTGGCCGGTCGCATCGGCCGCCTGCATCAGGCCGACGCCGCCGTCCTGACCCGCTCGGCCTTGGCGGTGCGCGACAGCCGCGCCGCGCTCGACCGCCCGGCCGAATGACCCACACGAGGACGATGCCATGACAAGCAAGGAACAAGGGCTGGCCGACGCGCGCCAGGTGGAACAACTGGCCGACCGTTTATCGGCGGCGGCCGACGCCATGCACGCGCGCGTGCTGCGCGCGATCGCGCGGCGCGCGCCAAACGGGGCGCAAGCCGATCCGATGAACATTAGCCAGGAAGAAGCGCAGGCCGTGTTCGAGAGCGAGGTCGGCTTGCGCCAGCATGCCGACAGCCTGTATGCGGACGCCGCCGGGCATGCCGGCGGCGGCTTGCTACTGTCGCAGCAATGGGTGTTGCACATCACCGAGGCGGCCGCGGCGGATATCCAGCACATCGAGCATGTGAAAGACTTGTTGCTGATCGGCGCCGATTTGCTGGCCCTGGCCGGCGCGACGGTCGCCGGCCAGCCGGAGCACATGCTCAAGGCGCTGGAACATCTGCGCGACCATGGCGACGATATCAAACAAGGCAAGCATCCGAGCGAAGACGTGGACTGACGCAAACCGGGCGAATTCGTTCCCGCCGCGCGCCATGTGCGGGTGCCGATCAAGCGCCGTGCGTGTGCGCGGGACGCGCCCGCCGCCGGTGTTAGACTTGTGCGCCTACCCCAACCACATAGGAGTTTTGTCATGCACATCAATCCCTATCTGAATTTTGGCGGCCGCTGCGCCGAGGCGTTTACCTTCTATAAAAATCAGCTCAACGGGCAAGACCTGGCCTTGATGCCCTTTCGCGGCAGCCCGGCGGAAGCCCATGAGCCCGAGCAATGGCGCGATAAAATCATGCATGCCTCGCTACAGCTGGGACCGACCACCTTGATGGGTTCGGACGGCATGTCCGGCCAAGCCTATCAAGGCATCCAGGGCTGCTCGATCACGCTCAACGCGGACAGCGACCAGGAAGCCAAGCGCTTGTTTCTCGCCCTGTCGGAAAAAGGTTCGGTCAAAATGCCGATGGAAAAAACCTTCTGGGCCAGCAGTTTCGGCATGCTGACCGACCAATTCGGGGTCGATTGGATGGTCATGCACCAAGGCGAGCAGGCTTAAAACTGGAAGTAGAGCTAACGCAAGGCCACCCGCGATGCGCGCGACTACCATGTATGCAGGGCGCCGGACGGCGCGCGGAGCGCGACATGCATGGATTGGACGAGGCGGAATTGTCGCGCTTGCGCGCGGCCCTGGTCGAACGGGCGCAAGCGCTGTCGGCGCAGTTGACGGCCGAGGCGGAAGCGGCCGGCGCGCGCGCGGCCAGCGTCAATGAAAACGAGGCTTCGCCGGCCGACAACGCCAGCGCCCGCACGCTCAATGCGTTGGTCAATGAAGCGGCGGAACACAAGGCGGCCCAGTTGCGCGCCGTGAAGCAAGCCCTGGCCCGTTTCGAGAACGACCAATATGGCATCTGCGCGCAGTGCGGCGAAGCAATCGGCCTGTCGCGTCTGCGCGCCCGTCCGGAGGCGCGCAATTGCATCGCTTGCCAAACCAAGATGGAAAAAACCCGCAGGTAAGCGTATAGCGCAGCTTCCCCGCGGGTATCGGGGCGCGAACGCCCCTACCGACCACGCCGGATCGCCTCTCGGGGCGCGCGGCGCTGCTACCTTGCAACAATTACCCGACCGACCACCTCTATGGGCGGCCTGAATCGGCTCCTCGTCTCCTCCACTTGCCTGTTCACCGGCGCGGCGGCGAGCTGCCCGTCGCCACGCGTGGCCGCGATCAACTCATATGCTGGCCGCCGTTGATGGCGATATTGGCGCCCGTCACAAAAGCCGCCTCTTCCGAGGCGAGATAGGCGATCAAGGCCGCCACCTCGTTCGGCTCGCCCAGGCGACCGACCGGGATCTGCGGCAATATTTTAGTTTTCATCACGTCCTCGGGCACCTTCTCGACCATGGGGGTGCGCAAATAGCCGGGCGAAACCGTGTTGACGGTCACGCCGTGACGCGCCACCTCCAGCGCCAGCGCCTTGGTGAAACCGTGCAAGCCCGCCTTGGCGGCCGAATAATTGGCTTGACCGAAAGCGCCCTTCTGGGCATTGACCGAGGAAATATTGATGATACGGCCCCATTTTTGCGCCAGCATCGGCTCCAGCACTTGCTTGCTCATATTGAAAACGCTGTCCAGATTGGTGCGCAGCACGGCGTTCCAGTTTTCCAGCGTCATGTTGCGCATGCTTTGATCGCGGGTGATGCCGGCGTTGTTGACCAGCACATCGACACGCCCCATATCGGCCAGCATTTTTTCCATCATCCATTCACATTCTGCGAAATCGGCCACGTCCAGGCGATAGGCGCTGAAACGGAAGCCTTCATCCTTTTGCGTCTCGATCCACGCCTGGGCTTGATCGTTACCAGGTGAAAAGGTGGTGGCCACGCGAAACCCCGCCGTGGCCAGCCTGCGGCACACGGCCATGCCCAACCCGCCCATGCCACCCGTGACCAATGCCACTTTTTTCTGTTCCATAGTCTCCTCGCTGTCTCATTATTGTCATTGCGTCCAGATTTTTCAGTCTATGAGCTGCCTAGCCAGATCGACTTGATCTATATCAACTCATACGAATTCTTGTTATGTATACATGTTTTTTGGTGTTGGCGTGCGTGCGCGGCGGCCGCCCGCATCGTCCTATAATCGGCACAACGGCGTTGGCGGAGAAGGCGATGGAATATAAAACCATACTGGTCTATCTTGACGACGACCCGCGTTGCGGCGCGCGGGTGCGCACGGCGGCGGCCCTGGCCGGCGCCCACGGCGGCCATTTGATTGGCGCGGCCATGACCGGCGTGTCGCGCTTTTTATATCAAGACGCGCTGATGGAGCCGGATGACCCCAATCTGGCCCTGCACCTCGGCTTCCTGCGCGAGCGCGCCGGCCTGGCCCTGGGCGCCTTCGACCGGCACATGGCCGAGTTGGGCGTCACCGCGTGCGAACGGCAAGTGATCGACGACGAGGCCGGCGGCGGCATCAGCCAGTTGGCCCGCTACGCCGATCTAGTGGTGATCGGCCAGATCGATCCCGAGCGGGCGTCGCGTTCGGTGATGAACGATTTTCCCGCCTATGTGGTGCTGCACGCGGGCCGTCCCGTGTGGATCGTGCCGTACGCCGCGCCGGACCCGGCCCAAGCCGGCGGCGCCGGTTTGCCGAACAACATTTTGATCGCCTGGAACGGTAGCAAGGAAGCCAGCCACGCCATCGGCGCCGCGCTGCCGCTGTTGCGACGGGCGGAACAGGTGCGGATCGCCATCATCGACGCCGAACAAAACGTCCATGCGCATGGCGAGCAGCCGGGGGCGGCGCTGGCCACCTATCTGGCGCGGCACGGGGTGCGCGCCGAGCGCGTGCTGCGCCAGAGCGGGCGGCACAGCGCGTTTCGGCGCGGCGGCCAGGGCGGCGAAGCGCTGCTGGCGCTGGCGCAGGAGGTGCAAGCCGATCTGCTGGTGATGGGCGCCTACGGCCATTCGCGGGTGCGCGAGTCCATCATGGGCGGGGCCACCCGCACCATATTGGAAAGCATGACCCTGCCGGTGTTGATGATGCACTGAGCGGCGGCGCCTGGCGATTCGCTGCAACAAGAACGCAACACGACACTAGCGCGCTTCGCGCCAGGGTTTGGCGCGGATCTTGGCGACCTGGCGCTCGGCCAGCCAAGTCCATAGCCGCAGCGCCTCGTCCCGCGTCAGGCCGGACAGGCATTTCGGGCTGGCCAGGGCCACCTCGGCGTCGCGGTCCAACCACTCTTCGAAACGCACCGCGTCGCCAGCGCCCACCTTGATCTGATACATCAAGCCAGCGTCGTAACCGAAACGCAAAAAGACGGCCGCGCCGTCGCCGGCCACCGTCTTGATCGCATACACTGGGCTCAGCACGGCGGCCAATTGGGCCGCCGACGGCGAGGCGATTTCGCGCCCGTCGAGTCCGCCAAGCAGCACCCATACGCGCGCCATCGCCATCCCTCCCCCGCCAGGCCAGCTGCTGCAAGCACGACGCGACGCGACGCGACGCGACGCGACACGGGGCAGCCACCTGTCACGCCGCTTGCCGGGCGCGTGTGCGCGCCGTGCAAGTGAACAGATCATGCCCACAATGCCCGGATGGCCGGGCTTTTCCTGGCGCGCGCTAAAAAACAACAGCGCGCGCAGTTCAGACTAGCATCAGGCCGGACTCAAGTCACCAGGCGAGGCAGCGAAAGCGGATCGAAATCGGTCCAGTCGCCGGCGCGGATGGTGCCGACGGCTTGTTCGATGTGGTCGGCACCCAGCCGGTGCAACACCTCGAGCGCGCGCGTCTCGTCGGCGTCGTCGCCCAGCGCCACGGCCACCAGCATGCCGGCCTTGCGCGGCTCGATCCGGTTTTCGCCGCCCGCCTCGCCTTCGCCGGCGTCTTTGAGCTTATTGAAGCTATACAGCGAACCGACATGGGCACCCACCAGCGCGCCCACCACCGGCCCCACCGGACCGGTCACCACCGAGGTGGCGGCCCCGACCAGGGCGCCCAGCGCGCCACCGGTGGCGGTGCCCTTGACCAGCGCGTCCGGGGTTTCCTTGGCGCCGGGCGACTTGTCGCGGTCGCCACCCAATTCGTACAGGTCATGCTGCCCGGGCTGATTGACAAAAAACGCGCTGATTTGATCGTCCGGAAACCCGGCTTGCACCAGGGCGGCGCGCGCTTCATTGATTTGGTCCTGCAATTGAAAATGACCGGCAAGTATGCGTGACATACATTTCTCCTGGATATATTGTTATCGGCATGGTCGGCGCGGCGATTCACGGGCCGGGCTGGGCCGGGCCGGGCCGGGCTGGGCTGGGCCGGGCCGCGCCTTCCCTTGATGCTCGCATCATGCCCGGGATCGGCGCTCCCTTCCGTACGCTGACGCACGTTGCGCGGCGCGCGCGGGCGTCGCACGGCGACGACAAATCCTCGGCCCCGCCGCGGAAAGTTGAATGTTTCGCCGTATAATTCATTCGCACGATCGCAATGGGTACGGGACCTTCAGCCGACACGGAACAGCGCGATGGATGGGAAACTGATGCAATTTGATGAGTCCGCCGCACCGTCGCCACCCGCCGCCCCCGCTTCGGGCAACGCCGGACCCTGGCTGCAAGCGTCCTTCGATCAAGCCCCGGTCGGTATCGTGCATCTGGACCTGGACGGCTTTTTCTTGCGCGCCAACGAGCGCATGTGCAAGTTACTCGACTTCAGCGCGGCCGAACTGGCCGGCAAGCATTTTACCCGGCGCATGGTGTCGGACGATTCGCCACCTTTGCAGGCCGAAATCGCCCAATTTTTGACCGATCCCGGCTTGACCGGCAAACACGAGGTGCGCCTGCTGCGCCGCGGCGGCGAACTCAATCCGGTGCAAATCACCACGTTTTGCATCGTCGACGGGCAAGGCCGGCCGGCCCATCTGGGCTGGTGGGTGACCGATCTGACCCAGCGCAAGCAATTGAAAGACATGCTGCAATTGTCGAACCGGGTCTTGGCGGCGTGCTCGAACGGGGTGCTGATCACCGACGCCAGCCAGCCGTCCTTCCCCATCATGTACGCCAATCCCGCTTTTTGCAGCATGACCGGCTACGAATTGATCGATGTCATGGGCCGCAATTGCCGCTTCCTGCAAAACGAAGACCGCGACCAAGCGGCCGTGCGCGCCATCCGCGAAGCGGTGGACGAACGCAAGAATGTGCACGTGGTGGTGCGCAATTACCGCAAGGACGGCAGCCTGTTCTGGAACGATTTATTCATTTCGGCCGTGCCGGACGAACGGGGCCGGATCAGCCATTACATCGGCATCTTGAACGACATCACCGCCTTCAAGCAAAACGAGGACAAGTTGGCGTTTCAAGCCGGCCACGACGAATTGACGCTGCTGCCGAACCGCAATCTGTTCGGCGACCGCTTGCAGCAAGCCATTTTGCACTCGACCCGCCAGGGCGACATGGTGGCCCTGCTGTGCCTGGGCATCGACAACTTCCACATGATCAACGAAAACCTGGGCCACGCGGCCGGCGACCGCTTGCTCAAGGATATCGCCGCGCGCCTGCTCGGCTGCGTGCGCGGCAACGACACGGTGTCCCGCCACGGCGGCAATGAGTTTGTCTTGATCCTGGGTCAGATCCGCCACCCGGCCGACGTGACCGCCATTTGCGAGGCGATTTTCCACCGCCTGGCCGAGCCTTTCCTGTTCGACGGCCAACCCTTGCACGCCAGTTGCAGCATCGGCATCGCGCTGGCGCCCCAGGACGGCGAGGCCGTCGCGTCCTTGGATAGCGCCCCGCCGGGCGGCTCCCCGCCGGGCGGCGCTCCGCTCGAAGGCGCCACCCTGCTGGCGTATGCCGACATGGCGCTGGCGCGCGCGCGCGAGCAAGGCGGGGGCAAATACCAGTTTTTTTCCACCGAAATGAATCAGCGCACCCTGGAACGGATCGGCATGGAAACGGCCTTGCGCATGGCCATCGCCAACGACGAGTTGCAATTGCTATATCAACCCATCGTCGACTTGCAAAGCGGCTTGATCGACGCCTTCGAGGCCTTGGTGCGCTGGCACCATCCCACCCTGGGTCTGCTTTCGGCCGGCAATTTCATCGATCTGGCCGAAGACGCTGGCTTGACCGCCACCATCGGCGAGTGGGTGCTGCGGCGCGCTTGCCAGGATTTGCGCGCCTGGCGCACTGGCGGCCACGGCGGCGCGCGCGTGGCGATCAATATCTCGCCCAAACAATTTCGCGAGCGCGGCCTGGGTACCAAGGTGGCGGCCATCCTCAAGGAATTCGCGTTGGGGGCCGGCGCCCTGTGCCTGGAAATCACCGAGGCGGCCCTGCAACAGGACGCCAACGCCGGCGCCCAGACCCTGGCCCAGCTCAAGGCGCTCGGAGTCGGCTTGGCGCTGGACGATTTCGGCACCGGCTATTCGGCCTTGAGCAATCTGAAGCGTTTCCCTTTCGATCAAGTCAAGATCGACGGCAGTTTCATCCGCGAAGTGGTGAGCGACCTGGGCGACGCGGCCCTGGCCAAGACCATCATTTCGATGGCCCACCATCTGGGCTTGCGGGTGGTGGCCGAGGGGGTGGAGACGGAAGCCCAGTGCGATTTTTTGCGGCGAAACATGTGCGATTTGATCCAGGGCTATTTTTTCGCCCCGCCCATGCAGGCCGACGAGGCCGACGCCCTGTTGCGCGCGAAACACTGCCTGCCCGATCATTTGCTGCGCCTGCAAAAACAAAAACGCACCCTGCTGCTGGTGGACGACGAGCAAAACATCGTGTCGGCCGTGAAACGTTTACTGCGGCGTGACGATTACCAGATCCTCACCGCCAACAGCGGCCAGGAAGGGCTTGATGTGCTGGCCCAACACAAGGTCGACGTGATCGTGTCCGACCAGCGCATGCCGGGCATGATAGGCGCCGACTTCTTACGCAAGGCGAAGGATTTATATCCGGACACCATCCGCATCATGCTCTCCGGTTACACCGAATTGCAATCGGTGACGGACGCCGTCAACGAGGGCGCGATCTACAAATTCCTGACCAAGCCCTGGGACGACGCCCAGTTGCGCGACCACATCGCCGACGCGTTCCGGCTCAAGGAAATCGCCGACGAGAACGAGCGCCTGAACCTCGAGCTGCGCACCGCAAACCACGAACTGGCCACCGCCAACCGCCGCATGGAAGAGCTGCTGCGCCAAAAGCAATTGCAAATCACGGAAAACGAAGTCAGCCTGCACGTGGCGCGCGAATTGCTGCAGTTCATGCCGCTGGCCGTGATCGGACTCGATGAGGATGGCATGGTAGCGTTCATCAACCGCAGCGCTGACACCGTGTTCGCCCAGAGCGGCCCGATCCTTGGCAACCAGGCCGCGATGGTGTTGCCCGAGCTGTTCCCCAACGGCGTGGCCGCCGCCAGCACCACCGTGCGGATCGGCGCGCGCCGCTACCAGGCCGTGGCCCACGCGATGGGCGCCGCCTCACGTTCGCGC
>JAYVUV010000547.1:0-21346 GCA_043787615.1 Janthinobacterium sp. | reverse complement strand
CGCCATTGTTCAAGCTGCGCTGCTGAACCAGGATGGTGTCGTCGCCGGTGTAGTTGTTGCCGTCGATGTCGCCAGCGCCATTGGTCCCGGCCTTCAAGCTGTTCGAACCGAAGTCCAGCGAGTAGACGTAGTAGGTGCCGCCGGGCGCGCCGGGCATGGCGAGATCGATGATCTTGTCGCGCCCTTCGTTGTTCCACAGCACCACGGCGCTATGCTCGCCGTCCTTCGAGGCATAGCCATCGATGCCCACGCCCGCGTCCAGCCGCTTGCGGCTGACCGGCATCTTGTTGTACATCTGGAATGCGTAATAGGTGGGGCGGCGCTTGCCGCGCACGTTCAACAAGCCGATCCGATCGCAACCATCGTCGTTCAACACGCAGCCGGGTTCTTGCAACTGGGCCCAATAGACTTTGTTGAGCCACAGGTCCTGGTCGACGCTGGCGAAGTCGCGCAGGTTGATCAGCAGTTCGCGGGCGCCGTCCAGGCGCAGCAGCGAATTGACGTTCTTGTCTTTCGAGAACGGACCGTGCTTGTAGTTCCACTCCGTCAGCTTGGCGCCCTTGCCACGGCCACGCACGTTGTCGCGGATGCCGTTGACGGCGCCCACGTCTTCCAGCGCCGCGCCGTACTTGTGGAAGGTATAGACATCCAGACGACTCGCGCCGTTCAAAAACGGCAGCATCCAGTTGTTGAAGTCGAAGAAGGCGGCCACGGCCGGCCCCATCACCGGTTTGCCGCTGATGCGCGACACCGCGGTGTTGTACAGGTCGGTGTACTGCTGGGCGTTGAACTGGCCGAAGGGACCGAGGTCCGGCTCATTCCAGATCTCGTAGCCCACGATGTTGTTGAACGCCTGCCAGTGCTGGGTGAAGCAGCCGGCCACCTTGTCGGCCCAGGCATTGTAGTCGCTCGGGCGCACCGGCCCTGTGTTCTCGGGGCTGTAGCCCAGCGCCGGCAACAGGTTGATGCCATTGTTTTGGGCGGCGCGCACCACGCGGTCCAGCGGGCCGTAGTTGTTGGAGTTGCAATCGCGGTTCAGGTCGCGGCCGGTAAGGCGCTCCCAGCCGGTGTAATCCTCGGTGCCGATCGGCAGCTCCCAGCGGATCTCCAGCGGGCCATCGACCGGTGCCAGGTTCCTCGCCAGCGCGATGTCGCGCTCCCAGCGCTCGGGCGTCACGAAGGCGCTGTTGAACATGCCGAACATCTTCACCAGATTCACGGCCGCGCCCTGGTTGAAGTCCGCCGTCAGGCGCCCTTCCGACGCGCCTGCCGGTTCGCCGGCATCGGCACCACCGCCACCGCCATCGCCCGAAAAGCCTGCGACCACGTTCCAGCTCACGTCGGGATTGAAGCCCAGGCCATTCGCATCCCAGCTGTGGCCGCCGCCTTCCCTGGCCAGCCAGACCTGGCTGTCGATGTGGCGCAGGTAGGCGCCGGGCAGGTTTTTCGACTCGAAGGAGACACCGGTGCCCGACAGGCCGTCACGCGCGCAGAAGGTGGCGTCGTTGCGAAACAGGTCGGTGTTGTCGTTGGCGGAGAGCTTGATGCGGAAATCCTGGTGCCGCAGGAACGAGCCCGGGTAGTTGCGGGCTTCGAAGGAATAGCAGTTGCCATCGGCCAGGCCAGCGGTGATCTTGAAGGTGGCGTCCTGCTTGAGCGACTCGGCGCTATCGGCGTTCACCACTTCGGTGTAGCCGAGGCCGTCCTGGTGGCGCAGGAAGCGCGTGGTGAAGCCCGGTGTGGTCACTTGCAGCGAGCGGTATTTCCCGATCGGCAGGCTGTCGCGCACGGCCAGGGGCTGCGCGCGGGTCAAAGCGGCAGTGGCCGTGGTGCCGCCAGCGGCGCCCGAGCCGGAGCCGCAGCCCAGCAGCAGGCCGACACTGACACTGGCCAGGGCGAAGCCCAGCACGGGCCGGTGCTTGGAAGATGGATGTGAAAGCGATGACATGGTCTCTCCTTGTAGTTGTGAACATTCTCGACGTGGTGCGCTCAAGGAGATAGCGCACCGATGACATTTCAACTGGCGTCTTGATGGAAGCCGGTCGGATTGGCTTCGGCGGCATTCGGTCCGCCGCTACGCACCAGCCGGACTTCGGCATGGATCGGTGGCGGAGGTAGGAAAGCGGGTAGTTCCGGCGCGGGCGGAACAGATTGTTGATACGCATGCCCGCACTTCCAACGCTCCCGGCTATCAAGCTCGATTGCACTTGATGCCGCGAGTTCTTGCCATCCCAGCAACCACTGCGGCCCCGGCACGCATGCGGCTAGCAGAAGTTTTATAGGAGTAAATATTTACTTATTTACATTAATGTATTACGGAATCGGCGCAACGCCAAGCGATTTCGCTTGCCACGGCCGGCCCGGCGCGGACCCTGCGGCTCGGCCGGCGCTGCGGCCAGGGTGGCGAAGCAGGGCGCGACGCCGGCGTCACGCCGCCGACGAGGTGGCGGTGGTGGCGGGCCGACCGATGGCTGGAATGGCGGCGAGGTGTGCATCTCAAGCTGAGCGCGCTTAGCGCATACGCCCTTCGCCCGCGCCGCCCGCCCGCGCACGACACGCAGCTTGACATATTTAGCAACGCAAGATATGTTAGCGCAATATTTCCAAATGGAAATAGCTCGCTGAAAGATGCTTGAACAGCACGAAGCAACACCGACCCCAGGGAGCAATTTGACCGCGGTCGGGTCGCCGCGAGCGCAGCCGCAACGGGAAGCGGCCAAGAAAAAGAGTAGCAATCCATATAGCGAACCACAAACCTAAGGAAGAGAACATGAAGACCACGCCGCCCCGGCACCGACCCACCATGCGCCAGGCGCATCCCCTTTCCGCGCATGCCTTGCCGCTGCTGCTCACGCTGCTGTTGGCGGCCTGCGGCGGCGGCGCCGGCGATGCGGCGGCGCCCGGCGCCCAGAGCGGCGTGGTCGGCGTGGCCAACGCGCCCGAGGCGGCCTTGACGCCGGTCGGCGCCAGCGCCACCTCGGCCGAGCGGGGCGACTTGTCCGCCGCCGCCGCCATCGACCATAACGACGCCACGCGCTGGGGCAGTACGTTCTCCGACAACCAGTCGCTGACGCTGGACTTCGGCAAATCGGTGCTGATCAACCGCGTGCGGATCGAGTGGGAAAATGCCCACGCCAGCCAATACCTGTTGCAAGTGTCCACCGACAACAAGATCTGGACCACCATCAAGACCGTCGACAACAGCCAGGGCGGCGTCGAAGACTTGACCGGCTTGAGCGGCACCGGCCGCTATCTGCGCGTGCAGGGCGTCAAGCGCTCCACCCAGTACGGCTATTCCATCGTCGAGATTCAAGCCTTTTCCGGCACCCCGGTGCCGCCCGCGACGCCGACCCCGACCCCGGTGCCGACGCCCGGCCCCGGCACCGACCCGGTGCCGGCTCCCACGCCCGGCCCGGTCGACACCAGCAAGCCCGGTGTCGCCATCAAACCGGTGACGGCCACCTCGTCGGCGGTGGAAAACCAGGGCCAGTCGGCCCTGATGGCGATCGACGGCAAAGCCGCCACGCGCTGGTCCAGCGCGTTCGAGGATGGCGCCTGGATTCAGTTCGACTTCGGCAGCAAGACCCAGATCGGCTATATGAAGCTGCTGTGGGAGAATTCGTACGGCAAGCAATACGCGCTGCAAGTGTCCGACGACGGCAAAAACTGGTCGCAACTGCGCTACGTCAGCAACGGCAAAGGCGGCACCGAGGAATTCTTCAATCTGGGCGCCAACGCCCGCTACCTGCGCCTGCAGGGCGTGGCGCGTTCCTCGCAATTTGGCTACTCGCTGTTCGAGGTCGAATTCAAGACCCCGGGCAGCGACAATTCGCTGGGCGTGGCGGCCACCTCGCCGCTGCGCTTCCCGACCGACGGCAACGCGCTGGCGCCCTTGCCTACCCGCGCCGAGCCGATCGAGACGCTGCAATTCACGCTGGCCGACGGCACCCTGGTGACCCGCTTCGGCGTGCGCGGCCTGGCCCGCCACGGCCGCGAGCGCGGCGAGGATTGGAACGAGATCGGCTACGGCCCCAACGAGACGGTCGATCCGGTCACCGGCGCCGCCGTGGACAAAGGCCCGGGTAATTACCTGACCTTCGTGCCGCAATACTTCAAGAACCGCACCTGGGGTTTCGAGGTGATCGACAACAGCCGCGTGGCCGGCGTGACCAAGCCGACCCTGATCGTCAACCAGTACAACACGGTCGACTTCCTGCCGGGCGGGGTAGCCTTTTTCCGCGCCTTCGACCGGCCGGGCGTGACCGGCTACGGCTGGATGAATCCGGGCGAACTGGTGGACCGCAACGTCGACATTTGCCGTCCCGTGCCCTACCCGGCCAACGGCAAGCTGACCAACCCGAACGGCATCAACGGCGCCTGCACCCTGCAAATCAAGGGGTATCCGGGCCATGGCGACCTGGACGCGCAGGGCTTCCCGAACGGCAAAGACGTACCCGGCCGTCCGCTGGTGGCCGGCGACATCATCGAAGTGTCGCCATCGATGTTCTCGACCGTGGGCGGGATGGCGGCCAAGGGCGACAGCGGCGGCATCCGTTATTACGCGGCCGAGTGGACCTATGTGGTGGGCACCGGCTTGCGTCCGTGGTATGGCACCCAGCCGCGTTTGAACTCGGTGCCGCTGCCGGCCGAAACCTTGTCGGGCGGGGTCGGTTCGATCTCCTACAACTACACCGACAACGGCTTGTTCATGTTCCAGCAGCCGCATAACAACGTCGGCATGCAAAACGTGCAGCGCTTCGTCGAAGGGCGGCGCCTGGTCCACACCAACTTCACCACGGGCGACCACAACGAGAACGGCAACGACCGTTACGCGCCGGTGGTGGGCCTGCAGGGACCGCGCTTCAACCAGTCCGCCTGTATCGCCTGCCACGTGAACAATGGCCGCAGCGCCGCCCCGATGGCGCTCAACCAGTCGCTCGACACCATGTCGATCCGGGCCGCCTCGATCGGCGCGAACGGCATCCAGCAACCGCACCCGCAATACGGCACGGCGGTGCAGATGAACGCCGTCTCGCCGACCGGCGCGGCGCAAAACTGGGGTAACAGCGTGCGCGTGGGCGGCTTCGAAACCCGCTCGGTGAAGCTGGCCGACGGCAGCGCGGTCGAATTGCGCAAGCCGACCATCGCCTTCGAAGGCCCGGTGCCGGACGCTTACTCGCTGCGCGCGGCCCAGCCGATGATCGGCACCGGCTTGCTCGAAGCGGTGCCGGAAGCGGACATCCTGGCGCGCGCGCGCCTGGCCCCGGACGCCGACGGCGTCAAAGGCACGCCGAACTTCGTGTTCGATCCCGAAAGCGGAGCGGTGCGTCTGGGCCGCTTCGGCTGGAAAGCCTCGAAAGCGACCTTGCGCCAGCAAGCGGCCGCCGCGCTGTTGCAGGATATGTCGGTGACCTCGCCGCTGTACCCGAACCGGGTCTGCACCACCGATCCGGCGCACTGCGCCGGTGCGCCGGTCCAGAAGGGTATCTCGGAAGGCGATCTGCAATCGATCGCCAACTATCTGGCCCTGGTCGGCGTGCCGGCCCAGCGCAGCATCGCCAGCGGCTTCCCCAAAGGCGTGGCGCCGCTCGATGAGCACCGCGTCGATCCGCAGCAAGTGAGCGCCGGCGCCAAGGTGTTCCAGGGCATGCGTTGCGCCGCCTGCCATACCGCCGAAATGAAAACCGGCCCCGGCCATCTGTTCGCCGAACTGCGCAACCAGACCATCCGTCCGTTCAGCGACTTGCTGCTGCACGATATGGGTCCTAACCTGGGCGACAAGTTCGTCGAAGGTCAAGCCACCGGCAATATGTGGCGTACCGCGCCGCTGTGGGGCATCGGTTACACCGACAAGGTGATGGGCAATAGCGCCAAGGTCGGTTATCTGCACGATGGCCGCGCCCGTAATCTGACCGAAGCCATCATGTGGCACGGCGGCGAGGCCGAGCGCGCGCGGCAACGCTTTGAAACCTTGAGCAAGGCCGACCGCGACGCCGTGCTGGCTTTCCTCAAGTCGTTGTAAACCGTAACTCGTCATCCGCGCCGGTCACCCGGCGCGGCAAAAAGCCCCGCGCGATCGTTGTCGACCGCGCGGGGCTTTTTATTGCTGGACGCCGGCCGCAAGGGCCGGGGCCGTGATCACATTACTTGTCTTGCTGCTTGTTGGCGCTGTCTTTGATATCTTCTTGCAGGTTGCCGACGCCGCGTTGGACCTTGCCTTCGATTTGGTTTTTCAGGCCCTTGGCTTGCTGCTCGGAGCTACCGACCAATTTGCCGGCTTCTTCTTGAATTTTGCCGCCGATGTCTTTTGCTGCGCCTTTGACTTGATTCTCGTTCATGGTGAACTCCTAAATATCGAATGGGGATAATGAACGAACCACATCGGTTCGCGCCTCACACGCCGTGTATCTCGTGTGGATGTAGTGATCTTAGGCTTAGCCGCCGAACGGTTCCGTGCGCTCGCGTACACAAGCGCGAAGTAATTGATTCGAGAAAACGCCGGCTTGGCTCAGCCGGGGCGCTTGCGCCACACGCTGGCCAGCCACGGTTGTTGGTCGCGCGGCAAGCCGGCCGGCCGGTAATAGTGGCGCACCGGGTCGAAGCCGGCCGCGTCCAGGTAGGCGGCCCAGGCGGCGTAGTCGTGGTAACTGCCGTAGCGCGCACCGGACCAGCCTTCGCGGTTGTCGCCGCGCGGGTTGGAGCTAAACAGCACCCCGCCCGGCTTGAGCGTGGCATGCAGCTTGGCCAGCACCGCCGGCAAGGCCGCGCGCGGCACATGGAACAGCGAGGCGTTGGCGTACACGCCGTCGAAACGCGCGGGCGGCAGGTCGAGTGCGACAAAATCCTGCTGCCACACTTCGCAGCCGCTGAAGGCGCGCGCCATCTCGACGAAGCGGGCCGCGCCGTCCACCCCGACGGCGTGGTGGCCCAGGGCCGAAAAAGTGGCCAGGTCGCGCCCCGGGCCGCAACCCAGATCGAGCACGGCGTAGGGCGCGCTGGCCTCGATCGCGTCCAGCAGCGCGCCGATGTTCTGGCTGACGTCATGGTCGCGCGTGCCCGCGAAAAAACCTTCCGCGTTGCCGTCGTAATGGGCCAGCGTGCGGCGGGTGATGGCGGCGATCTCGTCAAGTGGACTGGTCATGGTGGCGGCTGTGGGTGAAGGGGCGGAACGGAGCGCGGCCATTTTACGCCGTCGCCATGCGCGGCGGCCCTACCACACTCGCACCCGCTGATCCGGCGCCAGGTAGAGCGCCTGGCCCGGGCGCACGTCGAAGGCCCGATACCAGGCGTCGAGATTGCGCACGGTGGCGCTGCGATAGGCCGACGGCGCGTGGCCGTCGGTGACGATTTGCTGGCGCTCGGCCGCCTCGCGCGCCTTGCCGCGCCAGCTTTTCGCATAGCCGAGGAAAAACGCTTGGTCGGCCTGGAGCGACTCGCCGTCCGCCGGCCGCGACGCCTTGAACGCGTCATAGGCGGCCGCCACCCCGGCCAAGTCGGCCAGGTTTTCGCTCAAGGTCAGCTCGCCGTTCAGGGCCAGGTCGGGAAACGGCCGGTACGCCGAGTATTGCGCCGCCAGCGCCGCCGCCGCAGCCTTGAAATGGGCCAGGTCGGCGCCGCTCCACCAGTCGCGCAGGCGGCCCTGGGCGTCGAACTGGGCGCCCTGGTCGTCGAAGCTGTGGCTGATCTCGTGGCCGATGGTGGCGCCGATGCCGCCGTAGTTGGCGGCGTCGTCGGCGGCCGGATCGAAAAACGGCGGCTGCAAGATGGCGGCCGGAAAGTTGAGCGCGTTTTGCAGCGGCAGATTGACGGCGTTCACCAGCTGCGCCGGCATGGCCCACTCGGCGCGGTCGACCGGCGCATGCAGCTTGGCCAGTTGGCGCGCTGTGTGATCGCGCTCGGCGCGCAAGGCGTTACCGAACGCGTCGTCGGGCAGCACCCGCAGCGCTTCGTAGGTTTGCCAGCGGTCCGGATAGCCGACGCCCACATACAAGGTCTTGAGTTTTTCCTGCGCCTGCGCCTTGGTGGCGGGCGCCATCCAGGTCAGTTGCTCGACGCGGCGGGAAAAGGCGGCCACGATATTGCCCACCATGCGCTGCACGCGCTCCTTCGATTCGGCCGGGAAGTAGCGCGTCACATACAGTTTGCCCACCGCGTCAGGCATGGCGCTGTTGGTGGCGGCCAGGGCGCGTTTCCAGCGCGGCGTTTGCCGCGGCGTGCCGGACAAGGCGCGGCCGTAAAAGGCGAAGCGCTGCTCACCCACCGCTTTCGGCAAGCTGGCGCTGAGGCGGTTGATGGTGTGGAAAGCCAGGAAATCCTTCCAGGTCGCCAGCGGCACGGCGCGCACCAGCGCGGCGCTGGCCACCACCGCGCCCGGGTGCCACACGATGAAGTCGCGCTGCTCGGCCAGACCGGCGGCGCGCAAGAAGGCGGCCCAGTCCAGCCCCGGCGCCCGTTTGGCGAAATCGGCGCTGCGCCACGGGTTGTTACCCTTGACCACATCGGCCGAGTCGGCGCGGCTGGCGTGGCCGGCGGCGATCCGGTGTTCGAGCGCGACCACGCGCGCGGCGCGCCGTTCCGGGTCGGCGTAACCGGCCAGGCGCAGCATGGCGGCCACGTGGGCCTGGTATTGGGTGCGCAGCGCGGCCATGCTCGGGCTGGCGCCCAGGTAATAGGCGCGGTCCGGCATGCCCAGGCCGCCCTGTAGCAGGTAGGCGGTGTGATGGGCCGGATCGCTCAAACCCTGGGCCACCCACAGGCCGAATAGATTTTCCGTGAAAAAATCGGTGGCGTTGAGCGGATCGACGTCGGCTTGCACACTCGCGCCCAAGGCCCGCGCCAGCGCGCCTTTGTCGGCTAGGGCGTCGATGGCGCGCAGCAGCGGCGCCAGCGGGGCCATGCCACGCGCCTCGATGGCGCTTTCATCCATATACGCGCGGTAGTAGTCGCTCACTTTTTTCGCTTCGGGCGACGCCGCGTCGGCGCCGGCCACGGCGTCGATCAATCCGACGATGCGCTCGTCGGTTTGCTCGGCCAGGATGCCGAACGAGCCCCAGCTGCCGCGATCGGGCGGAATCGCGGTCGCGCGCATCCAGTCGCCGTTGGCGTAATTGTAGAAATCGTCGCCCGGGAGCACGGCGACCGCTTCGGTCCGGGCGGCGGCCGGGGCGGCTTGGTCGGTGTGCGGCGCTTGCGCGGCGGCCCAGACCGGCGTCGCGCAGAGCAGGCTGTAGCTCAGGGCGCGAGCCAGGTTGAACCGACGGTGTCGTGAAGGCATGGTGTGCTCCGGTTGGTATCGATATACGAAAATTCGCGCGCATGGCGGGCGCCGCCTTGGCGCCGGCGGCGCCTCGCGGCGGCGCGAAAATCGCCGGCCGCCTTCGCGATATTGTACGTGCCGTCAAAAGGCCACACTCTTGCTTTTTTTTACAACACCGGAGGGAAATCGCTATATAGTTCATTGGCAGCAACGCTGAAATCTACCGGAGAGAGATTCATGAAACTCGATGCCCTATTTCACAACCCCCACGCGTTGCCCACGGCTCCCAAAGTGGTCGAAGAGCTGATCAACAGTTTCAACGACGCCATGGTGTCGACCGAAGAAATCGCCAAGAAAGTGTCGACCGACCCCGTCTTGAGCGCCAAGCTGCTGCGCTTGGCGAACTCGGCTTACTATCATGTCTCGCGCAGCATCGGCACGGTCGACGACGCGGTGCTCATGCTCGGCTTCGTGACGGTGCGCACGCTGGTCATCAGTTCCGGCCTGGTGAGCGGTTTCAAGACGGTGCCGGGCTTGGATTTGAAACAATTCTGGCGCTACAGTTTGCATTCGGCCACCTCGGCCAAGTGGATCGCCAAACAAGTCGGCGAAAACACCGACCTGGCGTTCACCATCGCCATGATGCACGCGATCGGGCAATTGGTGATCCATTCGGCCATGCCCGAGCAAGCCATGCAGCTCGACAAAGTAGCGCCGCCGCTCGATTCGCGCCGGCTCGACGCCGAACAAGCCTCGCTCGGCTACACCTTCGCCGACGTGGGCGCGGAACTGGCGACGCGCTGGAAATTCCCCGCCTCGTTCGGCGCCGCCATCAGCGCCTTTCCCGACCCGACCGCGGCCACGCCGATCAACCGCATGGCGGGCGTGATCCATCTGGCCGCCTGGCGCGCCCGGATCGATGAAAACAAGCTCACGCCGGAGGAAGTGAGCGTGTGCTATCCGACCGAGGTGGCCAACGCCCTGGGCTTGAAGCCGAATGTGCTGATCGACGGCATGCCGTCGCTGGAAGAGTTAAGCGCTGGTTTGGAAGACTTGGTCAAGTAAGCCCATCGCGTCACGCCGCGAGCGCCAAGCGGGCGGCGCGGCCCCTTCCCGCCCTTCCCTTGTTTCCCGTCCCGCCTGTTGCGCACCGTCGCCGCGCCGTACGGACGCGCCCGCGTCCACGATTATCGATTGCGCGATTTATTTTTAAAAAAACCCTCAAGTTTCCAAAAACGCCGCCGCTAATCAAGACAAGCAGTAATCCATTTATTTTTTGCCACGGGTGCGCTCATGACCTCCACCGACGTTCTCTCGATGTACGAAAACCTTGCGGGATTGACCACAGAGATGGTCGATGCCGCGCGATCGAGCGACTGGGATGGCTTGCGCCAGCTGGAAAACCAATGCGCCACGCAGGCCCGCCCCGCGCTGGCCGGCCAAGCGGCGCCCTTGAGCGGCGCGCCGCGCCTGCGCAAGATCGATCTGCTGAAACAAATCATGGCCAACGACCGCGCCATTCGGGAAGTCACCGAACCGTGGATGGGACAATGGTCGCAAACGATGCAAGCTGCGCGCCAGAGCCTGTAAGCGAACACGCGCGGCCGAGGCGCATCGCGCGCCGCCGTGCGGCCGATTCAATCGAGGCAATAGTGGAGAGCGAGCACCAGGTATCTCCTGGTGTCGCCTCGTCGCCGGTTGCATCCGGCGTTCGCGTGCGCATCGTCGGCATCGCGAACCGCTTCCAAACCGGGCCGTTTCTTCAACGTATAACCCGCTTGTCGCGCCACACTATCGTTGGTGACTGCGGCAGGTCCCGATCCGTTTTATGCGTGATGGCGGGCGCCACGGAGAGCAATCCCACACCACGCATTTAGTATAGCTCAGTTTATCTCCGGGTGCCGACACGTGTGGCGAATTGTGCAATGCCGGCGCGAGCGCCTAGTCCGGCGCCGGCGTTGGCTCCACTTCGACGACGGATTCATCGACCTGCGCCGGCGGCCGTTTCTTGCGGCTAAACGGCTTGCGCAGCATCGCCAAGAATGTGGACGGCCGGCGCGGCGCCCGCTCGGTTTGCTTCTTGCCGCGGCGCTTGAGCAGATAGGCCGCCAAGCCCGACAAGAGCAAGGCGAGCACGCCGCCAACCGCCCACCCGAGCGCGTGCGATGGCGCGTCGGCCTTTTTCGGCGGCGCCGCCGAGGCCAGCGGCTTCGGCTTCGCGCCTTTCACGAGCGGCGCTTTGCGCTCGGGCGGCGCAGCGGCATCTTTATGCCCCAATTCTTCCTGCAACAACTTGAGCTTGCCTTCCAGTTGCGCCAATTTTTCCGTCAACTTGGCGTTTTTCTCGTCCAGCGCGTGACATTGATCGCCCCCGGGCGCCGACGCGGATGGACAATCGGCGGCCGACGCGGGTGCGGACGCGGACGCGGCAAGACTTGCCGCATGCGCCGACGCGGCCGATTTTCCTTGATGCGTAGACGCGGCCCTCTCCGCCTCAGGCTTTGCCCCGGCCGGACCGGCCTCGTGCGTTGCCGCGCCCGCTTCATGCACGGACATGGCGGCGCCCGCCTTGTGCTGTGCCGCTAGCGCGCCGGGGTCGTGCGCGGACGTGGCGCCATTTTGACGCACGGGCGCGACGCCCGCTTCCCGCGCGGACATGGCCGCACCCGCTTTGTGCCTTGGCGCAAGCTCGCCAGTGTCGTGGGTGGAAGCGGCGGCGGCTTCGTGCCTGGGCGCGCCAGCCGCTTCGCGCGTGGGTGCGGCGGCCGCTTCATGCGCGGGCACGCCAGCCGCTTTGTGCGTGGGTGCGCCAGCCGTTTCGTGCTTGGGTGCGCCAGCCGCTTCGTGCGTGGGTGCGGCGGCCGCTTCATGCGTGGGTGCGGTAGCCGCTTCATGCGTGGGCGCGACGGCCTTGTGGCGCGCGGGCGCGACGGCCGCTTCCTGCGCGGACATGGCCACACCCGCTGTGTGCTTCGCCGCAAGCGCGCCGGTGCCGTGGGCGGGCGCGTCGGCCACTTCGGGCCTGGACGCGGCGCCTTTTTGACGCGCGGGCGCGACGGCCGCTTCCTGCCCGGACGCCACGCTCTTTTCACGCGCGGGCGCGCCGCCCTTATCGTGCGCGAGCGCGCCACGCATTTCGCGTGCGGGCGCGGCGTTCGCTTCCTGTGCCGGCGCGTCATGCGATGCCAGCTCGGCCGGCGTCTCCGCGGCCCTCATCTGCCGCGCGCCTTGCGATGCCGGCAACGGCCGGGCGGCTGCCGCCGCAGCGTTCGCCATATGGCCGGCGGCGCGCACGCGGGCCGCCAGCACGGCCGGTGAAGCGCTCTCGGCCTGCTCGACGGAGGCGGTGTGGGCAGACGGCTCCGCTTGCGGCGCGGCGACCGGCGGCTTGGGCGATGGATCCGGGCTCAGCCACGCGGTCGCCGCCCGCACCGCCGTGCGCCCTGCCCCGCTCAGTTCAAGAAACAAATGTACATAACTCGCGTTGACCGGCTTGGACGAGCTCAGGTGTAAATACATGCGCTGTTCGCGCCGCAGCACCGATATGCTCAGCGATTGCAGGGCCGGATCGATGCCGACGTTGGCGCCGCGATACACGTCCGGCGAGGCCAGACGCACTTGCAGCGCGTCCGCCTCGTCGGGCGCCACGGCCGTCAATTCGATGTCGGCCACCAGCGGCTGACCGATGAAGGAGCGCACCGTCAACTCGCCCAGCTCGGCCGCCCGAAGCGGCGCACAGCACCACAAGGCCAGCAGATGGCCGACGACGCAGCGTTGAAACGGGGAGAGGGAACGGGTCGGCATACCAGCTATAACGGCAGAAACGCGCGAATATAGAGCGCCAGCGACATTTTTTAGGGAGAGGTACACTCTCTTTTATCATTTTAAAAAAAAGGATGGCCATGGACAGCAGAATGGAGCGCGACAGCTTCGGCCCGATCGCGGTGGCGGGCGACAAGCTGTGGGGCGCGCAAACCCAGCGTTCGCTCGAGCATTTCCATATTTCCAGCGAGCGCATGCCGCCCGAATTGATCGCCGCGCTGGCCACCGTCAAGCGGGCCGCCGCCCGGGTCAATCTGAAGCTGGGCTTGCTGGACGACGCCAAGGCGAGCGCCATCACCCGGGCCGCCGACGAAGTCCTGGCCGGTCAACACGCCGACCAATTCCCGCTGGCGATCTGGCAAACCGGTTCCGGCACCCAGAGCAATATGAACATGAATGAAGTGCTGGCCAACCGCGGCTCGGAACTGATGGGCGGCGCACGCGGCGGCGCGCCGGGCGGCGCGCGCCTGCTGCACCCGAACGACGACGTCAACCTGGGACAATCCTCGAACGACATCTTCCCGACCGCGATCCACGTCGCCGCCGCTGGCGCCATCGCCGGCGCCGTGTTGCCCGCGCTGCGAAGCTTGCGCGCCACGCTGCAAGACAAGTCGCTGGCCTTCGCCGACATCGTCAAAATCGGCCGCACCCATTTGCAAGACGCCACGCCGCTGACCCTGGGCCAGGAATTTTCCGGCTACGTGGCCCAGCTCGACTTCGCCGAGCACATCATCGGCGCCGCCCTGCCGCCCCTGCTGCAACTGGCCGCCGGCGGCACCGCCGTGGGCACCGGCTTGAACGCGCACCCCGCGTTCGCGGCCGAGATCGCGGCCGAACTGGCCGAGCGCGCCGGGTTGCCGTTCGCCAGCGCCACCAACAAATTCGCCGCCCTGGCCGCCCACGACGCCCTGGTCGCCGCCCACGGCGCCCTCAAGACGCTGGCCACCGCGTTGATGAAAATCGCCAACGACGTGCGCTGGATGGCGTCCGGCCCGCGCTCCGGCTTGGGCGAGCTGACCATTCCGGAGAACGAGCCGGGCAGTTCCATCATGCCCGGCAAGGTCAATCCGACCCAGTGCGAAGCCTTGACCATGTTGTGCTGCCAAGTGTTCGGCAACGATGTCGCCATCACGGTGGGTGGCGCGTCCGGTAATTTCGAATTGAACGTGTTTAAACCGCTGATCGCGCACAATTTCCTGCAAAGCGCGCGCCTGCTGGCCGACGGCATGCTCAGCTTCGAGCACCACTGCGCGCGCGGCATCGAGCCGAACCGGGAACGCATCGCCGACTTGATGGCCCGCTCGCTGATGCTGGTCACGGCGCTGACCCCGCACATCGGCTACGACCGCGCGGCCCAGATCGCCAAAAAAGCCCAGCACGAGGGCCTCACCTTGAAACAAGCCGCGCTGGCGCTCGGTGCGCTCACCGCCGAGCAATTCGACCAGTGGATCGTGCCGCTGGAGATGACACGCCCCGCCGCGCCGTGAGCACTGGCGCCGGCGCCAGCGCCCGGTCGGTTACACTGCCGGCTTGGCGGGCCGCCCCAAGCCCCGGGCTACGCGCCCCGCACATTCACCATCGAGGAAGCAATGCAAAAAGTAAGTTTTGACTTGGCCGGCGAGTACGTCGAATTGAATCAACTGTTAAAACTGGTCGGCCTGTGCGACAGCGGCGGGGCCGGCAAGATGATGGTGGCCAGCGGCGTGGTCACGGTCGATGGCAAAAAAGAGTTGCGCAAAACCTGCAAAATCAAGGCCGGCCAAGTGGTCGGCGTGGCCGACGTGCGCATCACGGTGCTTGCCGAAGACCTTGGCGCAAAAGCAAAATTCATGTCATAATTACTTGCAATTGTGCAATAATCAATTATCCTGATCTACATTCATCGCGACACGGGAGCGCGCTTGACCTGACTCAAACCGCAGGTCGGCCAGCTTGTTTATATTGTTCTTTACGTATTCAACCAGATGTATTCTAACCAGCACAAGGGGACGCCATGAACGGTCCTGAACCAAAACAACACACCCAGGAACGACTGATCGGCGACTTGCGTCAGGTGATAGAGAACGCGGAAGAGTTACTGAAAAATACGGACCGTTACACCGGCACCCTGTACGAGGGCGCGCGCACCCGCTTGTCGGCCGCGCTCGAAACGGCCACCGAGGAATTGGGTCGCTTCGAAGAAAGTCAGCTGCTGCGCATGATGGAGGCCACCAGGGCCGCCAACGAACGCTTCAACGACCGCACGGGCGAAGAAAAGCTGCTGCGCGCTTTCCGCTGAAGCGGGCGGCGCCCGCCTTCGGTCAGACCGGGCCGGGCCAGAGCAGGCCCGGTTCGCATCATGCCCCTTTGCACTCCAAGATATGGTCGAGCGACCAGCGACCCGGTCCGAACGCGGCCAGCGCCAGCAGCAAAGCGCCCCAGTAAAAATGGTCGTTCAAGGCGGCCGGGCATTCGAAGCCGAACAGCTGCTGATAAGACACGACCGCCATCGCATTGACCAGAAACAGGGCCAAGGCGGCGGGACGGGTCAACAAACCGGCGAACAACAACACCGGCAGCACCAGTTCGCCGCCGGCGCCCATATACGCGGCCAATTCGGGCGGCAGCAGCGGTACGTGGTATTCGTCGCGAAACAATGCCAGCGTGGCGCTCCAGTCTTGCACCTTGATCAAGCCGGCTTTCATGAATTGCCAGCCGACATAGCCGCGTATCGCAAGGCTCATCAAGGAACCACCCCAGCGCGTCACAAGGGGGTCGAAACGGGTGGTGGAACGGTGCAGCGCAAGCAAGGTTTTCATGATGACTTTCCAATAAGTAGGGACGAAGTGGGACCGCCGTGAAGCGGCCGGCTAACAATGCGTGGTAATCGTTTCAGGTAAGGGGCTCGGCTTTGATCAAGCCCTGCGCCAGCCAACGCCCGAGGCTGGCGCCGAAATCGAAGGCCGGGTCGATCTCGAACGCGATGTCGAGCGCGCCACCGAACTCGGCCCCGGAGGCCATCGCCGCCAGCGCGCCGTGGTTGGCCGCGTCCAGCGGCAGCACCTGGCTTTTCCACAAGGGCCTGGCGACCACGGCGAAACTGGCTTCACGCAAGTTGGCGGGAAACGGCGCGTCTTCCGCGTTTCCCTGATGCGCCTGCCACAGCGGCAGGATGGCCCATTCCGAGGCCAGCAAGCGGCAAGCCGGATGGAGCTGAAAACGCGCGCGCTCCATCTGCTCCGGCGTGAACGCCGCCAAGGCCGCCGCCGTCATGGCCGGCGCGTCGGGCGCGTAATGGGCGCGGTGCAAGGCCCATTCCCAACGCGCCATGTCGGGTAAATAAGGCCAATCGGCGACATGCGGAAAATCGGTCAAGAAGTCGGCGAAATCGGCGCCAAAAAGATTCAGGTCGCCGCTACCGGACGGGTACGCGGCGCCATAAGCCCGGCTCAGCCCGCCGAAAAATTCTTCCCCGACCAGCATACGCAACACCGGATACGCGTTCGACAGGGTTTTTTCCCAGGTCACGGTCAGATTACCGCGATAAAGCGCGTAGCGATAACGCTGCCCCTCGGCATCGTGGGCGCCCTTCAATTGCGCCAGCGCGTAGGCTTCGTGCGCCGGGTTCAGTAACCCGTCGCCAAATAGCTGCTGGGCCTGGGCCACGCTGACGTCGTACTCGGGCGCCGGCGCGACCGGCCGGACTGGGCCGCCGGCGCCATGCGCGGCCGGCGGCGCGGGGTAATCGGCGGCCAAGCGATTCGCCTTGTCCGCCTCGGCCAGCAACACCTCCAGCGCCGGAATATCGGTATCCCATTCGATCAAGGTCGGCACCCGGCCGAAGCGCCGCAGGGCGGCCCGGTACAAGGCCCAGACCGGCTCCGCCACCACGTCGCCGTGGTGGTCGCTCACGGCCTGTGGCGTCACCAGATGGCCGGCCAGGTGGATTTCACCGACGCTGCCGACGGCGATGGCGGCGATGGCGGCCAGCGCGTCTTCCTGGTGATTACACTGATTGACGTACAAATTATTTATATCGAGAAGCAAGCCGCAACCGGTGCGGCGCGCCAGTTCGGCCATGAACTGGGCCTCGCTCATGGCGTCGTCGCGGAAACGCACGTAGGTCGACACGTTTTCCAGCAAAATCGGACGTCGCAGCGCCGCCTGCACCCGTTCCACCCGCTCGCTGAGCAAGGCCAGGGCGGCGTGATCCAGGCGCAGCGGTAACAAATCATTAAAATGGCGTTCCTGCAAGGCACCCCAGCATAGATGCTCGGACACCAGGGCCGGCTCGACCCGTTCGACCAGGGCGCGCACGCGCGCCAGATGGTGTTCCGAAAATCCGCGCGCCGAACCGATGCCGAGACCGACGCCGTGCAAGCTGATCGCATAATCGCGGCGCAAGCGGTCCAGCACATGCCAGTCCCAACCGGCTTGGTCGAGATAATTTTCGGTGTGAACCTCAAGCCAGCCCACGGCGGGCCGCTGCGCGAGAAACTGGCGGTAATGCGGAGCCCGCAATCCGACCCCGGCCTGGGTTGTACCGGGAAAAGGTGGCATGGTCATGGCTCCGCCGCGCAGTCCGACTGCTTACTTCTTTGGAGCGGCAGTTTTGCCACCGGCTTTTTCGCAGGTGCCTTTGGCAACGTATTTCCACTCGCCGGCGCTCATATCGGCTTTCGATTGACCGGCGCAGGAATGCGCACCGTTGGCGGCGGCGCAATCGTTTTGACCGGCTTTGGCCACGCCGAAGCATTTTTCTTTATCGGCGTTGTCGGCGGCGGCGGCGCTGCCCACGGAAGCGGCGCAAACGGTTGCCAGGGCGGCGGCGATCAGGGCTTGACGAGTATTCATGGTAAATCTCCTTGTTGGTAATAAAAAATGCCGAACAACGCTAGGGCGCCGTTCGAAGTAAATGCAATCATTTGCCTACTTGAGTCGCCCCGGCTCGGCGTATCCTTACACCGGCGATGTAAATAATTTTGCCGGTGGTCCGGGGTGACAGCGCCGATTCTACTAAGTTTGCGGCCGCGCACGGTATATTGCGATGCTTTTTCCGTTTTTTCTGGCGGCGGAGGCGTGAAAAAGCCCGGAACGCCATGCGACGATCCGGGCTGGTTCAGGGGCGTCGATGATCGCCCGGTCCGTTCACGAAGGCCGGGCCGGCGACTTGGAAGCCGGCTTGGACGCGGCTTTCCCGAGCGTGGGTTTTTTTATTTTTTTCTTGTGCGCGGGAGCGGACGCGGTGGCCGCGTCCGGATTGGCGGGCGCGGCCACCGGCGCTTGCGCCATCGCGCCGGCGCAGCACAGCACCGTGGCCACGCACGCGACGATCCATTTGCTCATGCCCCGCTCCTCCGGTTTCGGTTTGAAAGCGCCGTCTTGCCGCCGCCCGCGACGCCGGAACCAGGCACGGCGTTGGTACGCGCTGTCAATGCGCGGCGCCGTGTCAGGCGGTGGTGTTGATGGTACGCCCCAGATGGGCCGGCAAGCTCGCGCTCGACTGCACCGGCGGCAAGGCTTCGATCAGGGCCGAAGCCGTCGAGCTTTGAATATCTTGCGCTTTTTTTAACACCGCGATGCCGACCGCTTGCTTATTGCCGGTCTCGGCGATACTGGTTGACAATTGGGCAATTCCGGTCACGTCCATAGCAATCTCCAATAGAGGTCTACACAAGTTAACGGATGCCCGGCACAATACTTTAATGTTATTTTCGCACCTCGTGCGTCGGGACCGGCTTCGCCAGATGGCCGGTCAGCCAAGCAAGCACCGTGTGCGGCGCGTTCAAGTCGAGCCAGACC
The DNA here is from genome assembly GCA_043787615.1 of Janthinobacterium sp. GTDB lineage: Bacteria > Pseudomonadota > Gammaproteobacteria > Burkholderiales > Burkholderiaceae_D > Janthinobacterium. The sequence goes on along the minus strand of JAYVUV010000547.1, from coordinate 2,487 downwards.
GGATAGGCGCCCAGGCCGGGCGGGGCCGGCTGGTCCGAGGCGACCGCCGCGACGCGCGGATCGATCAGGTATTGGGCCGGATGGCCCAGGCTGGGCCGAAAGACTTCCAATTTGGTGACCGGATACGACTTGAAGCCCTCCACCAGGGTCAGGTCGGCCGGCCCCAGCCGCGCGAGCTGTTGCTCCAGGCTGGGTTCCGGCGCGCCGCGCAACTCGTGCATGATGGCGTAACGGAAGGGTGACGCCACCATCACCTCGGCCGCGCCGGCCGCACGTAGCCGGGCGCTATCCTTGTGTGGCGGCTCCAACTCCAGATCGTGATGGCTGTGCTTGATGATATTGACGCGCCACCCCTGCTCGGCCAGTTTTTCCACGAGAAATTCCAGCAAGGTGGTCTTGCCGCTGCCGGAACGGCCGACGATACCGACCAAGGGGGGCGCCAACGGGGGGGATACGCGATGCATGCGGGATGGGTCTCGAATGGGATGGCTTCATTATACGCAGCCATGGCCAATGGGAAAGACATCGCTCGCGCGACGGCGCCCGGCCGCCGCTCAGCGCAAGGACGCGAACTGATCGGACGCTTCGCCGCGCAAGCCGTACGGCGAGCTGAACGCCAACATGCCCAAGCCGATCAACAACAACACGGCGGCCGACGGCCGACCCTCGCCATCCCGCCGGGCCGGCTCCAACACGGCGACGGCGGACGGCGCCGCCCCGACCGGGCCGGCCACGCCGGCCCGCCGGGATGGATGCGGGCCGGGAGCCGCGCTGAACACGGCGCTTTCCGGGGCCAGGCCGCTCGGGCCGGGCGTGGCGATCAGTTCCACCGCTTGCGCGCCGGGTAGCACCAGGCAGGCAGCCAACAATAAGGGCAACAAGGTGGAGGAACGCGACATATGATTTCCTTTTAAATCAGGCATGCAAATAAAATAGCATTTCCTCGTGACGGGTCCATGACATGCCGTACCGCGCGCGCCGCCGCCTCACATTCCATTGAGCGCGTGGGGCGCCTGCTCCGGGCCGGCCTGGCGGCGCTTTTTCAGGCGTTTTAGATTCCCCCCGAGCAGGCCGCTGGCATGTCCCTGCGCCACCTGCTTGGCGGTCTTGGCGATCTGTTTTTCCGCCGCCACGGCGCCGGCTTCGGCGGCCGACATGTGCTCGCCGCCGGCCATGGCGACGCCGGCCGGCGCGTCCGGCAAGCACCATTCCTGCGCCGCCGATTCGGCCCGCCATGCCGCCAGCGTGGCCAAGGCGGACGGCGGGATCGGCGGCGCCGCGCGCGGCCGGGATTCCGACAACAAGGCTCCCAGGTGCGCGGCGGCCGCGACCCGCTTGCCCATCTCGGGAATGCCGCCCTCGGCGTTACGGCAAAAACGCAGCAAGATCGTCTTGATGATGGAAGTGTGGTCGTACACGGCGTGGCCGGCGGCCGCCGGCGCCGTCCACGGCGCGATCACCAGCGCCGGCACGCGTACGCCGTAACGCTGAAAGCCCGGGTCGTTGTCGGCCGCCGCGCCGGGTGCGACATGGTCGTAAAAGCCGCCATGCTGGTCGTAAGTGACGATCAACATGGTCTCGGACCACCGGGGGCCGGCGGCCAGGGCCTGGTACACCTGTGCCACCTGGGCCTGTTCGGCCAGCACATCGGCCGGCGCGTGGCCGCCATGTTCGTAAAAATGCGGGTCGATCCAGCTCACCGACGGTAAGCCGCCGGCCAAGGCGTCGCCGATGAAGCCGTAGCGCCGGCGGGCGCCGCCGAAAGGCTCGTAATGCTCCGAGGCGCGGTAATGCTCATCGGTCAAGGCCAGGGTCCAGGGTTTCCAGGGCGCGTAAAACTTCCAGCTGACATGGGCGCGATCCAGGTGGCGCAGGAAAGACTTGTTCGAATATAAGGGTACCCGTTTGCTGTCGCGGCTGCCCGCGGCGCGGCCGCTGACGGCATACAAGCGGTTCGGCCAAGTGGCGCCGGGCACCGAACTGAACCAGCGGTCGCAGACGCAGAATTGGCGCGCCAGAAAGTCGAACACGGGCAATTGCTCGGCGTTGTAATACCCCATCACGCCGGCGAAATGGGGGTCGTCCGGATGGTGCAGCACATGGTCGTGGATGAAGCCGCCGTTTTCGCCGGCCAATTGCTGCGCCACCGAGGCACCGTCCCTGGCCGCCGCGCGCGGCGCGCCCGGCCGGCCGGGGCCGAGCCGATGCACGGGATAGATCAGGCCGCCATGCCGGTTGCAAAAATCGGCCTGCAAGCCGTCGATATCGGCCCGCCCGCCTTCCAGACTGAGATAACCCAGCATGTGATCGAAGGAACGGTTTTCCAGCATGAGCACGACAATGTGGCGCACCTTGTCGAGATTGGCGAGCGCCTGGTCGTCGTGCGGCGGCGGCGGGGACAGGGGCGCTGCGGTGGGAAGGATCATGCCTGCTCCTCAAGTCATCAAAGTCAATCGACCTTGTTTCGACCGTCGGCTCACCAGGCTG
>JAYVUV010000546.1:0-9460 GCA_043787615.1 Janthinobacterium sp. | reverse complement strand
AGCGATTTTAAATAGGGCAAATGGTATTGAAATTGGCCTTGTCGTGGCGCAATGCTTGAATCAAAGCGCGGGCTTTCCGATCGGCGCGCGCGGCCGGGCCGAAGGGGCTTGATTCGGTCCGCCATCAGGAGTACAGTCCGCCCCTTTACTTTTGCCTGGGATGAACCATGACCGACGCCGCAGCGAACACCGCTTATTGGGATGATTGGCAGCGCGAGGCGCTGGCCGCCGGGGTCGCCGCGCCGCTGGCCGCGCTGGGCATGGAAGTGCTGCGCGCGCACCGCAAGAACCGCTGGCCGAAAGAGTTCCTCGGCCGCGAGGACGACGGCCCGCACATGTTGACCCTGTGCCTGGAAGAGCCGGCCGAGACCGAGCTGTTTTTCATCGAAAACCTGTACCCCTACGATGGCGCGCTGATCGAGGCGACCCGGCTGCGTCTGGGCTTGGCTTCGTAAGCTATCAACGCTCTGTCGTGGCGCCGGCGCGGTCGACCCGCACCAGCCGCGCGGCCGGGCCGCCCGCCACCGGCTTGGCCTTGACCTTGAGCAGGGCCTGGCCCGGCCCGCGCACGATCACCTCGGCGCGCCCGGCCAGCAGGGCGCGCGCGTCCAGGCTGCCCGAGCCGCTCAGCAAGGCGTGGATCAGGCCTGCGCTGCCTTCCAGATCGACATCGCCCGGCCCCTTCATTTTGAGCTGAACTTTTTTGGCGGCCAGCTTGGCGCGCAAGCCGCCCGAGCCGTTGAGTTCGGCCTCCAGCGCCTCGCTCACGGCGCCCAGTTCCACATCGCCCTGCCCGTTGGCGCGGATGATGGCGCGCCCGACCGATAGCGCGTTCGCATCCAGGTCGCCCGAGCCCGCCAGGTCGACTTCCAGCTCGCCGCTCTCGCCAGCCAGGCGCAAGCCGCCGCTGCCGGCCAGCACGGCGCGCAGGTGGCGCGTGCGCAGCCCGCTGGCGCTGAGCGTGCCGGCGCCGCGCAGTTCGGTGTCCATTTGCGTGATCTTGCCGCTCACGCAAGCGTCGCCGGCGCCGCGCATGGTGGCGCGCACCGCCTCTGCCGCCATCGCGCACGCGTCCAGATCGCCCGAGCCGCGCAGGTCGAAGCCCAATTGCTTGCTGCTGCCGGACAGGCGCAGGTCGCCGGCGCCGTGCATGTCGACCTCGACCTGGTCGGCGCGCAACTGCTCCACCGTCACGTCGCCGGAGCCGCCGATGCTGACCAATAGCGTGTGCTCGATACCGGCCGCGCTGACGTCGCCCGAACCGTTCAAGGCCAGGCGCTGGGTGGCGCTGCGCACCTGGCGCAGGTCGGTGTCGCCGCTGCCGTCGCCCTGAAATTCCAACGCGTCCACCTTGCCGCCGGCGCGCAGCGTGCCGGACCCGGCCTGTCGCAGCGTCAAGCGCGGCGTTTGCAAGCGCAGCAACTCGACCTCGCCGCTGCCGCCCGCCTTCAAATTGAGCAGGCCGGGCGCGCCGATGCGCACGGTCGCCGCCTCGCGCCTCTTGCCCCCTTCGATCCCGGCGCCGTGGCGCAGGGGCCGCACCAGCAGGGTGCCGTTCAGCACCACGGTGTCGATGTCGGCCAGTTGGGCCGGCTGGCCGCTCAGCTCCAAGCCGCGCTCGGCCTGGGCCGTCACGATCACATGGTAGGGGCCGACCAATTCGATGGTGCTGAAGGGCGCCAGCGCGCGTCGTTCGGTCACGGGCGCGTCGTCCGCCGTGGCGTGGCCGGCATGGCCGAGCAGGGCGATGGCGGCGAAGAGCAGGGACAGCGGGGGTGTTGTCATGGTGGATTGTCGGTGGGTGCGGCGATCGGAGTGTGCACCATACGATAGCGCGCGCGGCGGCGCCATCGGAATCGGATGAAACGCGGAAAACGCGGTGCGGGCGGTAGAACGGCGGGGTCGGCCGGCGGCGCGCTGGCGCGATTGCGCAAATCGGCTGGCACGAACCAGCAATACGAGGCCGGGCTTCCTGGCTAAGCTCATCTGTGCCGTGGCGTCATGGCTGAAACCGGCGCCCGCGTTTATTGTGTGGTCAACAACAATTAAGGAGACATTATGAAGATAGGCATGTCATGCGCCACCGCGTTGCTGGGACTGGGCCTGTCGGCCAGCCTGCCCGCGTTGGCGGGCAATTCCGGGGTGGCTTTCGTGCATGGCACCGGCAAGCAAAGCAACGCCACCGCCGATTACTGGACCGCCGAGATGATCGATTCGGTCAAGCAAGGCTTGCCCGATTCCAAGCTGGTGCTGGTGGTCAATTGCGATTTCGACCAATTCATGTGGGCCGCCGACGCGGTCGGTTGCCTGGCCGATCAGTTGCAGACTTTCATCACCACCAAGCAGATCACCGACCTGGTGATCGAGACCCATTCGAACGGCGGCAACGTGGTGCGCTGGTTGATGTCGAACCCGACCTCGGACAGCCGTTTTCCCGGCATCATACAAACGATTCGCTGGGTCAATGCCCTGGCGCCATCTTCGCTGGGCACGCCCCTGGCCGACGCCAGTATCAGCGGCAATGTGTTCGAGTCGGCGGTGGGCTGGCTGCTCGGCTACAAGAGCGACGCGGTGCGCATGCAGCAGGTGAGCTGGATGGCCAATTACAACGCCACTTGGTTGTACGGCACGGCCGGCCGGCCCGCGCTGCCGAAAAAGTTTTTCAACGTGGTGGGCAGCGACGTCAATAGTTCACCTTTCGATAACGACAGCTATTGCGGCGGCTATGCCCAAAACGTGGGGCTGGAAGTGACCCAGGCGTGGCTCGACAGCTGTTCGGACGGCTTCCTGGAATGCGCCAGCCAAGCCGCCGCCGGCAGCACGTGGTTTTACGATAAGAAGGTGACCAAGGGCGCCGAGCCCTTGTCGCACAATCAGAGCCGGCGCCCGTGCTTCGGGCTCGATGTCATCTTGCGCAACGACTTGCGCAGCAAGCTGTGAAAACACTATTCGTGAAAGTTGAGGACCACATGAACCACACAGTCAAAAAGATGAACGGTCGCGCCACGTCTGGTCGCGCCACGTCCGGCCGGGCCACGCTTGGCGGATTGTTGCTGGCGGCGCTGGCGCTGCCCGGCGCGGCCGGCGCGGCCCAGCATGCCTTGCTGGCGCAGCAAGCCGGCGACCTGAGCGCACGCGCGCTGGTGGCGCCCGAGGCGACGCAAAAGAGCGCCGGCGCGTCCACCTTGCGGCACGAAAGCGTGACGCTGAGCTGGGCCGCCGAGGGCGCCATCGACGCGGCGCCGCCCGCGCCGTTCGTGGCGCGCAGCCGCGAATACTATATAGAGGCGACGGGCGCCGAGCTGTCGGCCGGGGTTGCGATTCCGACCAGCGCGCCACATGCCCTGGTGCGTTTGCAACCGCTGGTTAGCGTCGGCCCGCGCGAGGACGCCGCGATTCATCCCCTGTCGCTGGTGCTGCGCAGCCCGGCCGGGCGCGATTTCGACGCTGGCGGCGGCATGGAAATGCTGGTCTCGGCCGACAAGCTGGCCAAGGCCGATGTGCCGTTCGCGGCCGGCACCTCGGCCTTCCGCATCGATCCGGCCCTGGGCGCCGGCAGCTTCCGCCTGCAAGCGAAGGGTTTGCAGGACGGCGACCGTTACCTGATCAACGTGGTCGAACCCGAGAGCGCGCTGGCGCTGACCCTGCGCACCGACGCCAGCCTGTATCTGCACGGCCAGCAATTGCTGGTGCTGCCAGACCTGGTGGAGGGTGACGGCGCGCTGCGCGGCCAGCATCACCGCCTGAGCCGCTTCGACGGCTTTGTCACCTCGCCGGCCGGGCGCCGCTTCCCGGTCGATTTCCGGCCCGGGCCGGACGGTCTGTTGCAGGCGCGCCTGGTGCTCGACGCCGACGAGGCGCCCAGCCCCGGCCTGTGGGAAGTGCACGGCCAGGGCCAGGCCCAGGTGGCGGGCCGGACCGTGATCCGGTCGGTGCGGCTGGCGTTTCCGGTGGCCATGCCGGTGGCGCGCTTGAGCGGCGCGGTGGCGGTGCAGGGCGGGCCGACCGGCTTGAATCTGGACTTCGGGGTCGAAACCGGGGCGGCCGGCCGTTACGAAGTGCGCGGTTTGCTGTATGGCACGGTGGCTGGCGAACTCAAGCCGGTCGGGGTGGCGCAGGCGGCCGCCTGGCTGGAGCCTGGCCGGCGCGACTTGACGCTGAACTTCGCGCCGGCCTTGCTCGACGGCGCCGCCGCGCCCTTCGAATTGCGCGACTTGAACTTGCTCGACCAGGGCCGCATGGGGGTGTTACACCGTCAGCGGCGCGCGCTGGTGATCGAGGAGGGCGAGATTGTCCGCGCGCCGGCCCGGCCGGCCGGCGCGGCGCAGGTGTCACAGCCGGCCTTGGCCGTCAAGCGCACGGCGCAGACCGATCCGCTCGCTGGCGGCGCGGTGTGGGTGGCCGACCCGCAATAAGTCGGCCTCGGCGCGCCGGAGCGGCGTAAAAAAAATGGCACACCGGTCGGGTGTGCCATTTTTGATCGCCGAGGCGGCCGTCGGCTTGTAAAAATGATGCGCTGCAAGAGAGACCGGCGGCGACGAGGCGCGCCAATCCGCTGTGCCGATTTACTTGCTAAATTTTTCGCTGGGCTGTATCCCGCGGCGCTTCAGGCTCAACAAGCCCAAACCGATCAACACCAGGGACGCCAGATCGATTTCCGTCACCGAAGGGATGCTCAGGCGCGTCATCGGTAGCGCATCGCCGCCATCCATTTGGGCGCGCGACGGCGCCGGCGCATAAGAAGGCGACAAGCCGATCGATTTGAAACCACCCGCTTGTGGACGGTACACGGCATTGCTCAGCATGAATTCATGCCGTCCCGGATGGGCTTGGTGCAAAGCATGCGCCTTATTGGCGGCCGGCAGATATGCCGCTTCATTGTCGCTATCGCCATCGGAAACGGTGCGCGCCTGGGGCGTGGCGCCGTTTTGATCCCAGGATGCCAGTTCGGCGAAAGCCGTGCTGGAGTCGGACAGGCTCAGCTGTTCGATGGCGCTGGCCGGAACGGCCGCGAAAGTGGACAGCAGCAGTGCAGTGGCGATTATCGTCGTCTTCATCATGACCCTTAAATAAAATCGAATTCAAAAACATCCACTTGCCCCATAGGAATGCTTAAAGAAGTAGCTACGCATTCAAACAGGACAATCGTCCTTGTCTCAAATTTATTTCGCCTGCCAGGGTCTTGCTGCGCGCAAATTGCGCTGCGAGATATGACGTTTTCGACGATTTCTTTTTTTAATTACGTGCTTGTATTGAAACATAAGCAGAACAGAAATGCTATGGGATTTTGATGAAAACAGCAACGTTGGACCCCGCCAGGGACGACAAATTTGTAAGAAAATGTTGCAGTGCAATGCGCGACCCGCGATCCGGCCGCCTTCCTCCCAGGGAAAACGCCGTGCGCGGCGAAAAATGGCCGGCTTTGTCCCAACGCAAAGTAAACGAAAAAATATTGTTGAAAATTGTTGTCAATTTGCGACGTATGCCAAGTTGTCACCGGCTTCGCTGGTAAAAAATGGTGATTTTTACAATTTCCCCGCCGGTCGGGGATGCGCGCCGGCCGCCTCGGGCGCGCCCGATTCAGCAAATTTGGAACGCTGCCGATAATTATTGCGGTGCCATGCGCTACCATACCGGGGGGTGCCGTATGCGTGCGCGGGAAATGCAGTGTCGATTTGAATGGCCGGTGTCATAATACCTTCAGCGATGCGTCGGCCACCGAGGTGTCGGCCACCGAGGTGTCGGGCACCGTATCGGCGGTCAGCCAGGGGAGCACTATGATTCAATATATGGGCACCAAGAAGACGGCCGAAGGCGGTACGCTGTATGTTTTTCTCATCAATGGATTGCAAAGAGAAATAAGGGAAAGCGCGCTGAAACAGCATCCCGGCTGTTATGAAGCCTTGCCCTCGCAAGTCAAAGCGAAGATCGCTGCCAACCGGCAGTGGATGTCGAAATTATAAGCCGCCCCGCGGGCGGGCGGTGTCATCAACATTATGGAGTCGGGCATCATGAGCAAAGCACAAGACAGTAAAAAAGAAGGCAAGAAAGAACCGGTCAAAACCTTGAAGGAAAAAAAGGAAGCCAAGAAGGTCAAGAAAGAAGAACGCAAGCACCAATAACGTGTCGTGGCCCCTCCTCCGTCGCCGGGGCAAGGCGCTGGCCGGCTTGGGCTTGCTGGCCTGCTGCGTTGTGGCGCGGGCGGCGGTGCCGTCCACTTTCGGCACCGTGGTCGGCAACGCGGTGTTGTGCCTCGATCATGTCGACAACGCCTATTTCTATTCCTATTTGGTGGGCGCGTTCGGGCCGGCCTATAAACACGAGGGCGGCGCGCACTGGTTCAAGAGCGAGCCGGCCACCTTGTGGGGCGCCAAGATCACCGACGTGATCGTCAGCGACGATAGCGCCGACCTGACCTTTGTCGGCTTGGTCGCCGATACCTCTCCGGAAACCCTGGACCAGTCTATCCTGGCCGCTTCCGGCGTGCATTACCGGCGCCTGGACGGCTCGGCGTTTCCGGTGCGCGAATCGAGTCCGGGCAGCAAAATAGTCTACTTCAATACCAAATCGAAGGTATATTGCGCCAGATATAAGTCGTTGCCGCCACCGATACGTTGAGATAGTCTCTCGCCTATGCCGGCAGCAAAGATGACCGATTGGTCGCATCCTCAAGGTTTCCATGTACACGCAATTTTTCAATTTGAAACAATCGCCGTTCTCGATCGCGCCCGACCCGCGCTACCTGTTCATGAGCGAGCGCCATCGGGAAGCCTTGGCCCATCTGTTGTACGGGGTGGGCAGCGGCGGCGGGTTCGTGTTGCTGACCGGGGAAATCGGCGCCGGCAAGACCACCGTCTGCCGTTGTTTCATGGAACAGATTCCGGAAAATTGCCGGCTCGCTTATATCTTCAATCCCAAGCTGTCGGTCGAGGAATTGCTGCTGTCGATCTGCGACGAGTTCGGCATCGTCTTGGGTTCGATTTCGGGCGCGGCCAGCGTCAAGACCTATGTCGACGCGATCAACGGCTATCTGTTGTCCAGCCATGCCGAGGGAAAGAACAATGTGCTGGTCATCGACGAGGCGCAAAAGTTGTCGGCCCGCGTGCTGGAGCAACTGCGCCTGCTGACCAATCTGGAAACCAGCGAACGCAAGCTGTTGCAAATCATTTTGATCGGTCAGCCCGAGCTGCGCCAGTTGCTGGCGCGCCCGGAACTGGAGCAGTTGGCCCAGCGCGTGATCGCCCGGTATCACCTGGGATCGCTGTCCCAGGAAGAGACCGGTAACTATATCCGCCATCGGCTGGCCGTGTCCGGCGCGGTGGCGGCCACCCCGTTCGGACGTGGCTTGTTTCCGCAGATTCATCAATTGAGCAAGGGCATACCGCGCCGTATCAATTTGCTGTGCGACCGCGCCATGCTGGGTGCGTATGTCGAAAACCAGCGCGACGTGACGCGCAAGATTCTGGAAAAGGCGGCGCTGGAAGTGTTCGCCACGGCCGCGCCCGGCAGCACCAAGCGCAGCCGGCGCAACCCCAAGTTGCCGTATGTGCTGGGCGGCGTGCTGGCCGGCGCCGCGCTGACCGGCGCCGCCGTCTGGTTTGGCATGTCGGGCACGCCGGCGGCGAGCATGCCGGCCCAGGTCGCGCATGCCGCCAATGGCGCGCCCGGCGTGGCCACGCCCGGCGTAGCGACGCCCGGCGCGGCTAACTCCCGCGCCACGCCGGCGTCGGCCCAAGCCGCTGGCGGCGCCGTGGTCGCTGCCCATGCGGCCGCCGCGCAAGCTTCCACCCCCGCGTCGGCCCCGACCGCCGGCGCGCTTCAGCCGGCCAAGCCCGCGCTGGCGCAAGCGGGCGGCCATTCCGCCGCCGGCCCGACACCAGCCGTCGCTTCGGCGCAAACCGGCGCGACGGCGGCCGGCGTTACGGCGGCCGGCGTTACGGCGGCGGCCGCGACCGCCAGCCCGCATGCCGCCGGCGCTACGGCCGCCGCCGCGCCGGCCCCCGATCCCCTGCGGGTCGAAGGCTTGCGCGAGCTGGCCGCGTTGTGGGGCGTCGCCTTGCCCGAGGGCGAACCCTGCGCCCAGGCGGCCAAATTGAATTTACGCTGTCATCAGGGCGCCGGCGGGCTTGACGAGTTGCGCGCGCTGGACCGGCCGGCCATGCTCACCTTGTACGGCGAGCAATCGGCGCGCAGTTATGTGTTGTTGACCGGCTTGCAGGGCGCCATCGCCACCGTGCGCATGGGCGAGAAAGAGCTCGACATTGGCTTGCCCGCCCTGGCCAGCCGCTTCCGCGGCGAGTTCGTGACCCTGTGGCGCGCGCCGCGCAACTGGCGCGCGCAGGTCGGGGCCGCCGATCACGGGCCCGAGGTCGATTGGCTGGCCAAGCGTCTGGCCCAAATGCATGGCTTGAAAAAGCCGGCCGAGGATCAGCCGCTGGACGCCAAGATGCAAAAACTGTTGCGCGAATTTCAGGCCGAGCAAAAAATCCCGGCCGAGGGCATGGCGGGACCCCAGACCTTTATTCATTTGGTGAAACTGGGCGGCGCGAAAGAGCCGCATCTGTCCGGCGGCGCGCCAGCCAGCCGCACTGTGGCGGGGAAATAATATGTCTTATATTCTGGATGCCTTGAAAAAGGCGCAAGCCGAGCGCCAGTTGGGCGAGTTGCCGTCGATTCATGCCGCGCACTTGCAAACGGGCGGCGATCAAGGCCGTGGCAACCGGCTGGGCCGCACGGTCTGGCTGGCGCTGGGCGTGATGGCGGTGGCGTTGCTGATTTTGTCTTACATGATGTGGCGCATGTCGTCGGCGTCGCCGGCGGCCCGGCTGGCCACCTTGGCACCGGCCACCGGCACCGTGGTGGTGGCGCCACTGTCGGCCGGCGTGGCATTGCCCGAGGCGGCCGTTGCGCCGACCACGGCCAAGGAGTTGGCGTCGGCCCTGGCCGAAGCCAAAGCCGAGGCCAGGGCCGAACTCAAGGCAGAAGCCAAAGCCAAGGCCGAGGCCGAAGCCAAACGCTCGGCTAAGGCCGCCGCGTCGAATGCCGCGTCGGCGCGCAATGTCGCCAAAATCACCGGGGCCGAGGCGTCGGCCGAAGGCACGCCGCGCAAGCCGCGCAATGAAACGGGTGAAGCGGACGCGGCGCCGACGTCCACGCCGGCGGCCGCCGCCAAGTCGGCGTCGGCGCGCGCCTCGGCCGCTGCGGCGGCCGAAGACGAAGTGCTGTGGGTCAATGAATTGCCCGAGCCGATACAAGTGCAAATTCCGACCCTGGCCATGGGCGGCTATATGTATTCGAAAAACCCGGCCGACCGCATGGTGTTGATCGACAAGGTGTTGCGCCACGAGGGCCAGGAAGTGGCGCCGGGTGTCATCTTGGAGAAATTGCAGGCTAAGTCGGCGGTGTTCAGTTTTAAAGGCTACCGCTACCGCGTCAAGTATTGATCCCGCCGGCGGGCCGG
>JAYVUV010000545.1:0-2547 GCA_043787615.1 Janthinobacterium sp. | reverse complement strand
CGATATCCTTGATCCAGCCCCGATGCGAATCGGCCGCGTCGACCGACAGCGCCAGCGCCTTGACATTGCGCTTGGCGAATTCCGGCCCCAGTTTGGCCGTCAAGCCCAGTTCGGTGGTGCAGACCGGGGTGTAATCGGCCGGATGGGAAAACAGCACCACCCAGGCGTCGCCCGCCCAGTCGTAAAAATGGAGGGGACCAATCGAGGAATCTTGTTCAAAATCAGGGGCGGTATCACCCAGGCGTAAGCTCATCTTGATCTCCATTTAGATTCATTCTATCGGCGGCCGGTCGGCCGCGCATGTCAAAAATCATGACAGCGTTTGGATAGGCAGTATTGCGCATTCTCATCGCGGCCCGGGGTCGGCCCGCTCGACCAGCGATTCCAGCCGCGCCCGGCCGAAAGCCCAGTCGCCCAGGTCGGAGGCGGCGTTGATGTGGCCCAGCGCGCCGGCCTCGACAAATTCGCTATGCCAGCGCCCGGCCCACAGGCGCGCGTTATCGAGCGCCATCCATGGATCGTCGCTGCTGCTGATGACGATCGAGGGGCAAGGCAAGGGTTGGCGCGGCACCCGCAGTTCCAGGCCGAAACGGGCCGGATCGGCCGGCGCCACCAGCAGCAAGCCGGCCACCCCGTCGGGCGCGCGCGCCACGCTATCGATCGCCGCCAGGCAGCCGAAACTGTGCGCCACGATCAAGGTGGGGCGCCGCTCGTCGCCGCGCACCCGGTCGACCCGCGCCGACCAGGCCGCCAAGTCCGGCTCCGCCCAGTCGTCTTGGGCGATGCGCTCGAAGGCCGGATTGGCGGCCTCCCAGCGGCTTTGCCAATGGCCGGCGTCGCTGTTGTACAAACCGGGCGCCACCAGCACGCGATAATCCGACAATCTCGCCATGTCACCTTTCCTGCTTAGTTTTTGGACTGATACACTTGATCGAAGATGCCGCCGTCGGCAAAGTGGGCTTTCTGGGCGGCGGTCCAGCCGCCGGCCACTTCGTCGATGGTAAACAACTTCACGTTCGGAAATTGGGCCGCGTATTTCTTGGCCGCTTTCTCCACGGTCGGGCGATAATAATTCTTGGCGATCAACTCTTGCGCTTGGTCGGTGTACAGGAAGCGCAGATAGGCTTCCGCCACCTTGCGGGTGCCGCGCTTGTCGACCACCTTGTCAACCACGGCCACGGGCGGCTCGGCCAGGATGCTGACCGAAGGCGCGACGATCTCGACCTTCTCCGGACCCAGTTCCTTGATCGCCAGCAAAGCTTCGTTTTCCCAGGCGATCAAGACGTCGCCGATGCCGCGCTCGACGAAGGTGGTGGTGGCGCCGCGCGCGCCCGAGTCGAGCACCGGCACGTTTTTATACAATTTTTTGATGAAGTCGCGCGCCGTCGCGTCGCTCGCGCCCGGTTGTTTCAAGGCATAGCCCCAAGCGGCCAAATGGTTCCAGCGCGCGCCGCCCGAGGTTTTCGGGTTCGGCGTGATGACGGCCACGCCCGGCTTGACCAGGTCGCCCCAATCCTTGATGCCTTTCGGATTGCCCTTGCGCACCAGGAACACGATGGTCGAGGTGTAGGGCGCGCTATTGTGCGGCAAGCGTTTTTGCCAATCCTTGGCGGTCAAGCCATGCTCGGCCACGGCGTCGATGTCGTAGGCCAGGGCCAAAGTCACCACGTCCGCCTCCAGGCCGTCGATCACCGCCCTGCCCTGCTTGCCGGAGCCGCCGTGCGACTGCTTGATTTTGAGCGTGTCGCCGCTGCTGGCTTTCCATTCCTTGGCGAAGGCCGCATTGACATCCTGATACAGCTCGCGGGTCGGATCGTAGGATACGTTGAGCAAGGTGATATCGGCGGCCAACGCCGGGCGCAACAGGGAGAACGCCAGCAGGGCGGCACTCAAGGCGAATTTTTTGGACAACATGGCACTTCCTCGTTCGGTTGATGACGACAGGACACGAGGGTAAGCCGGCCCGCGCGGAAACAGAACGAAGCGTTTCGCACGTCCTTATGCGGTTTTCGCATAAGGATCGACTAAAAAGCAGGGCTCGGTGACTATCAGTAAAAGCGGTTGAACAGTACCACCGCCCAGGTCGCGGCGGCCAGAAGGCAGGCCAGGAACACGGCGGCGCTGCCGAAATCCTTGGCGTTTTTCGACAAGGGATGGCGCTCGAGCGAGATACGGTCGACCACCGCTTCGATGGCCGAGTTGATCAGCTCGACGATCAGCACCAGCAGCATGACCCCGATCAGCACCAGCTTTTCAAACGCGGAAATCTTGAGCGCCAGCGCGACCACGGCACCGACCACGCCCAGCACCAATTCTTGGCGGAACGCGTGTTCGTGGCGCCAAGCGGAGCGGAAGCCGTCGATCGAATAAAAAAAGGCGGCGCCTATGCGTTTCAAGCCGCTCTTGCTCTTGAAGTCGCTCACAGAAACAGCGGGAACGGCGGGGATGGCGGGGGCTTCTTGCTTGGACTCGTTCATGGCAAAGACTCATCTACAGTGGTCGCGGTATTATGCCCCGCGCCGCGCCGCGGCGGCGAAAAATGTCGGC
>JAYVUV010000544.1:0-14568 GCA_043787615.1 Janthinobacterium sp. | reverse complement strand
GGCGCTGCCGATGTCGCCGCTCCAGTTACCGAACCAGCGCGCGCTCGGCTGATTGGCGATCTGGGCGTAAATGTCGGCTTTGCGGCCGTCCGATGGATTCGCGTTGACCCAACGGGCCGCGCTCGAATCGGGATCGATATACAAGGCGGTGCCGGCGTTGGCCACTTCGGAGCAGCCGTTGCCGGTGACGGTGACGGTCGGGTTGGTCTTGTTGCCGTAGAAACCGATCACCGCGCCGAACGACACAGTGCCGCCGGCGAAGATATTGGGATGGTTGCCGTCATCCTTGATGGTGACGTTGTTGCCGTTGAAGCCAAAGTTGGCGCCCCATGGGGAATTGGCAGCCCACACCGGGCTCGGATAGTTCAAGCTCACGGTCCAATTGCTGACGGTGCCGCCGCCGCTATTGGTGAGGACCAGGTCGGCCACATAACCGGTGCCCCAGTCGTTGCGCGTGACGTAGCTGGCGCTACAGGTGGAGGCGGCGCTGGCCATGCCCGCGCTGGTCAAGAGGAGAGCGGCGATACCCGTTTGTGCTATTTTTTTGATCATGATTTTCCCGTTAAAAGTGTTGGAAGAAATTCGTGCCGTCCACCCGACGGTCCAAGTGCGAACCGTCGCGTTGGCGACCGCTTATTATTAAGGCAACTTTCAGCGCGAGCCGGTCCAGCGTGACCTCACCTCGCCCCGCGCGCTGCCTGCCATCTTCGGCCAGGCCGGCACATCCGGCCTAGGCCGATGTCACCGATCCCCGCGTGCTGTTTTTCTGCGGGACGGACTTGCCGTTCCGCGTCTCCGCGATCCATTGCGACACAATTATAAGTGGAGTTGCCCAAATAAAAGTTCACCAAAAGTAAATAAAGTTACTACACTGTAAGGTTATGCCGCTATCGTCAAACGCCTGGGCGCGCATTGCGCGGCAAAAAAAAATTCAGACGATGTAAGTTGTGGGTGGGATGGAAGGCAGGGACCGCGAGCGCGCTGCGGAAACGAAAAAGCCGCGTGTCCCTTGTGAGGATCGCGGCTTTCTGATCTTGCTGAACGACTTGTTTGGTTGCGGGGACAGGATTTGAACCTGTGACCTTCGGGTTATGAGCCCGACGAGCTGCCAGACTGCTCCACCCCGCGTCTGTATGTGGCTATTATAGGGGGGATGGGCCGATTAGGCAATCCCTATCCCCAAATAGTACCTAATAGTGCGTTTTTATAAGCCCGGGCGCCGGGGCCGACCGCCACGCACGACGATTTCGATGCGGCGCGGGCACTTCAATCGGTGTACAGTAAGCGTTAAACCGACTCTCGCCCTTGCCCATGAAATTTTGCTCCGAATGCGCCCATCCCGTCGCCCTGTCGATCCCGGCCGGCGACAACCGCCCGCGTTATGTGTGCACCCATTGCGCCACCATCCATTACCAAAACCCGAAGATGGTGATCGGCTCCATCCCGGTCTGGGAACAAGATGGACAACTGCAAGTGTTACTGTGCAAACGCGCCATCGAACCACGCCACGGTTATTGGACCCTGCCGGCCGGCTTCATGGAAAACAATGAAACCACGGCCGACGCGGCGCTGCGCGAAACGGTGGAGGAAGCCGGCGCCCACATCGAGCTGGGTAATTTGTTCAGCCTGCTCAACGTGGCCCAGGTGCACCAGGTACATATGTTTTACCTGGCCCGCTTGCGCGACCTCGACTACGCGCCCGGCATCGAAAGTCTAGATGTGCGGATGTTTACCGAGCAAGAAATCCCTTGGGACGACCTGGCCTTCCCCACCATCCGCGCCACGCTGGAACTGTTTTTCGCCGATCGCGTCAAAATACGGGAAGGCGGCGTGTACGGTTTCCACGAACACAATATCAGCCGGCCGATGGCGCATGCCGAACCGGCCGGGCATGCGGCTAACGCCGACTGATGCGCCGCCCGCGCTTACCGCCCCTGACACGGCCCACATGGATTTGACGCGCCGATGATACCCTGGCTCGATCTCCACACCCCTTTCCCCGACGTGTCGCTGGCGCTCACGGGCGACGCGCAGGGCTTGCTGGCGGCCGGCGCCGACCTGTCGCCGCAACGTCTGCTGGCTGCCTACCGGCGTGGCATCTTTCCCTGGTTTTCCGAGGGCCAGCCGATTTTATGGTGGAGCACCGACCCGCGCATGGTCTTGATGACCGAGCAGTTCCGCGTCTCTGACAGCCTGAAAAAAGCGCTGCGCCGGGTGGCCCGCAGCGCCGCCGCCGACGGCCGCTGGCAGGTGCGTTTCGACAGCGCCTTCGAGGCCGTGATGCGGGCTTGCGCGGCGCCGCGCAAGGACGGCCCCGGCACCTGGATTTCGGACGACATCATCGCCGGCTACGGCGGCTTGCACCGGCTCGGTTACGCCCACTCGGCCGAACTGTGGCTCGATGGCGAACTGGTGGCCGGCGCCTACGGGGTGGCCATCGGCCGCATGTTTTACGGCGAATCGATGTTCGCCCGCGTCACCGATGGCTCCAAGATCGCCCTGGCCTACCTGGTGCAATTTTTGAAAAGCCATGGCGTGGCCATGATCGATTGCCAGCAAGAGACCGCGCATCTGGCCTCGCTGGGGGCGGCGCCGATTTCGCGCGCCCGCTTCCTGTCGCACTTGCGCGACGCCATCGCGCAGGCGCCCATCACCGATTGGCGGCCGCCGACGACGGCGCAGCCGGATCGGGCCGGCGCCGCGGCCCGGGTCTCGGCGTAAGCCTCGCCGTGCGGCTTGCAGTACGGCGCGCCGTACGGCAAGCCAAAACAAGGCGGACAGGATATGATGCAGGAACGGACATTGACCGCTGTTTCAACCGCACCGATAGGACGTGCATGACGCATCTAAATGACCTGCCGTTTTCGACTTTGCAGTTCTACACGACTGCGCCCTACCCTTGCAGCTATTTGAGCGACCGCCAAGCCCGCTCGCAAGTGGCCACCCCTTCGCACCTGATCAACGCCGACGTGTATTCGGAGCTGGTCAAGAACGGTTTCCGGCGCAGCGGCATCTTTACTTACCGGCCGTATTGCGACGGCTGCCAAGCCTGCATACCGGTGCGCGTGATCGCCGCCGCCTTCCAGCCCAACCGCGCCCAACGGCGCGCCTGGCAACACCATGCCACGCTGACGCCCAGCATCGCCAGCCTGTCCTTCGTGGACGAACACTACGACCTGTATCTGCGTTACCAGAGCACGCGCCACGCCGGCGGCGGCATGGACCAGGATAGCCGCGACCAATATGCCCAATTCCTGCTGCAAAGCCGGGTCAACACGCGGCTGGTGGAATTTCGCGAGCCGGGCGGCGTGCTGCGCATGGTCAGCATCATCGACGTGCTGGCCGACGGCCTGTCCTCGGTGTACACCTTCTTCGACCCGGACGTGGCCGGCGCCTCCTACGGCACCTACAACGTGTTATGGCAAATCGCCCAGACGCGCGAACTGACACTGCCTTACGTCTACCTCGGCTACTGGATCGCGCAAAGCCCGAAGATGGCGTACAAGATTAACTTCAAGCCGCTCGAAGCGCGCGTGCGCGGCCACTGGGGGCCGCTGCCCGAAGCGCACCCCAGCTAGTCCGACCACCCTCCCGGCGGCGCCGCACTGTAAAATACGGCAACATCAACAGCGGGTCCGGCATCGCCCGGGCGGCCCGCGTCCACCCGAGCCTTCCATGTCCCAAAAATTGCTGTACGCCCTGACCCGCCCCCTGCTGTTCGCGCTGGACGCCGAAACCGCGCATCATCTGACCCTGCCCGGCTTGCAGTGCGCCGCCGCGCTGGGCCTGACCGGCTTGCTGAAGAAACCACGCGCCGACCCGCGCCAGGTGATGGGACTGCGCTTTCCCAACCCGGTCGGCCTGGCGGCGGGCCTGGACAAGGACGGCGCCTACATCGACGCCCTGGCGGCGCTGGGCTTCGGGTCGATCGAAGTGGGCACCGTGACCCCGCGCCCGCAGGCGGGCAATCCCAAGCCGCGCATTTTTCGCTTGCCGCCGGCCAAGGCGATCATCAACCGCATGGGTTTTAACAACGGCGGCGTGGACGCCTTCGTCGCCAACGTCCAAGCCTCGCGTTTTTATCAAGAGCGGGCCGGCGTGCTGGGCCTGAACATCGGCAAAAACGCCGACACCCCGATCGAGCGGGCCGCCGACGACTATCTGCATTGCCTGGAAAAAGTCTATCCCTACGCCAGTTACGTGACGGTCAATATCTCCTCGCCCAACACCAAGAACCTGCGCCAATTGCAGGGCGCCTCGGAACTGGACGCGCTGCTGGCCCAGTTGAAGCAAGCCCAGTCGCGCCTGGCCGAACGACATAAACGCTACGTGCCGCTGGCGCTCAAGATCGCGCCCGACATCGACGCCGAGCAAGTGAAAAATATCGCCGGCGCGCTGCTGCGCCACCGGATCGACGGCGTGATCGCCACCAACACCACGCTGAGCCGCGAGGCCGTGGCCGGCATGACCCACGGCGCGGAAACCGGCGGCCTGTCGGGCGCGCCCGTGTTCGATTTGTCGAACGGCGTGATCCGCCAACTCAAGGCCGAGCTGGGCCAGGAATTGCCGATCATCGGCGTGGGCGGCATCCTGTGCGGCGCCGACGCCAAAACCAAGATGGACGCCGGCGCCAGCTTGGTGCAATTGTACAGCGGCTTGATTTACGCCGGCCCGGCCCTGGTGCGCGCTTGCACCGAGGCGGTGCGGGGCGGCTGAGCGCGCGCGCCGGGCCGCCTTATTCGTCGTTTCATATATCTTTATTCGAAAGCAATCCTGGGAAAATGTGTGACACGCTGCTAAGCTTGCACGGCGATTTTTCACACGCGTCGTTGCTTCCCTAGCCACCAGCGCTTTCCATTAAAGAGATTTTGAATGAGCCATAAACACCGCCGCCCCAATCCGACCCGCGCCCTGCTGGTGACCAGCCTGATCGCCTCAATTGGCTCATTTGTTTTCCCCGCGGCGGCGCACGCCCAGCAGGACGGCCCCGCCGGCGCCCCGGCCGACGGCGAACTGCAATCGGTGGTGGTCACCGGCACCTTCGCCAAAAACCGCCGCACGGTCGATTCCGAATCGCCGATCGACATCATCGGCGCGCGCGAACTGAAAAGCTCCGGCTCGGGCGAACTGGCCACCGTGCTGGCGCGCCTGGTGCCGTCGATGAACTTCCCGCGCGCCTCCGGCGCCGACGGCAGCGACGCGGTGCGTCCGGCCCAAATGCGCGGCCTGTCGCCGGACCAGACTCTGGTGCTGGTGAACGGCAAGCGCCGCTACACTTCGGCCGTGGTCAATGTGAACGGCACGGTCGGACGCGGCTCGGCGCCGGTCGATTTGAACGCCATTCCGATCGCCGCCATCGACCATATCGAAGTGCTGCGCGATGGCGCCGCCGCCCAATACGGCTCGGACGCGATCGCCGGCGTGATCAATATCATCTTGAAAAAAGGCGCGGCCGGCGGCGACGTGGAGCTCGGCTACGGCCAATACCAGGAACACGATGGCAAACAGAAAAGCTTGAACGGCTCGGCCGGCTTCGCGCTGGGCGACCGCGGCTGGGTCAGGGTGGCGCTGGAATTGGCCGAGCGCGAGCCGACCAACCGCGCCCAAGCCGATTTGCGCGATCCGAAAGAGCCGCGTTACGGCCAAATCAATCAGCACCTGGGCGATCCATCGACCCGGCCGCAAACCTTGTTCGTCAACAGCCAGCTGCGCCTGACCGACGATATCGACTGGTATGCCTTCGCCAACTACGGCGAGCGCAACACCTCGGCGGCGGCCACTTGGCGCACCGCGTACGCGTCCGGCGCCTTGCGCTCGCCGACCATTTATCCGGAAGGCTTCCTGCCGCTGGAAAACAGCCGCTCGACCGACCAATCCATCGTCACCGGCTTGCGCGGCGAGGCGGCCGGCTGGCGCTGGGACACCAGCCTGAACTACGGCAGCAACATCTTCCATCTGGAGCTGGACCATACCGTCAACCAAAGCCTGGGCACGGCCAGCCCGACCCATTTTTACGCCGGCGAATTACAGAACCAGCAATCGCTGTTCAACCTCGACGTGGCGCGCGAATTCGCGGTGCCGCTGCTCAGCGGTCCGCTGACGGTGGCGCTGGGCGCCGAATCGCGTCATGAAAGTTACCGCATCCGGGCCGGCGACCCTTCCTCCTATTTCGGCGGCGGCTCGCAAGGCTTCAGCGGTTTCCGCGCGGCCGACGCCGGCAGCAACAGCCGTCACAACGAATCTGTGTATGTGAACCTGGAAGCGGAATTCACCAAAAAACTGTCGGGCGCGCTGGCCGTGCGGCACGAGCGGTATAGCGACTTCGGCAGCACCACCTCGGAAAAAGCCTCGGCCCGTTACGCCTTCACCGACGCGGTGTCCCTGCGCGGCACGGCGTCGAGCGGCTTCCGCGCGCCATCGCTGGCGCAACAGTTCTACACCATCACCACCAGCACCTTCCTGGTCGGCCCCAACGGCCAATCGCCGATCCCGACCGACACCGGCACCTTCGCCGTCAACAGCGCGGCGGCGCAAGCGTTGGGCGCGCAAGCCTTGAAGCCGGAAAAATCGCGCAACTTGAGCCTGGGCCTGCAATTGCAGCCGACCCGCAACTTCACCACCTCGATCGACGCTTACCGCATCGATATCGACGACCGGATTTTGTACTCGTCCAATCTGGTGCTGTCCGATGCGCTCAAAACCAAGTTGGCCGCCCAAGGCACTTTCGTCGGCGCGGCGCGCTACTTCGCCAACGCGCTCGATACCCGCACCACCGGCGTCGATCTGGTCAGCACCTACCGCATCGATTTGAAGGAACGCGACCGCATCGACTTGACCCTGGCTTACAACCACAACAAGACAGCGGTGCAAGCGGTGGCGCCCAACCCGGCCTTTTTGGCGGCGAATAATTTGTTGTTGATCGACCGCCAGACCATCAACCGCGCCACGGTCGGCTCGCCCAAAGACAAGTTCAGCCTGGCGGCCGACTACGCCAGCGGCGCCTGGAGCGCGCGTTCCCTGATCACCCGTTACGGCAGCTTCACGGTCCCGCAAAACAACGCGGCGCTGGACCAGGTGTTCGATCCGCAATGGGTGCTCGACCTGTCGGGCAGCGTCACCCTGAGCAAAAACTGGCGCCTCACGGCCGGCGTCGACAACGTCACCAACCGCTATCCCGACCTGGTGACCACGGCCGGCAATTTGAACACCAACGGCATCTCGCCGTACAGCATCTTCTCGCCCAACGGCTTCAACGGCCGCTACTACTACGCCAAGGCCGGCTACAGCTGGTAAAACGCCGGCGGGCGCCCCGCTCCGGGGCGCCTTCCCAACGGCCGGTGGTCAACCGCGGCCGGCCGCTTCCAATATCAGCTTGGCGATCTCGTCCGGATGCGATATCAGCGACAGATGGCCCGATTCCAATTCGATGGTCTTGGCCTGCATGCGCTTGGCCACGAAGCGCTGCAACTCCGGCGCCGTGGTGCGGTCCTTGGTCGAGACCGCATACCAGCTGGGCTTGACGTGCCACGCGGCCTGGGTGGTGCGCGAGGCGAACAGCGTGGTGGCGATGCGGCCCTGGGCCGCGTACAGCACGCGCGCCTTGCCCGGTTCGACGTCGCCGGCGAAGTCGCGCAAGAACGCTTCCTCGCTCAATTGCGCATAACCGTCCACCTTGACCAAGCCGGCGCTGGCCGGCGGGGTGGGAAACTTGGCGGCCAGGGCCGCGTAATCCTCGCCCGCGTCCGGCCCGCGCGCCGCCACATATACCAAAGCCGACACCTTGCTATCGCCACCGGCCTCGCTGATCACGGTGCCGGCCCAGGAATGGCCGACCAGCACGGTCGGACCGTCCTGCAAGGCCAGCGCGCGCCGGGTCGCTTCGACATCGTCGACCAGCGAAGTGAGTGGATTTTGCACCGAGGTCACTTTCAAACCGGCCTTTTGCAGCCGCGCGATCACCTCGGCCCAGCAAGACCCGTCGGCGTAGGCGCCGTGCACCAGCACCACGTTGCGCGCCGCCGGTGCCGCCGCCGTTTGGGCCATGGCGCCGGTGCCGGCCAAGGCGGTCGCGCCGGCGAAAACGAGCGTGGAGAGTAAACGTTTATTCATGATCTTTTCCTTGTGATAGTGGCAAATCGAAGCCCACTATAGCGTGCGGAAAATGACAAAATGGTGACAGCCCGATGACAATTTCGACCCGGTCGAGCCGGCCCAAGCGGCCGCGCGCCAGCGATTTCGCTATCCCGGGACACCGATTCTGTGCTAACTTCGGCCTAGTGACATCGATATCAATGCGTGTTCATCATGCATGCTTAGTGAAGAAAATATCAAGGCAATGGATTTATTCATCAAACAGGATTCCGGCGTCGCGCATCGGCGCGCCCGGAAGCAGCACCGGGAGCGGCCATGCGGCGCACGTTAGCCCGCTTGGCCTTGGGCTTGCTGCTGCTGCTCGCGCGGCAAGCGGCCCATGCCCGAATCGCGTCCCTGCCGGACCAACTGACGGCGGCCATCTACAAAACCGATATCGACACGGTGCGTACCCTGCTGTCCGAGGGGGCGCCGGTCAACGCGGCCGACAACGACGGCTTCACCCCACTGGTGGCGGCGACCAGCGCGGCCAAGTCTCAGCCGCAATCGTTCGAGATCATCGACCTGCTGTTGGCGGCCGGCGCCGAACTGGACCGGTCGGCGCCCGTCACCGCGCTCGACGCCGCCGCCAGGAACGGCCAATCCAGCGTGATGGCCCATCTGCTGCAAAAGGGGGCCAACATCAATACCGGCTTGGACAACGGGCACACCGCCTTGTTCCAGGCCACCCGGCGCGGCGCGGTATCGACGGCGGCCGTGCTGATCGCGCACGGCGCCAATGTCAATTCGAAAACCGAACAGGGTTGGACGCCGTTGCACATGGCGGCCCTGAATGGCTTGGATTCCACGGTGCACTTGTTGATCAAGGCCGGCGCTCGCGTCAACGCGCGCGCGCGGGATGGCAAGACGGCGCTGGCCTACGCCAAAAGCGGTTCCACGCTGCTGGGGCGCAGCGCCGCCAAGCCGGAGCTGATCGATAGCCTGATCCGATCGGGCGCCGTCGAATAAGGCGAGCGGCGCGCCGCGCCGACGCGGTTAAAACCAGGGCTCGTCTTCCGACTCGGCCGGGCCGATCCGATAATCCGCGAGCCAAGCCTTAAGCCGCTTGATATCGGCGAATGTCGCGAGGTCGGCCTCGATATGCATGACATTGGCGCGCATCCGGGCGATGTCCACTTCCAAACTCTTCATCAAGGTCTTGGGTGCCAGGCGCCGTCCAGGTTCCCAACCCAGATCGAGCGTCAGCTGGAGCTCCAGCGCGGCGATCTGCGCGCCGACCTCGCCTACTTGTTCTTGCAAAACCATGTTGTATTGCTTGATACGGTCGTCGGCCAGATTGTCCAGGCCGGCCTGATCGATCTGCGCCACCTCCAGCTGCATTTCCAGCAGCGCCAGCAAATCATTGGCCGCGTAGGCCACGTTGGCGCGCTGCATCAGGGCGGTCTTGCGCGCGTGTTCGGCGGGATCGGATTCGCGGTCCGGATGCAGCGCGCTGGCCAACTTGCGAAAAATATCGCGCACCGAATGCTTCAGCTTGAGCTGCTCGGCTTGATGACGCGCCTCGCGCGCGCTGGGCTTGGCAGGCTTGGCGGGTTTGGCGGAAGCGTCGGTCCCGGCGGCGGAATCGGCTTGCGCGCGCGCGCGTTCATCCAAGCGTTCCTGAAACGCCTTGAAAAAAGCGGCCGGCGAGCTGACATCGACTTCCTCGCCCAGTTCGATGCCGGACGCTTCGGACAACATCGCGCGCATCGCGGCGTGGTCGGCCTCGGTGTCCCGATCGAAGTCGCGGCCGCTATATTTGTTATAGATCGCCTTGATCGCCCCGTCGTCGTCGCCCGCCATCAAGGGTTCGGCGATGCCGATGATCAAATCGGCCAGTTTCGCCTTGTCTTTTTTGCCCATCGCCTTGTTGTCATAGGCCACATCGAGCACCGCCACCAGCTGCTTGCGACGCGCGTCGAAACGCTCCGCCAAGGGCTGAAATTGGCTATCGGCCAGGGCGCGGATTGTGGGCAACTGATCGCGCCACAGGGCCAACCTGGCGCGCTCGGCGTCGAGCTTTTTGACCAGGGAATTGAAGCGCTTGCGTTCGCGCGAAAGGGGGCCGCCGTGAGTCGGCGCGGCGATGCGAACAGCGTAATCGTGTGTGAGCGGCATGGGCAAGCGAACCATAAGGGGATCAATAACGGCGCCATTATAAACCGGCTCCCCGGCCGGATCGGCGCGCCCCGGGCGAAGCGTGCGGCGATTTCGCTCAGGTCGACTCGCCGTGGTTCATGGCCCGGTCGATGTCGGCGCGGGTCAGGTCGGGCGCCAATTGCAGGATGAATTCATAGGCGTAGGAGCGCAGATAGGCGCCGCGCCGCACCGCCAGCCGGGTGGTGTTGGCGGCGAACAAGTGCGAGGCCTCGATCGCGCGCACGCCCTTGTCGCGCACCTCGTCGAAAGCCATCGAGGCGACGATGCCCACCCCCAGCCCCAAGGCGACGTATTGCTTGATGACGTCAGAATCCATGGCGGTGAGCACGATGTCGGTCTCGACCCCGGCTTGGGCGAAAGCGGCGTCGATGTGACCGCGGCCGGTGAAGCCGCGATCGTAGGTAATGAGAGGAAATTGGGCCAGGTCGTGCAACTGGACCGGGTTGCGTTCGAGCAGAGGATGGCCGTCCGGCACCACGATCAAATGGCTCCAGCGATAGCACGGGAAGGACACCAGATCGGGGAACTGGCTCAAGCCCTCGGTGGCGATGCCGATGTCGGTCTTGCCCGACAAAACCCACTCGGCGATGTGTTCGGGCGAGCTTTGCTGAAGCGCGATGCGCACGTCGGGAAAGGCGGCCCGAAAGGCTTGCACCACCTTGGGCAAGGCGTAGCGGGCCTGGGTATGGGTGGCCGCCACCGACAAGGTGCCGCTGCTCTGGCCGGCGTATTCCAGGCTGGCTTGTTGCAGGTTTTCGGCCTCGATCAAGAGCCGGTCGACGATCTTGAGAATGCCCTTGCCCGGTTCGGTCAAGCCGGTCAGGCGCTTGCCGTTGCGCTCGAAAATGACCACGCCGAGCTCGTCCTCGAGTTCGCGGATCTGACGGCTGACCCCGGGCTGCGAGGTGAACAGGGCGTTGGCCACTTCGGTCAAGTTATAACCGCGGCGGGCCGCCTCGCGGATGGAACGTAATTGCTGAAAATTCATGCCAACTCCAAATGATAAGGGGGGCGCGGCGATGGCGCCCGGATCGGCCGGCGCGGGGCGGCTAGCGCGGGACGGCTAGCGCGGGGCGCCGTCGACAAACACATGCAAACGCTTGGGCCGCACCACCAGGGTTTCGCCCTCCTTCAATTGCAGATGGCTGAAACGCTCGTTCGACATCACCGCCTCGATCAATTCGCGGTTGTCGAGCCGCTCCAGGTCGAGCTGGGCCAGTGGACCGATCGCGTGCGCACGGTTC
Source organism: Janthinobacterium sp. (assembly GCA_043787615.1). Taxonomy (GTDB): domain Bacteria; phylum Pseudomonadota; class Gammaproteobacteria; order Burkholderiales; family Burkholderiaceae_D; genus Janthinobacterium. The sequence continues at coordinate 3,034 of JAYVUV010000544.1, read as the reverse complement.
AACTTGACCACGATGCCTTCCGCGCCCTCGGTGTAACGGTCGATTTCCAAATCGTGCGGGCGCACATAGGCGATGCCGGTGCTGTCGCTCACGCCGGCGTGATCGGGCACCTCGAAGCTGGCGTCGCCGGTGGCCAGCACGCCTTCGTGCACGCGTCCATGGAACAAATTGACGTTGCCCAAAAAACCGTAGACGAAGGGCGAGGCCGGATGGTTATACACTTGCTCGGGCGCGCCGCGCTGCTCGATGCGGCCCTTGTTCATCAACACCACTTGATCGGCCACTTCCAGCGCCTCTTCCTGGTCGTGGGTGACGAAGATGCTGGTCACGTGCAAGTCGTCGTGCAGGCGGCGCAACCAGCGCCGCAATTCCTTGCGCACCTTGGCGTCGAGCGCGCCGAACGGTTCGTCCAGCAACAGCACGCGCGGCTCGACCGCCAGCGCGCGCGCCAGGGCGATGCGCTGGCGCTGCCCGCCCGACAGTTGCGGCGGGTAACGGTCGGACAACCAATCGAGTTGCACCAGCTCCAGCAAATCCTTCACCTTGCGCCGGATCTGCTCTTCGGACGGGCGCTCGGCGCGCGGCTTGACGCGCAAGCCGAAGGCGACGTTTTCAAACACGGTCATGTGCTTGAACAAGGCGTAATGCTGGAACACGAAACCGACCTGGCGCTCGCGCACGTGACGCGCGGAGGCGTCTTCCGCGTCGAGCAGCACCTGGCCGGAATCGGGATGTTCGAGGCCGGCGATAATGCGCAACAAGGTGGTCTTGCCGCAACCCGAAGGCCCCAGCAAGGCGGTCAACTCGCCGGCCGGAAAGGCCAGCGACACATTGTCCAGGGCGACGAAATCGCCGAAACGCTTGTGGATGTTTTTCACTTCGATGGTCATGCTAGTGCTCCGTAGAACGTGCTGTGTCGGTCCGGCTTTCGCGCAAGCGCCAGTCGATGAAGGATTTGAGCGCCAAGGTCACCAGGGCCAGCAGCGCCAGCAGCGACGCGACGGCGAAGGCGGCGGCGAAGTTATATTCGTTGTAGAGAATTTCCACTTGCAGGGGCATGGTGTTGGTTTCGCCGCGGATGTGGCCGGACACCACCGACACCGCGCCGAACTCGCCCATGGCGCGGGCGTTGCACAGGATCACGCCGTACAACAAGCCCCATTTAATGTTGGGCAAGGTGACGCGACGGAAGGTGTTCCAGCCGGACGCGCCCAGCACCAGGGCGGCCTCTTCCTCCTCGCTGCCTTGCGACTGCATCAGCGGAATCAGCTCGCGCGCCACGAAGGGAAAGGTGATGAAAATGGTGGCCATCACGATGCCCGGCACCGCGAACAAGATCTTGATATCGTGTTCCTGCAACCAGGGGCCGAACCAGCCCTGGGCGCCGAACAACAGCACGTAGATCAAGCCCGAAATCACCGGCGAGACGGAAAACGGCAAGTCGATCAGGGTCAGCAGCAAACTCTTGCCGCGAAAATCGAATTTGGCGATGCACCAGGAAGCGGCCACCCCGAACACCAGATTGAGCGGCACGGCGATGGCGGCCGTGATCAAGGTCAGGCGGATGGCCGACAGCGCGTCCGGATCGACGATGGCCGCCACATAGGCCTGCCAACCCTTCTTGAACGCTTCGACAAACACGGCCACCAGCGGCACGAACAGGAACACGGTGAGAAACAGCAGTGCGACGGTGATCAACACCCGGCGCACCCAGGCCGGTTCCAGCGACGTGTGGGGCGAGGGCAACTCGCCGCGACGGACCGGCGCGGCCGGCGCGCTCGCCAGGCTAGGCGCAACGATGGGCAGGGCTGACATTATTTCCTCGACTTTCCGCGTGTCCACGCTTGCAGCAGGTTGATCGTGAGCAGCAAAATAAACGAGGCCACCAGCATCACCACGGCGATCGCGGTGGCGCCCGCGTAATCGTATTGTTCAAGCTTGGTGATGATGAACAGCGGCGTGATTTCCGACACCATCGGCATATTGCCGGCGATGAAAATGACCGAGCCGTATTCGCCGGTGGCGCGCGCGAAGGCCAGCGCGAAACCGGTCAGCAGCGACGGCAAAATCGTGGGAAACACCACGCGCAGAAAAGTTTGCAGAGGGGTGGCGCCCAGGCTGGCGGCGGCCTCTTCCAATTCTCGCTCGGCGTCTTCCAGCACCGGCTGCACGGTGCGCACCACGAACGGCAAGCCGATGAAGGTGAGCGCGACCACCACGCCCAGCGGGGTGAAGGCGACCTTGATGCCGAGCGAGCCTTCCAGAAATTTACCGAACCAGCCGTTCGAGGAATACAGGGCGGTCAGGGTGATGCCGGCCACGGCGGTGGGCAGGGCGAAAGGCAGATCGACCAGGGCGTCGATGATGCGCTTGCCGGGAAAGCTGTAGCGCACCAGCACCCAGGCCAGGATGCCGCCGAACACCACGTTGATGGAGGCGGCGATCAGCGAGGCGCCAAAGCTCAGGCGGTACGAGGCCATCACGCGTTCGGAGGTGACGGCGTGCCAAAACGCTTCCCAGCTCATGGTGAAGGTTTTCAGGAACACCGCCGACAGGGGAATGAGCACGATCAGCGCCAGATAGAAGATCGTGAAGCCCAGCGAGAGGCGAAATCCCGGCATGACCCGGAACGGCGCGCTCTGCTTTGGCACCGGAAGCGGCAACGCGGCAACTGACATGAATGACCCTCTTATTACATTTTCAACTAACAGGGCGCAATAATCGCATCACGTCGTTATAAAACAAACGAAGCTTTCGTCATTTGCTTAGATCAGATTTGATCGTTAGGATGCCAATGTTGCTGATAGGCGCCACGCATGCGGGGCGTCGGCCTTCAGAGGTCGGCGTAGCGGGGTAGCAAGTCCTGGTCGGCCAGGCGGATTTCGATGGCGTTGGCGACCTTGACATGCTCCGGATTCTGGTCCGAAAACGGCGCGTCGATGACGCTGACGATGATGGTGCCGATCTGTTTGTTACCGGCGCCCAGCACCGGCACCAAGGCGCGCGCCTCGGGAACCTGCTGAACTGTCAGCAC
>JAYVUV010000543.1:0-19417 GCA_043787615.1 Janthinobacterium sp. | reverse complement strand
TTGGCGAATTGCTCGTTCAAGCTCTCGCCCTTGGTCACGGCGCGCGCGTCCTGGCCAGCCAGGTTTTCCACGTTGAAGGGACGAAAGCCCGACCATTCCACGCTATAAGCCTCGGCGCCCGGACCGGCCGCGGCCAGCGGCGTGGTGCCGCCCACCTCGCCGCCCATGTCGAAGGAGGCGGTGGCGGTGCCGGTCATGGGAAAGGCCTTGAGCTTGAGCTTGCTGCCGCCATCCTCGAAACTCGATTGGTAGACCGCCAAGCCCTTGTAAATGAGCGGCTTGTTGACCTCGATGGTGGCCGTCACCGTCTCGCCGCTGGCGTGATCCTTGACCACCACGTCGCTGGCGAACAGCTTGGGCATGCCGGTGGTGTAGAAATCGATATGAAATTTCTTCAACGTGATTGTGAACGGCAATTCCTGGATCAGCACCCCGTCCGCCTGGGGAATGGTGCTGGTGTCGCTGCTGCCGCCCTCCGGTATCAGGGTGTTGCCACGGAAAGTAGGATTGCCCAGGCCCAGCCTGTGCTTGGCGGGGATCTCGGAAATCAAGCCGCTGCCGGCGAACGGGGTCTTGCCCATGAACCATTGCTGGAAGCGGATAGGCATGTCGGAATCGAGCAAGCCGCCGATACAGATGATCACGATGGCGCCGTGGGCGAAGATATAGCCCCATTTATTGGCCGCGCCGCGCTTGGCGGCCACCAGGGTGGCGCGCTCTTTGTTGACGATCTTCGCCTGGTAGCCGGCGTCGGCCAGGCGCGCCGCGGTTTGCCGGGCCAGGGCGGCGCGCGGCAGGGGGGCGTGCCATTCGCTCTTGTGGTGAAAATTGCGCAGCGATTGCTCGCGCACGTTTTCGCGCCAGCTGCGCATATCCTTGAGCATCTTCGGCCCGTTGCGGGCGATGCACAAGGAGGTCGACGCGACCAGGAAGGCCATGATCAGCAAAAACCACCACGCCGAATACACGGCGTACAGACTCATCTTGTCGAACACGGCGAACCAGAACGGCCCGAACTGATTGATATAGTTCGTCATCGGCTCGTTTTGCTTCATCACCGTGCCGATCATGGCCGCGATGGCGATCAGGGTCAGCAAACTGATGGAAAAACGCATCGACGAAACCAATTCGACCGCCTCGCCCAACAGCGGGCGACGGGTCTGCAGTTCAATGCCACTGGTGCTGGGACGGCTCATGCTCGATACAACCTAAAAATGTCGGCGAGCCCGGAGCATACCAATAAAAAGGGCGGCCCGCTCGCGCGGCCACCCTTTTTTATTGCAAACCAGCAAGCACACCGAGGTGCGGGAAAGTCCGCTTATTTCAAACCGGCCACGTAATCGGCCACGGCTTTGATCTCGTCGTCGGACAAGCGCTTGGCGATCGTGGTCATTTGCACATTGTTTTTGCGGGCGCCGCTGCGGAACAGGGTCAGCTGGGCCGCCGTGTAATCCTGATGCTGGCCGCCGATGCGCGGATACTGGACCGGAATGCCGGCGCCGGCGGCGCCATGGCAGCTGGCGCAAGCCGGCACGCTTTTCTCGGCGATGCCGCCGCGGTAAATCTTGCGGCCCCATTCCACGGTGTCTTTGTTCTTGGCCGCGCCCGGCTTCGGCGCCTGGGCGCTCAGATAGGCGGCCAGATCGGTCTTTTCTTTGTCGGTCAACATCTTGGCGTACGTCGTCATGACGGGCTGATTGCGTTCCGCAGTGGTGAAATTGATCAGTTGCTTGTGGATGTAGGCTTCATGCTGGCCGGCCAGCTTGGGGTTGGCGGCGATGCTGGAATTGCCGGCCGCGCCATGGCAAGACACGCAGGCGGGCAAGCCGCGCGCGGCGTCGCCCTCGGCGTACAGGGCGGCGCCCTTGGCCGGATCGGCTTTCACCACGGCTTCGGCCGCTTCGGCGTGGGCCGGCTTTTTCTCTTCGTTCGCCGACGCGGCCGACATCGCCAGCAAGGCGAGCAGCAAGGATTTTCCAAACGCCGCTCCGGCGGCTAACAACGCACGATTCATTCAAACACCCTGAGACTAGTCAAAAAATTAGTGGTAAAGATTGCCGGCGATGGCGAGCGACCGCTTGGGCCTCTGCATGACAACAATTCGTAACCCCTTATTGTACAATAGCTTCTTGGCGTTTTCGCCCCCTTTTGTTGCATTTTCTACCCATCCCATGTCCAAACTCTGGCAAGCCCGCTTCTTCACGACCGTCAATCAACTGCGCGATCTGCCCGACACCACGGTGCCGGAAATCGCCTTTGCCGGCCGTTCCAACGCCGGCAAATCGACCGCGATCAATATCTTGTGCAACCAAAAAGGCTTGGCCTTCGCCTCCAAGACCCCCGGCCGCACCCAGCATATCAACTACTTTTCGATCGGCGGCGCCCACGTCGGCCAGCATCGCAAGGACGCCACCATCCTGGAGGAAATCGAAGCCTTGCTGGTCGACTTGCCCGGTTACGGCTACGCGGAAGTGTCCGGCTCGGCCAAGCTGCACTGGCAGCGCCTGCTGGGCGACTACGTGCAGCGGCGCGATCAATTGGCGGCCCTGATTCTGATCATGGATTCGCGCCGCCCATTCACCGACCTCGACATCCAGATGCTGGAATGGTTCGCCCCGACCGGCAAGCCGATCCACTGCATCTTGACCAAGGCCGATAAGCTCAACCGCAACGACTCGGTCAACGCCCTGCGTCAAACCAAGGCTAAGCTCGACAGCTACGTGGACGAGGACGGGGTCGGCTTTCCATTCACGGTCCAACTGTTCTCGGCCTTGAAACGGATCGGCATCGACGAAGCCAACGACAAGATCATGGAATTGGCCGGCATCACCGAAGATAGCGTGGCCGCGCCGGGCGCCAACGCGGCCCTGATCGAGATGAGCGACGACGATGGCGATGAAGGTGAACAATAAGCCGCGGCACCCCCTTCCCTTCCACTTTTCCTTGATCGCAGCGCCATGCCAGCCACTTTTTCCGCCCCCTTCCCCGCGATCCGCATGCGCCGCATGCGGCGTGACCCGTTCTCGCGCGCCTTGATGCGCGAGAACGTGATCACCGCGGCCGACCTGATCTATCCAGTCTTCATTCTCGACGGCGAACGCCAGCGCCAGCCGGTGCTGTCGATGCCCGGAGTGGAAAGGATGTCCATCGATTTGCTGCTCGAGGTGGCCGAGGAATGCGTGTCCCTGGGCATTCCGGTGCTGGCCCTGTTTCCCGTCATCGATGCCTCGCTTAAAACCCCGGACGGGATCGAGGCCACCAATCCGGACGGCCTGGTGCCGCGCGCGGTGCGCGCCCTGAAACAGCGTTTCCCGGAACTGGGCATCCTCACCGATGTCGCGCTCGACCCCTTCACCAGCCACGGCCAGGATGGCTTGATCGACGAGCGCGGCTACGTGCTCAACGACCTCACCACCGCCATGCTGATCCGCCAAGCCCTGACCCAGGCCGAGGCCGGCGTGGACGTGGTGGCGCCGTCGGACATGATGGACGGGCGCATCGGCGCCATCCGCGCCGCCCTGGAAGAGCGCGACCTGATCCACACCCGCATCATGGCCTATTCCGCCAAATACGCCTCGGCCTTTTACGGCCCGTTCCGCGACGCGGTCGGCTCGGCCGGCAATCTGGGCAAAAGCGACAAGCACACCTATCAGATGGACCCGGCCAACGGCGACGAAGCCTTGCGCGAAGTGGCGCTGGACTTGGCCGAGGGAGCCGACATGGTGATGGTCAAGCCGGGCTTGCCATATCTGGACATCGTGCGCCGGGTCAAGGACGAGTTCAAGGTGCCGACCTTCGCCTACCAGGTCAGCGGCGAATACGCGATGATCAAGGCGGCCGCCCAGAACGGCTGGCTGGACCACGACAAGACCATGATGGAAGCCATGATGGCCTTCAAGCGGGCCGGTGCGGACGGTGTGCTGAGCTACTTCGCGCTCGACATCGCGCGCCTGCTCAAGGCGCACGCCTAAGCGCGGCTGCATCACCTGCTTCGATCGGCCGGGCCGTTCGGCCCGCCCACCGCCCTCGCTCATGGCGCGGGGGCAAGCACCATGCGCGCTAGCGCCCGCCACACGGGGGACGCACGCAAACCGATGGCGCCGACCGCATGACTTCGGCTCGCGCGCGGCCTTCTCTTGACCGGTCTCACAACCGCAAGCCTTGCGTCCACGCGCCGGCTCCGGGGGGTCGACACAAGCAACCACAAGGATATCGGCACGCTTCACCTCTGGCTTTCACTTGCCATGTTCATGACCGGCGGCGTGCGCGCGCTCTTGATACGCGCCGAATTGTTCGCGCCCGGCTTGCAGGTTTTCCAGCCGCAGCGCTACAACCACTCGTGATGATGCACGGCCTGATCATGGTATTCGGTGCGAGCATGCCTGCCTTGGTCGGCTTTGCGAACTGGATGATCCCGCTCCAGATCGGCGCGTCCGACATGGCGTTTGCAAGGATGAACAATTTTCCTTCTGGCTTCTGCCGCCCGCCGCGCTGCTACTGATCGGCGCGTTTTTCACCGGCGGTGGCGCGGCTGCGGGCGGATGGACCATGTACCCGCCTTTGTCGCTTCAAATGGAGGCGGGCATGGACATGACGATCTTTGCGATCCACTTGATGGGTGCGTCTTGGATCATGGGTGTGCAACTGGATCACCACCATGTGGCGCGGCGCCCTGAGCTTTGAAGCCCCGATGCTGTTTGCGACCGGCTTCATCTGGGTGTTTACCATCGGCGAATTGTCGGGCTTGATCCTGGCTGTGGCGCCCATCGATGTGGCGGTACACGACACCTATTCCGTCATCGCGCATTTTCATTATGTGCCGGTGGCCGGCTCCCTGTTTCCCTGTTCGCCCGCTTCTATTACTGGGTGCCGAATGGACCGGGATCACGTACCCTGAAGGGCGCGCCAAGTTTCACTTTTAGAATTCAGTGATCTGGGTGAACCCGACCGTCTTCCCATGCACCTCCTCAAGCTGGCCGGCATGCCGCGCCGTTACGCCGACTATCCCGCGCAATTCACCGATTTCAATATGCTGACCTCGGTCGGCGCCTTCCTGTTCGGCTTCCTGTTCGGATTAATGCAAGCCTACTTCCTGCTTGCCGTGGTGGTGCCGACGAGATGAGCGGGACCGGGCGCGACACCGCTATACCGAGCGGGTCACCAACATGGAGCGAATGTTACCGATCGCGGCGGCCGGATTGAGTCCTTTCGGGCAGACATCGGCGCAATTCATAATCGTTCGGCAACGGAACAGCCGGTAAACGTCGTTCACATTGTCAAGCCGTTCGGCCAGCGCGGTATCCCTGCTGTCGGCCATGAAGCGGTAGGCCTGGAGCAAACCGGCCGGACCGACGAACTTGTCGGGATTCCACCAAAAGCTGGGACAGGACGATGAGCAACATGCGCACAAGATGCATTCGTATAAACCATTGAGTTCGTCGCGTTCCTCTGGAGACTGCAAACGCTCCTTCTCGGGCGCGGGGGTGTCATTGACCAAATAGGGTTTGACCGAATGATACTGTTTCCAGAACAGGGTCAAGTCGACCATCAGATCTCGAATCACCGGCAAGCCAGGCAGGGGCCGCACGACAATGGGTTGCGCGATCTCGTGAATATTGGTGATGCATGCGAGACGGTTTTTGCCGTTGATATTCATGCCGTCGGACCCGCAGATACCCTCCCGGCATGAGCGACGAAACGACAAACTGTCATCCAGGTCGCTCTTGATACGCAGAAGGAGATCGAGCACCATGCGGTCGTCACGCCCCTGCGTAACCCGGATGCGCTGCATATGCGGCTTGGTATCGCTGTCCGGATCATAGCGATAGATATGCATGTCGATGGTGTTTTCCATAACGATAACTCCCGATAGAACGAACCAGCTGATTGCAATATCGATTGGATGCCATACGGCGGGCTCAGTTCCCCAACGGCGCCCTGCGCGACAGGGAAACAGGCGCAGATCAAACTGGCGCAGGGGCCCGGTCCATCTGCCTCATCGCATCGACGGCAAGGCATCGTGGCCCCGTGCTCGCACCGGAATGTGCCAAGGCCGCCGGCGGCGCCGCCGCTCAGGCGCCGCAGTACATGACGCTGTCGCAAATGACAACTTGCGCGCTAGCCAGGCCGGCCAGCGCGCCGACGGCGGTCAGCCCCGCGACCGCCAACGACGGCGTGCCGACCCGGCCGCGCGGCCAGCGCACAACCGCGGCGATGGGCAACAGCGCGCCGGGCAAGGCGGACAGGTAGCCGGACCAGGCCATGGAATCGGCGTTCGGGTCGCGATCCACCAGGCGTAAGCCGCAAGATGCAGCGACAGGGCGAGCGCGGCCCCTGCCGTGACGGACGGTCGCGGCCGGAAAGCGGCGAGCACGCCCAGCACCGCCAATTGGCTGCCTGCATAGAAAAGGAAATTGGGCAAAAACCAGGCGTTCTCTGGGCGACGGCGACGGCCAGCGTCAAGCCGGGTACGAGCCTGCCCCGGGCCGCGCTGCGCTCAGCCAATATCATAGGCTTCCACGGTTTTCAGGTCGGATTCATGCCGGCAAAAACGACATCGTAGCGGCCATCGCGCTCGGCCCAGCGCCGCGCCATGTCAGGCTCAAGTATCAGCTCGCCACGCGGAATCCGCCCCGCTTCCAGCATCCGTAAGGCCTGCGCCACATACTCATCCACGGGCATCGCGCGCGCATCGGCGGCTTGCGCGGCGCCGGTCAGTTCGGTCCTCACATAAGGCGGAGACAGCTCCAGCACTTCCATCTGGAACGGCTTCATTTGATGCCGCAACGATTGCAGCCAGGAATGCAAAAATGCCTTGCTGGCGCAATAAGCCGGATAATCGGCCCGGGGTACGAAAGCCAGTGCGGAACTGGTCGCCATGAAGGTCGCTTGCGGCTGGCTTTTCAAAAACGGCAAGACCGTGGCGGCGACACGTAACACCCCCAGGATATTGGTTTGCACCATGGCTTGCGCATCGTCGGCGCGCCACGCGGGCGAGGCCATGTCTTCGGCGCGCGAGATGCCGGCGTTGGCGATGACCACGTTCAACTCGGGAAAGCGCCCGCGAAGCTGGCTGGATAAACGCGACAGCGAAGCGTCGTCGTTCACGTCGAGCAACAGGCCGGTCAGGCCGGGCCTGGCGGCGGCGATCTGGTCCAACAGCGCTTGACGTCGACCCGTGACGACCACGCGGTTGCCGCGATCATGGAGCGCTTCGGCGAGCGCGCGGCCGATGCCGCTGGTGGCGCCGGTCAAGAGGATGGTGTTATCGGTGAGTTTCATGAATATGACCCTTGCTTCGATGCTGTGAAGCCGCAAGCCCGACCGGCGAGGCGCTGTCCATCCCCATCATCATCCCCCCAAAGCGGCGGGCTCCCAGCCCAACACATGACGGGCCGCGACCGGCCGTGTGAATCGGGCAAGGAATCTTGATAAGGAGGCATTACGGACGAGAAGCGTCCGCAGCGACAGCATGTACGGTCATGTTAACGGCGTCGAGGTTAAGCGAGAACCGCCCTGCTGGGCTCCTCTCGCACTGGACGCGTTGGATGACGGTAACGCCTACGGCGGCTTGAAGTAAGCCGCACAAGTATCTTATACGCGGATCGCGATGGCGGTCAATAGAGGTCATCGCGATGCCGGCCAGGCTATTGCGGGCGTTCACCCGATACGCCGCGCGGCGACACTTCCGCTTTGGAACCCGATGTTGATTTCCCATCGCGATAAAGAGCGGCGTGCGAGCCCGATTTTTTTCGCCTGCTCGGCTGACTCAGCCTCTCGCATTGGGAGGCACACGCCGCGCTTGGCCGCATCCCTGCGCGGCGCGCAAGCGCGCCGTGTTGCTGCCCCACTTGCGACGGTCAACTAACGCGAAGCGCCCCGCCGATACTCGGGGAAGAATTCCTTCAGCAAGAATGCTTGCAATTCGGCTTCGTCTTCCTTGCGCGCGCTCATCGGCACATTGCGTCCCAGGCGCTGCGATTCCCACACGAAATCGCCCGGCTTTTCCTTGCGGATCAAGAGAATCATTTGCTTGACGATGGCGGTCTCGATGTCGAGCTCGCCGCCCTGCTCCACATGCACTTGCTGCGACCACTTGCGCTTGAAATTGGCGTTCCAGCCGCGGAACTTGATATCGGCGCTGTGGAAAGTCTTGTCGTTGATCGAAAACACGCCGCCCGAATCCTCGCGGTCGTTGCCCGAGGTTTTGCCCTGGGCGCCGGCGATGTTGGCGCGCGCCACGCGCAGCGCGCGCTCGTTTTCGCTTTCTTGCGGCTCGGCCGCCGGCGCCTCGGCCGCGCGCTGGCTGCGGCGGGCCGCGATCATCGCTTCCATGTCTTGGGCCGGCGGCACCGGCACCGGCGCCACCACGGGCGGCACGTAACGCTCTTCCTTCGGCCGGGCCGGCGGCGTGATCGCCACTGCCGGCTTTTGGCGCGACGGCGGCGCCGTCTTGGCCACCTGAGTCCGTTTGGGCTGGGTCGGTTTCGGAATCGGTTTGGCGGCGGGCGCCTTCGGCTTGGACGGCTCGGCCAGCGGCGCGATATACACCATGGCGCCCTCGTGCGAGGGCGGCGGCGCGCGCCGCACCGGCTCGTCGCGCGTCAAGTAATACACCACGCACAAGATATGCAGCAGCACCGAGATGGCGATGCCGACCCGCTTCGAGGTGCTCTTGCCCGCCCCGTAAGCGGCGGCCACCGGCAGCGGCTGACCGCAGGTCGCGCAATACCCGGAATCGGCCAATCTGTGGTGGGTCTCGTGGTGCAAAATGAAAAAGCTTTCTCAGGGTCTCAAGGAACAAGGAACACCGGCCTGTACCATGGCCCGGCTTGCGGGCAAAGAGTACAGGATACAAGCGTTCCTTGCAGGAGTTTGCGTATCGAAACCCCACCAGGGTACAAGAGCGGCGGCTTGACGGTTGTTACGGTATGTATCAGGCGGCCCGGTCGGCGCCGCCTTGCCGCGCGCCATGCTGGTCCGACGCCACGGCATGCACCGCGCCATGGCTGGCCCCCTGCGCCACCGCCTCCCCTTCGCGCCGTTGCAGGTCGGCGTCGCTCATCGGCCCGGTGCCGCTAAAACGGTCGAGGAATAGATAAATCACCGGGGTGATAAACAAGGTGATTACTTGCGAAAATATCAAGCCGCCGACCACCGCCAAGCCCAGCGGTTGACGCAACTCGGCGCCCGCGCCCAGGCCCAGCGCGATCGGCAAAGCGCCCATCAGCGCCGCCAGCGAGGTCATCATGATGGGCCGGAAGCGCAGGATGCACGCCTCGCGGATGGCGGCGGCCGGGGTCATGCCTTCGTTGCGCTGGGCATGCAGGGCGAAGTCGATCATCATGATGGCGTTTTTCTTGACGATACCGATCAACATCAAGATGCCGATGATGGCGATCATGGTCAAGTCCAGGCCGAACAGACGTAAGGTCAGCAGCGCGCCCACGGCCGCCGAGGGCAAGCCGGCCAGGATGGTGAGCGGATGGATATAACTCTCGTACAACACGCCCAGCAACACATAGATCACGCCCAGCGCGGCCACGATCAAGATGATCTGGCTCGATTGGGAATCCTGGAACACGGCCGCGTCGCCGCCGTATTTGGTGATGATGGAGGCGGGCAAATTCATGTCGCGCGCCATCTGGTCGATCTTGCCGGTGGCTACACCGAGCGGCACGTCCGGCGCCAGGTTGAAGGACAAGGTAATCGCCTGCAACTGGCCCTGGTGGTTGACGGCGGTCGGGCCGATGGTGCGCTCCACGTAGGCCACGCTGGATAGTTTCACCAGTTGGCCGTCCTTGTTGCGCACCGAAATCTTGGTCAGGGCGTCGTCGAATTGGCGGTCGGCCGTGGCCGCCTCCAAGATCACGAAATAACTGGCGGCCGAGGAATAAATGGTCGAAACCTGGCGCTCGCCGAAGGCGGTGTACAGCGCGGTGCGCACATCGGCCATTTGCACCCCCAGCAGGTTGGCCTTGTCGCGGTCGATCTTGAGCGAGGCTTGCAAACCGCGATTTTGCGAATCGCTGGTGACGTCGCGGAACGCGGGATCGACCCGCAATTGGTCGAGAAATTTGCCGGCCCAGTCGTTGAGCGCGTCCGGGCTGACGCTTTGCAGAGTGTATTGGTAGCGGCTCTTGCTTTGGCGCCCGCCCAGTTGCAGATTCTGCACCGGACTCAGATACACGGCGATGCCGGGCACGCCACGGCTGGCGCGCCGCAGGCTGTCGAGCACGACGGCCATCTTGGCCCGCTGGGCGCGCGGCTTGAGCACCATGAACATGCGCCCGGTGTTGCCGCCGCTGACGAAGGAGGTGACGTCTTGCACGTTCGGGTCGGCCTTGAGCACGGCGGCGACCCGGTCTTGCAAGGCCATCAAGGCTTCCGAGGAAATATCTTCCGACGCTTCCGTGTTCACACGAATCTGGCCCAAATCCTCTTCCGGGAAAAAGCCTTTCGGGATGGTGACATACAGCACCACGGTCAGGGCGAAGGTGGCGACGGCGATCAAGAGCACCAGGGTCCGGTGCGCCAAGGCTTGATCGAGCGCGCCCGCGTATGCGTTTTTCAAGCGTGTGAAGCCGGCCTCGAAATGGCGCCCCAGCCAGGTGCTGTCTTGTTCGGCCTCATGCGCCTCGGCCGGCAGTAGCCGGCTGGCCAGCATCGGCACCAGGGTCAGCGAGACCACGGCCGAGACCAGGATCGAGAGCGACACCACCACCGCGAATTCGTGGAACAGCAAGCCGATCACGCCCGGCATGAAAAAGATCGGGATGAACACCGCCACCAGCGAGATCGAGATCGACACGATGGTGAAACCCATTTCCTGGGCGCCCACCAGGGCCGCCTTGATCGGCTTTTTGCCCAGCTCGATATGGCGCACGATGTTTTCCAGCACCACGATGGCGTCGTCAACCACCAAGCCCACCGCCAGGGTGATGCCGAGCAGGGACACATTGTCCAGGCTATAGCCGAACCAATACAACAGGGACAGCGCGCCCAGCAGCGAGATCGGCATGGTGACGGCCGGAATGAAGGTGGCCGCCGCGCGCCGCAGAAACAAGAAAATCACCAGCACCACCAACACCACCGTCAAGCCCAGGGTCAGGTTGACGTCGTGGATCGCCTCGCGGATCGACAGCGAACGGTCGTTGACCAGGTTGATCTTGATCGAGGCTGGCAATTGCGACTGGAAGGTCGGCAACAGTTTGCGCACGGCGTCCACCACTTGCACCGTGTTGGCGTCCGGCTGGCGTTGCACCAGCAGCACGATCGATTGTTCGCCGTTGTAACTGCCGGCCGTCTTGACCGATTGAAAACTGTCCTCGACGGTGGCCACTTCCTTCAGCCGCACCGCTTGGCCGTTGCGACTGGCCACGATCAACTCGGCGAAATCGGCCGCCTTCATCATTTGGGCGTTGCCCTGGATGGTGAGGGTCTGGCTGGGGCCGTCCAACACGCCCAGCGGGGAATTGGTGTTGGACGCGCGCAAGGCCAGGGCCAGCTCGTCCATCGTCATGTTGCGCGCGTTCAGCAAATCGGCCTTGGCGCGCACGCGCACGGCGAAACGTTTTTGGCCATTCACGGTGACCTGGGCCACGCCGGGCAAGGTGGACAAGCTGGGCGCGATCAAGTTTTCCGCGTAGTCGTTCAATTCCGACAGCGTGAGCGAAGGCGAGGTCATGGCCATGAACAACACCGGCGCGTCGGCCGGATTGACCTTGCGGTAGGACGGCAAGTCGGTCATTTCCTGCGGCAATTGACGCTGAGCGCGCAACAAGGCCGCCTGCACATCGACCGCCGCCTCGTTGACATTGATGCTGGGATCGAACTCCAGGGTCAGCGAGGTGGAACCAAGCGTGCTGGTCGAGGTGATCAGGCTGAGCCCGGCGATGGTGGAAAATTGCTTTTCCAGCGGCAGCGCGACCGAGGACGCCATGGTGTCCGGACTGGCGCCCGGCAGATCGGCGCTCACATTGATGACCGGGGTGTTGTAGCTGGGCAGCGCGGCGACCGGGATGTGGCTATACGCCAGCACCCCGGCCAAGATCAGGCTGATCGACAACAGCACCACCATGACAGGGCGCCGGATACACAGTTCGGACAGATTCATTCCGGCTTGCCTTTGGTTTGCGCGCGGGCCGGCTTGGCGGCCTCGGCCAAGCGCACGGGGGCGCCCGGACGCAGGTTTTGCTTGCCGTCAACGATCACTTGCTCGTCGCCCGCCAAGCCGCTCACGGCCACGTTCGGCCCGAACGCGTACAAGCGCTTGACCGGGCGCATCTTGGCGCTGTGGTCGGGTTCCATGGTGTAGACGAAAGTGGCGCCGCTATTGTCGATGATGGCGTTTTGCGGTATCACCAAAGCCTCCTTCAAGGTTTGCAGGGTCAGCCCGACATGGACATATTGGCCGGGCCACAGCTGGGTGGCGCCGTTGCCGAACTCGGCCTTCACCCGTATCACGCCGGTGCTGGGATCGACCGTGTTGTCGATGAAACTGAGCTTGCCTTCGACCCGTTTGCCGGCCTCGCCGACCGTGGCCGTCACGGCCACGGCGCCGGCCTGTTGCGCCGCCAGCAAGGCCGTCAGACTACTTTCCGGCAAGGTGAAACTGACATTGATCGGATCGAGCTGGGTGACGGTGGTCAGCGAGGTGGCCAATTGCACCAAGGTGCCCGGATAGACCGGAATCGCGCCGACCCGGCCCGCCATCGGCGCGCGGATGCTGGTGTAACCGGCATCGACCTGGGCCGCGCGCACGGCGGCCAAGTCGGCCGTGACCAGGGCGCGCGCCGATTCCAGCTGGCTCTTCAAGGTATCGACCGCGCCCTGCGCGATAAAGTTCCGGCCCAACAGTTCCATGCCGCGCCGGTACTGGCGCTCCAGGTCGCTCGACGCGGCTTGGTCGCGCGCCAGCTGGGCCTGCGCCTTGTCGGTGTTGGCTTGTTCGCTGCGCGCGTCCAGGGTAAACAGCAACTCGCCGGCCTTGACGAATTGGCCCTCGCGGATATGGACCTTGGCGATGGTGCTGGTGGTTTGCGGGTGCAGGTCCACGCTGCTGAGCGGCGTCACGCTGCCATTGCCTTGTAATTGCACCGGCACGTCTTGCCGTCGCGCTTGCACCACATTGACCGTGACGGGCGGCGGCGCCCCCTTGCCGGCGGCCGGCGCGGCGCCGCGCGCCGTCAGATACCAGGCGCCGGCGCCCGCGCATAGGGCCAGGCCCAACAACCATCCCACTGTTTTCTTGTTCATTGCTTATCGACTTGTTCGCCACGCGGGCGAGGTTAATCATATGTTCCATATCGACACACGCTGCGTGCGACAGCGCGCCCTACTTCGCCGCGTAATACTCCGGCACCACCATGGTCACTTCCAGCCCCCCTTGCGGATGGTTGGCCAGGGTCAAGCTGGCGCCATGCTGTTCGGCGATGTTGCGCGCGATCGTCAAGCCCAGGCCGGTGCCGCCCGATTCGCGCGAGCGCGAGCTTTCGATTCGGTAAAACGGTTCGAACACCTGGGCCAACTGATCGGGCGCGATGCCGGGGCCGCCGTCGCGGATGCGCACGCGCGCCGCGCCGGCCACGCGCTCGACCGAGACCCGGGCGTGCTGGCCATACTTGACGGCATTGTCGATCAAGTTCACCAGGCAACGCCGCAGCGCGAGGGGCCGCCCCATCAGCGCCATGGCGGCGCTGCCGTCGAGCGTGACCCGCTGGCCGGCGTCGGTGGCGTCGGCGCACACGCTGTCGAGCAGGGAATCGAGGTCGAGCGCCTGCATGGTTTCGGTGGTGTCCATGCTGCGCGCCAGGTCCAAGCCTTCCTTGATCATGCCTTGCATGCCGGACAAGTCGCCCACCAGCTTATCGTACAGTTCTTGATCGGCCACTTTCTCCAGCCGCAGCCGCAGCCGGGTCAGCGGGGTTTGCAAGTCGTGGGTGATGGCGGCCAACATCTGGGTGCGCTGGGCGATGTGCTGGCGGATGCGGGCTTGCATGGCGTTGAAGGCGGCGCTGGCTTGGCGGATCTCGCTGGCGCCGGCCAGGATCAGGGGCGGATGATTGATGTCGTTGCCCAAATCCTTGGCCGCCTGCGCCAGTTGCTTGAGCGGGCGCATGGTCATGCGCGTGACCAGGTAGGCCAGCATGGCGATGCTGAGCAGGAAAGGCAGGATCGCGATGAACTCGTTGTGTTCGTGACCGGGCGGCGGCAAGCGCGGCGGCAACACCGACAGGCGCAGCAGCTGGCCGTCGCGCATGCGCACGTTCATGCTTTCGCAGGCGCCGTTCCACTGGGTCGGGCCGAACAACATGGCCGGCGGGCGCGGCTGGTCGCAACTGGCGGGCCGCCCGGGCAAGGGACGCAGGTGGAAGTCGGCGCCCAGGCGCTGGCCCAGGGCGGTGCTGAAATCGGTGGCCGGCAAGGTCGGCGCGACGCCGGGCGCGGCCGGTTCGAGCAATACCGCGCCGCGGTTGGCCACGTTCAAATAGGCCGGGCGCACGGTGGCCGGCACCACGTCGGCCGCCAAGATCAGTTGCTCGGCGCGCTCGAGGGCGTGGAAGTCGCGGTAGCGCTCGATGGCGCGCTGGCGCTCGCCCATGGCCAGCCATTGGGTCAAGGCGGCCGAGGCGACGATGCCGAACAACAAGACCAGGAACACCCGTCCCGTCATCGAGCCGAAAAACGCTTTCACGGCGCCGGCTCCACGCTAACCTGGCCGGCCAGCACATAACCGCCATTACGCACCGTCTTGATGATTTGCGGCAAGCGCGCGTCCTCGCCCAGCTTTTGGCGCAGGCGGCTGATCTGAATGTCGATCGAGCGGTCGAAGGGGTCGGCGTCGCGGCCCTGGGTCAGGTTGAGCAACTGGTCGCGGTTGAGCACCCGGTTCGGATGCTCCAGAAACACCCGCAGCAAGCGGAATTCGGCGCCCGACAGCATGATCACGATGCCGTCCGGATTGAGCAGGTGGCGCGCCGTCAGGTCCAGGGTCCAGCCGGAAAAACGCAGGTGCTGGGCCTTGTCGGAAGGGGTGTTGGACGGCATCGCATGGCTGCGCCGCAGCACGCTGCGTATGCGTGCGAGCAACTCGCGCGGCTCGAAAGGCTTGGGCAGATAGTCGTCGGCCCCCATTTCCAGGCCCAGGATGCGGTCCAGCGGCTCGTTGCGGGCCGTGAGCATGATGACCGGCAAGGTCGATTGGGCGCGCAGCTTGCGGCACAAGGTCAAGCCATCGTCGCCGGGCAAGTTCAAGTCGAGCACCACCAGGTCGGGGCGCGCTTCGTCGAGCACCTTCCACATGGCGCCGCCATCGCAGGCGCTCAAGGCGCGGTAGCCGTTCGACTCCAGGTAGTCGGCCAGCAGGGAGCGGATGTCGCGGTCGTCGTCGACGATCAGAATGGTAGAGGTAAGTTCCATGTCTTCGATTATCCGCAGTTCGGCCGAGGATGAACAGGGCAATTGTATCGTCTTGTATATTGACGCCGGGTCGAAACAAACAGATACAAAATGACTGGCAGGGGACACTTGGAGGAAACATCCAAGCCCGATGATGGATTCATGCAAGGCGTACCAACCGGAAATGGGCGCCGAGCATCTTCTTACACCGTCGTTACATCCGTCATATAAGGAAGCGCCATGACCACCTTACGCCAACATCTCATGATCGGCCTGACCGTTTGCAGTCTGGGCGTCGCCAGCTTCGCCACCCATGCCCAGGAAGCGCCGGCCGGCGCCGCGCCGGGCCACGCCCGCTTCGCCGAGCGCTTGGCCACGCACCAAGCCAAGCTGCACGACAAGCTCAAGCTGACCGCCGAGCAAGAACCAGCCTGGAACACGTATGTGGCCGCCATCGCACCACCGGCGGGCGCCGCGCCGATCGACCGGGCCGCGTTCGCGCAACTGTCGGCGCCGGAAAAAATGGAAAAATGGTTAACCCTGTCGAAAGAGCACATCGTGCTGCAGGAAAACCATCTGGCCGCCCTGAAAACCTTTTACGCAGTGCTGACACCGGAGCAAAAAAGCGTGTTCGACCACCACGCCTCGGCCGGCTGGCATGGCATGCGCGGCCGTGAGCACGGCCCCGCGATGCATTAAGTCGGCCGCCGGTATGGTTGCATGAGGCCGGCTAGACGCCGGCCTTTTTATTTCAGCTTGGCCAGGGAAGCGAGAAACTTGCGCGGCTCCTGGTAACCCACCACGCGCGCGTCGTCCACTTCCTTGCCTTGGGCGTCGAACAAGATGATGCCGGGCGGACCGAACAAATTGAAACGCTTGAGCATCGCCTTGTCGTCTTCCGTATTGGCCGTCACATCCACCTGCAACAGTAGCGAAGCGGCCATCTTGGCGTGCACGGCCGGATCGACGAAGGTCAGTTTTTCCATTTCCTTGCACGAGACGCACCAGTCCGCATAAAAGTCGAGCAGCGCCGTCTTGCCGCCGGCGCGGGCCAGCGCCGCGTCCAGTTCGGCCACGGTCTTGACGCGCGTAAACGCCACCGGTGGTGTCACCGCGCCGCGCAGATGGGCCAGCGGCGCCAGGGGATCGCGTCCACCACTGGCCACGCCCACCAATTGCACCATGCCCAAGGACGCCAAAGCCAAGCCGCACGCCTTGGCCGGCCAGCCCCGGCTGCGCAGCAAGAGATACATGCCGTAGCCGACCAGCAGCGCGGTCCAGCCCAGCATTTGCAAGGCCGCCGGCAACACCGGCGCCACCAACCACCAGGCCGTGGCCAGCAGCAACACGCCGAACAGGCGCTTGATTTGCTCCATCCACACGCCCGCGCGCGGCAGCAGCGACCCGGCCGACTCCCCCACCAGCAGCAGCGGCACGCTCATGCCGATGGCCATGGCGAACAGGGCGGCGCCGCCGATCAGCACGTCGCGGCTTTGGCCGATATACAACAGAACGCCGGCCAGCGGGGCCGCCACGCAAGGGCCGACGATAACGGCCGAGATCGCGCCCATGAAAAACACGCCGAGCAACTTGCCGGAGGCTTGGCGGTTCGACATGCCGGCCAGCCTGCTTTGCAAGGCGCTCGGCACTTGCAATTCATAGACTCCGAACATGGAGAGCGACAACACCGCCAGCACGATGGCGAACAAGCCCAGCACCCAGGGATTTTGCAAGGAGGCGGCCAAGCCTTCGCCGATCAAGCCGGCGGCCACGCCCAGCGCGGTGTACACCAAGGCCATGCCCAGCGCGTACGTGACTGAAAGCAGCAAGCCGCGCGCGCGACCCACCTGGCCCTCGCCGATGATAATGGACGACAAAATCGGCACCATCGGCAACACGCATGGGGTGTAGGAGAGAAGCAGGCCGAACAACAAGAAGCCGGGCAGGATCAAGATCAGCCGGCCACTTTTCAAAACCGCTTCGATGCGGCCCAGCTCGCTTTTAGGCGCGGCGGCCGGCGCCGGGGCCGCAGCGGGCGGGACGCCGGCAAGCGCGGGCGGTTGCGTTTTCACGGGGGCTTTTTTGGGCGCGGTGGCGCTATTGCCGAATAAGCGGGCGCTGGCGTCCTGGGGCGAATAACACAAGCCTTTTTCGGCGCAACCCTGGCTGCTGGCGTACAGCGTGAACAAGCCGGTCGACTGGACCGGGATGGTGATGCTCACGCTGTGCTGATAGGTCTCTACGTTTTTCTGAAACGTTTCATCGAACTTCACCTTACCGGGCGGGAATTGGGCCGGCCCCAACTCGGCGTCGGCGGCCGTGAACTTGAAGCGCTCGCGGTACATATAGTAACCATCGGCGATGTCATAGGTGACCACCAGGGTGCCCGAGTCTTGCATGCGCGCGGAAAACTTGAAGGCGGCGCCGGGTTCCAGAAACTCTTCCTCGGCCCGGGCCGGGCCGAAGCGAAACAGCATCGCCAGCACCATCAGCAGCATCAGAAACCAAGTCCATCCCGCATGGGCGTGTTGCGGGGAAACAGCCGCGCGATGGCTGCGGAACGGAATACGGGACATGGAAACCTTAACTCGCTGACGCAAAGCAGAATAGTACACCGCGGTCGCCGGCGATACCGCAGGCGCGTGGCCGCCAAAGCAAAAAAAGCCAGGCGGAGCCTGGCTTTTTCGTGACGGCGCAGCGCGCTTATTCGGCGCTGACCGCGTCTTCCACTGCGGTGACTTCCGGACGATCCAGCAGTTCGACATAGGCCATAGGCGCATTGTCGCCCACGCGGAAACCCATTTTCAGGATGCGCAGGTAGCCGCCGTTACGGTTGGCGTAACGTGGGCCGAGTTCGGCGAACAGCTTGACCACCATTTCGCGATCGCGCAAGCGGTTGAAAGCCAGGCGCTTGTTGGCCAGGGAGTCGGTTTTGCCCAGGGTCAGAATCGGCTCGATCACGCGGCGCAGTTCTTTAGCTTTTGGCAAGGTGGTTTTGATGGCTTCGTGACGCAGCAGCGAGACCGTCATGTTGCGCAGCATTGCCAGACGATGGGACGAGGTACGATTCAGTTTACGGAGGCCGTGACCGTGACGCATGGTAAATCCTTTCGGTGAGTGTTAATCCAGTTCTTCGATCGGCGCGGGAACCCTGAGGACACCTCGCGCCGCGGACCGGTTGCTATCTAGTTCAAATAAAAGCCCGGAACACCTGTCCCGGGCAGTGTGCGGCACATGCTTAAAACGCTTATTTTTCCAGGCCGGCGGGCGGCCAGTTTTCCAGCTTCATGCCCAAGGTCAAGCCGCGCGAAGCCAGCACTTCCTTGATTTCGTTCAGGGACTTGCGGCCCAGATTCGGGGTTTTCAGCAGCTCGTTTTCCGAACGCTGGATCAGATCGCCGATATAGTAGATATTTTCGGCTTTCAGGCAGTTGGCCGAACGCACCGTCAGTTCCAGGTCGTCGACCGGACGCAGCAGGATCGGATCGACCAGCGGAGCGCGCGATGGCGCTTCGGCGGCCGCTTCCGTGCCTTCCAGGGCGGCGAACACATTCAATTGATCGACCAGGACGCGGGCCGATTGACGGATCGCTTCTTCGGGCGAAATCACGCCGTTGGTTTCGATGTTGATGATCAGCTTATCCAAGTCGGTACGCTGTTCGACACGGGCCGATTCCACGAAATACGATACGCGGCGCACCGGCGAAAACGACGCATCCAGAATGATACGGCCGATGGTCTTGTTGGTGTCTTCCGACAGACGACGCACATTGCCCGGTACATAACCACGGCCTTTTTCGACCTTGATCTGCATGTCCAGCTTACCGCCGGCGGTCAAGTGGGCGATCACGTGATCCGGGTTGACCAATTCGACGTCGTGCGGCAGATCGATGTCCGACGCCAGAATCGCGCCCTCGCCTTCCTTTTTCAAGGTCAGGGTGACGGAATCGCGGTTGTGCACCTTGAAGACCACGCCCTTCAAATTGAGCAGCAAGTCGACCACGTCTTCTTGCACGCC
>JAYVUV010000542.1:0-9143 GCA_043787615.1 Janthinobacterium sp. | reverse complement strand
ATTTGGTCGCGCCGCCCGCCACATACGGCGCCGGGGTGGTGGTTTGCCAGCCGCCGTCGATGCCCGGCGTGATGGCGCCGGTGTTGTTCCACACTTGTTCGGGCACGAATCCCTCGGGCGTGGAAAACGCTTTCACCGCCGCCAGATACGGGCCGCCGCTGCCGCCGCTGCCGCTTTTGGCGATTTCATACATGCCGCGTTCGGCGCTGAAGATGGGCCACAGCCGGCCGCGCCCGCCGGAGCCGCTGTAATTGGCGCCGTCGTTGCGTTCGCCATAGCCGTCGAAGTTGTAGCGGAACCAGGCGTCGCCCTTGCCGCTGATGGCTTGCTTGAGCGCGCTGTCGTAGACCGGCATGGTCGAGACGATGCCGCCGTCGTTCGGGCTTTTCACCCCCATCCGCACCAGTTCCAGGAAGCCGCCGTCGATCACCTTGCGCTGGTCGTGGCTGCCGCCGCCGTTGCCGTTGGTATACGCCGACGCCACATCGGGGCCGCTGACCGGGTTGAAGCCCTGCGGGCCGGCGCCGCCGTTCTTGGCGGCCGGATTGATGCGGAAATAATATTTGCCGTTGCCGAGCGGGCCGGTGTTGGTGAAGGTCCAATTCGCCACGTTTTGCTGCCAGTAATCGGCGCTGCGCAAATAGGTGGCGGCGCTGGCCGTGTCGCCGTTGGCGAGCGCGATCTTGGCCGCCGCCACCAGGCCGGCGATTTCGGCGGCGATGGTCGAGGGCGAATAGCCCGAGCTTTCCTCCCAGCGCTCCTGCTGGGTCCACGGGCCGTTGGCGACGAGGTAATTGGCGGCCAGCTTGATCTTCGGCCAGAGCGGATTGGAGACGGCGGCGCCCAGGCGGTAGGCCAGCAGGATCGGCATGGCTTGCTGATCCATCTGGGTGGCGTTCCAGTACGGCGCGCCGTTGATTTGCGAATTTTGCGGGAAGCGGCCGCTGGCTTGCTGCTGCACGTTGAACAGATAGGAGACGGCGGCCGAGGCCGACGCCGTGTCGCCGGCCGTGATCAGCGAATTGGCGAACTTGAACAGGTCGCGCGCCCACACCAGGTGGTAGCCGCCGCTGTTTTGGGTATCGTCGGCGGTCTCGCCCCAGGGCGTGCCAAGGCCGGCGATCATGGCGCCGTTCGACTTGTCCTGGATCGACTTGAGCGCCATCGCGGCCAGATAATATTGGTCGTCGGCCGTGCCGCCCTGGGTGCTCAGGCCATTGTTATAGGTGTGCCATTCATTGTCGTACTGGGTTTGCAGCGCGCCGATGTTGGACCCCAGGGTGGCGTTGGCGGTGTTGCCGGCCTCCGTTTCGGTGGCGCCGAAACCGAGCACCACGTCGAAGGCGATGCTGCCGGCGGCGCTGCCGCCGAAGTCGATCCAGCCCATCTGGGCCACGTTGCCGTTGGACGCGCTGGCATAGTTGACATTCATGGTTTTATCGGCCGCGCCGCCCAGCAGGTCGGTCCAGCCGTCGTTGACGCCGACAAAGCCGGCCGAGGCCATGCTCGCGCCGGCCACCTGCCGCCAGGGCAGGGACACGCCGATGGCCGAGGCGCGCGTCGCTTTGGACGCCACCAGCAAGGTGCGCCCGCCCGTGAGCACGGTTTTCGCGTTGTCGCCCGCGCCGCCGTTGTTGGTCGATGGATTGTTCAATAGATAGAGATTGAAGTCGCTCACGTTGGTGCCGTTGAGCGCGGTGAAAGTGGTGCGCTGAACCAGGGCGTTGCGGCCGGGGTCGACAAATATGGTTTTGCTGAGCTGCCAGTTGTGGCCGGGGTTGCCGGTGCTGGTGTTCCAGCGCAGCGAACGCTTGTCGGGCTGGGTGGCGCTGTAACTGCTCTGGTTTTTTTCCTCGTCGACAAAGGTCTTGGCGCTGTCGCCGACCAGAAATTGCAGATCGACGTTGTTGGGCGTGTCCAGGGTCGGATAAAAAATTTCGGTGAGGATGCTGCGGTAGCCGCTGAAATACACGCGCGAGGTGGCGCTGGCCGAGGTGCCGAGCAGCGATTTTTTGGCCGGCGCCCAGGCCGAACCGAGGCCGGGGCCGCCCGGCGCGACCCCATCGGCGTAGGCGGGCGCGGCCAGGAAGGCCGTCGTCAGGGCGGCGGCCATGGCGCCGCGGGCGATGCGTGGTGTCATATCGATCTCCTATCGTTATTTTTGTGGGAACGGCGCCGGCTCAGCGGCATCAAGCATGGGTGGTGGCGCGGCATGCAATTATTTGCATAATTGGCAAGATTATGATGCTTGCAGGGATATGTCAATCGAAATGTAGGCGGGCCTGGCGCCCGCGCCGGCGAGCGAATCCAGGCGATGCCACCCAGGATGGCGGCGCCGCTTCCGGCGGCCCGGGTCGCTTGCCGCTCACACCGGGTAGCTGTTGATGTTGCGCTGCGCCTCCACGCTGGTGCTCGATCCCAGCACCAGGCCCAAATTGGCGCCGCGCTGCTCCTTTTCGCTGGTGCGTTCGCCGGCTGGAATGCGCCACGGCTGCCACGACGCCCGGTGTTGCAGCAACTGGTCGATGCGCGCGTCGATGCGCGCGGCGCGTTCCTCGGCGCCGGCCCGGCGCGCCAGCGCGGCCTTGGCGCGCATGCCGTCCACGGTGGCGGCCACCGATTGGCGCAGCGCATAATTGTAGGAATAGACCGGGCGCGCGTTGCCGTCCACTTCGCCGCGGGCTTGCTCCAGGGTGCTGTCCAGCCAGTGCTCGGCCACCCGCATTTGTTCGTTTAGCGGCGGCAAGGCGCGCGCTTGCGCCGGGTCGGCTTTGAACAAGGCTTTGACCCCCGTTTCAAGCCAGGCGCGGCGATCGCGCTCGATGCGCGCGACATGGTTGTCGAAATCGAGATTGTCGTACTCGATCCAGGTTTCGAGCGCGCTGGTCTCGCCGTCGCGGATCACCCAGCGCAACTTGCTGTCTATGCCTTTTTGCGCCAGTTGGCGGCCGTAAGCGAGGCCGTTGCCGAAACCGGGCAAGCCGCTGGCGTGTTCGTCCATGCCGAAGCCGGCGCCGACCGACACCAGGGCCAGTTCGGCGTTGGCGGCGCCACCGCTGAAGGCGTGCGAGCGGGTGATGTCCAGAAAGCCGGTCAAGTCGCGCTGTTCGACGCGTTTGTCGCGCCGCTCGCTTTTCAGCTGGGCGGTCAGGAAGCCGAAACGGTCGGTGTTGTCGGGGCCGACGACCTTCACGTTGAGCAAGCCCGCGTTCACGGCCACTTCGTTGCGCAGATTTTTTTCGCGGTAGCGATCGACCACGCTGATCGACAGATTCGGATGGCGCGCCAGCAGGCGCCCGACCAGCGGCGGCATCGCCGCGCCATCGTCGCCGGGCGGGCCGGCCGGCGCGGGGCCGTCGGCCGGGTCCATGTCGAGCAGCGTCGCCAGCATGGCCAGCGTTTCGTCGCGGGTGCGTTCCTCGTCGCCGTTGCGCGGCAGGCGCAGCCAGACGCCTTCGGTGTCGGCATCGGTGCGCGAGACGGTTTTGTCGATGCCCCCGCCCGCGCTGATCACCGCTTCCCAGCCCACCCGCACCCCGGCGCCGGCGCCCAAGCCGCCGCCTTTCCTGATTTCGGAACCGATGAAAATCTCGATGCCGACCACCGACACGCTGATTTCGAACACCGCCGCGCGCGCGCGGTTGCCCTTGATCTCGGCGCGCACCGGCGCCACGATGCCGAAGCTGAACTGGGTGGCGACCGATACCGGCCAGGTGAGCAATTTGGTGCTGGCGCCCAGGTTGCCGCCGGAGCTGATCTTGATCTTGCCGCGCGATTCGATTTGCTGCACCAGCGGCGCCAGGAAGCGGTACAGGTCTTCCAGCGAGCCGATATGGTCGATCCGCGCGGCCGAGGCCATGTCGCCGGCCAGCGCGGCGTCTTTGAGCAAGCCCGCCTTGGCCTTGCGCGCGGCGGCGTCGGGCGCGCCGATCCGCTCGGCCAGGGCGGCCACGAAAGGGGCGATTTGCAGCGCATCGCCGACCCGGGTGTTGGCGCCGTCCAGCAAGCGGGCGATGGCGGCCTTGAGCGCGGCCGGCGACGCGGCCGTCAGCGGCAGCAGGCGGTCACGCACGATGGCGCCGAGCGCGGCCGCGTCGGCCCGGTCCAAGGCGATCTGGCCCGGGCGCGGGCTGGACTCGACCCCGGCTTCGGTGTCGGTTCCGGTGCCGGCCCTGGCCTTGCGCGCCGCCAGCAAGATGGCCGCCAGCCGCACCGCTTCGTCCGCGTCCAGCGAGGCCGGTGCCACCTGCGCGACGCAGACGTCCAGTTGCGCGGCCACGCGCAGCAGGGTGGTGTCGAGCCGCGCCATGGTGCGTTCCGGCGCGCCGTAGCCGCGCACCGCAGTTTGATTGGCCAGCCGCAGCGACTTGGGGTCGAAGGGCGTTTTGTTGAGCAAGGGCCCGCCGTGCCAATCGGGGTCGTCGGCGCGCTCGACCCAGGCGCCGCGGAATTTGTTCAAGCGCTCGTCGACCAGGTCCAGGTAGGGGTCGGCCCGGTCGCCTTCCTGCGGCTTGAGTAAAAAGCCATTGCGTACCGCGTTGTGGGCCGCCAGCCGCGGCGGGTCGCAAGCGTCGCGCCGGCCGGCCACGATCGCGTCCGCCGCCTCGGCCGCCACGCGCAGCAGCGTGGCGCGCCTGCCCCGCGCCGATGGCGCCGGCAATTCCGCCAAGGCTTGCGTGGCCAGCGCGGCGACCCGCATGGCGACCCGTCGATCTGGATTCTCGACCTGTTGCGCGCATAATTGTTCGGCCGCCAGCGAGCCGCCGGGCAAGCCGCGCACGGCCAGCAAAACGCGCCGCTCCAAACCTTGCTCCAGCCAGCCCGTGAGCGAATCGGCCGCTGCCGTGCCGGCCCCGCGCGCCACTTGCGCGATATCGCCCCGTGTCGACTGGGCCAGCACGTCGAGCAAGATATCGACCAACAGCGGCGCCGGCATCACATGCGCGGCCGGATCGAAGGGCCGCGCCAGCAGCGTGGCGGCGGCCTGGCGCAGGCGTTCGCGTACCAGATCGGCCGCCGCTTGCTGGCCCGCGCCGATGGCGAAGCCGGGCAGGGCGGCGATGGCGCGCTCGATCTCGGCGCCCTGGCTGTGCCGCAAGGCGGTGCGCGCGCCGGCCGCGCCCTCGCCGGCGCGCCGGTCCGCTTCGCTCAAGCGGGCGAGCGCCGGCTTGAGCTTGGCCAGCAAGGCGGGCAGCATGAGATTGGCGTGCGCGGCGGCCACCGCGTCGCGCCATTGTTGTGCGTTTGCCAGGATGCGCGGCGCGCCACCGCTTTGCCGCACTTGTTGTACGCGTGCCTCGGCCCCGGCCAGCACGGCTTCGCTTTCGACGCCTTGGCGCCCGATTTCTTGCACGGCGGTCAGATAGAGGCTCGGTTGGCTGAGGCGCGTGGCCGCCGCTTGTCGCTGGACCGCCAGCAGGGCGGTGTCCATTTCGACCGCCTCTTGCTTCAGCCGGCCGATGTAATAGTGTTTTTCGATCAAGGACAAGGCGGCCGTATGCGGCTCCAGGCTGGCATAGCCGGCTTCGGGCGCGCCATCGTCGGGATCGACGCTGCGATGGCGGCCGCGCGGCACCGGGTCCGCCAGTTGGAGCGCTTTTTGCCGGTTGACTTTGAGGTTGCCGCCGTCCGGCACCGCGGCCACCCAATTGACGGCGCGGCCCAGTTGATGCGACCAAGCCCGCTTGGTCGGCGCTTGGTCGGCGTCGAACGCCGCCAGGGCCTTGTCCAGCCGGGCGACGGTGTGCTCGACCAGTCGCGTATTGCTGACCAGCCTGGTTTGCCACTGGGCCACCGATTCCGCCTTCAGTTTCTCGCGCGGCGTATAGGACCCGCCGCGAATGTGCTCGGCTTGCTCCCGGGGCGACTTGGGATGGCGCACCGATTGCTGATCGACGGTGATGCCGAAGCCGGCGCTGGTTTGGACGGCGCCACCGGCGAGCGGCTTCACCATGATGCGTACTCCGGCCGCGTGAGGCGGCGCGGCGCGCCGGCGTGCGGCTGCTTGATCATCGTTGCTCCATGCCGTACGCGGCCAGGCTGACTACCGTTGATAGGGTGATGCGCTCGCCATCGATGGCGCTTGACGCTCCTAACTTGTCGCGGGAGCATGAATAAGTCGAACCGGCAATGCTTTAGTTCCCTTGATATTGAGGGGGGCGTGGCGCCCGGCCCGGCCACCCGGGGCCGGCCGCTTCACGGCGGGGCGCGGCCCAGCGAGAGGGCGACCGAGCGGTCCGCCATGCGTGGCGCCAGGCCGAGGTATTGGGCCGGGTCGGTCAGGCGCGCGATGGTGGCTTGGTCGATATGCGCACTCACTTGCGGCATCGCGCCCAGGCGTTCGGCCAGCGCGCCGCCGTGCTCGTCGACCGAACGGCAGGCTTCATACACGATGTCGTGCGCCCGCTGCCGGCCCACCATGGGCGCCAGGCCCATCATGACCGCCTCGGCCACGATCAAGCCGCGCGACAGGGCCAGGTTGGCCCGCATCCGGTCGGCGTCCACCACCAATCCGCCCAGCGCGACGATGGCTTGACGCAGGGCGCCCGCGCTGAGCATGAAACTCTGCGGTATCGCCATCCATTCGGCGTGCCAGGGGCCGGTGGCGCGCTCGAAGTCTTGCACCATGGCGTCCAGCATCAGCCCCGCGTGCTGGCGTACCGCCTTCGACGCGGCCAGCATCAATTCGCTGGAAATCGGATTGCGTTTTTGCGGCATGGTGCTGCTGGCGCCGCGCCCCGGCACGAACGGTTCGCGCAGCTCGCCGAATTCGGTCGAGGCCATGAGCATGATATCGAGCGCGATCTTGCCCAGCGAGCCGGTCACCAGGGCCAGCAGGTTGACGGCTTCGGCGAAGCCGTCGCGCGCCACGTGCCAGGTGGTGGCCGGCACGCCCAGGCCCAGTCGTTCGGCCATGGCTTGCTGCACCGCGAAGCCATGCTCGCCCAGCGAGGCCAGGGTGCCGGCCGCGCCGCCCAGCTGGAGCACGGCCACCCGGGGCAGCAGTTCGGTCAAGCGTTGCCGGTGACGGTCGAACATGGCCAGCCAGACGGCCGCCTTGTAGCCGAAGGTGATCGGCAGCGCCTGTTGCAAATGGGTGCGCCCGGCCATCGGGGTGGCGCGGTGGGTCCGGGCCAGGCCGGCCAGGATGGCGCGCACGGCGTCGATGTCGGCCGCCACCAGGGCCAGCGCGTCGCGCACTTGCAGCGCGACGGCGGTGTCCATGATGTCCTGGGTGGTGGCGCCCCAATGCAGATAGCGCCCGGCCTCGCCGCACATCGCCGCCAGTTGATGCACCAGGGGTAAGATCGGGTAGCCGACGATGCCGGTTTCCTCGGCCATGCGGGTCCAGTCCAGGCGCCCGATGTCGGCCGCGCGCGCGATGGCCTCGGCCGCCTCGGCCGGTATCACGCCGACCTTGGCCTGGGCCCGGGCCAGCGCGATCTCCACTTCAATATAGCGTTGGACCAGGGCGCGCTCGGCGAACAGGGCGCGCATGTCGGCGCTGCCGAACGCGTCGCGGAACAAGAGGGAATCGAACACCGTGCTGGCGCCGGGAGAATGGGGCAGGGACATGGCAAACTCGCTTCAAGAAAAGGGACGGGGCGGGCGTGCTGAAAGCACTAACGCAGGCTGATAAAACGCGTCTTTTGATAGGGCGCCAGTATGTCGGCGCCGCCTTCGGTGCCGATGCCGCTCTCCTTCCAGCCGCCCAGCGCCACCTCCGGGTGATGGGTGACGACGTCGTTGATGCCGACGGCGCCATACCGCAAGGCGGCGGCCAGGCGGCGCTGGCGGGCCGCGTCGTTACTGAAGACATAGGCGGACAAGCCGAATTCCAAGCCGTTGGCCTGCGCCAGCATGGCCGCCTCGTCGCTGAAGGGCAGGATGGGCGCGAGCGGGCCGAACGGCTCTTCGCGCAGTATCCTGGCGTGCGCGGGCAGTCCGGTAATCACGGTGGGCGCGTAAAAATAGCCGCGCGCGCCGACCCGGGCGCCGCCGGCCAGGATGGTGGCGCCGCAGGCGCGCGCGTCGTCGACCAGATCGGCCACCGCTTGCAGGCGGCGCGCGCTCACCAGTGGTCCCATCTGGGTGCGCGGGTCCAGGCCGTCGCCCACCCGCCATGCCTTGGCGTGGTGCGCCATGCGCGCCGCGAAGCGCTCGGCGATGCCGGCTTCGACGAAAAAGCGCGACGGCGACAGGCAGATCTGGCCCGCGTTTTTGAATTTGGCCTTGGCCAGCAAGTCGGCCGTGCGTTCCGGGTCGACGTCGCCGCACACGATCGCCGGCGCATGGCCGCCCAGCTCCATGGTCACCGGTTTCATGGCCTTGCCGGCGGCCGCCGCCAGCAGTTTACCGACCGGGATGGAGCCGGTGAAGCTGAGTTTGGCGATCACGGGCGCCGCGATCAGATAACGCGATATCTGATCGGCGTCGCCGAACAGCACCGCGATGGCGGCCGCCGGCACCCCGGCGCCGATCAAGGCCTTGGCCATTTCCAGCACCGAGGCGGGCGCCTCTTGCGAAGGCTTGCAAACGATGGCGCAGCCCGCGCCCAGCGCGCCGGCGAATTTTTTGGCCGCTTGCGCCATCGGGAAGTTCCAGGGCGTGAAGGCGGCGACCACGCCGATCGGATGGGTCTCGATCTCGACCCGGTTGCCGGCGTCGCGGCCAGGCAGAATGCGCCCGCCGACGCGCCTGGCCTGCTCGCCGCCCCATTCGAGAAAGTCGGCCGAACGCGCGATCTCTTCCTCGGCTTCGGCCAGCGGCTTGCCTTGTTCCAGCGTCAGCAGGCGGGCGATGCGTCCGGCATCGGCCCGCAGGCGCTCGGCCGCCGCCTTCATGATGGCGCCGCGCCGCCATGGCGAGACCGCCTGCCATTCCAGCTGGCCGCGCGCGGCGATGGTCAGCGCCGCGTTCAGATCGTCTTGCGTGGCGCGGGCCAGCCGGCCGATGGCCTCGCCGGTGGCGGGGTTGTACACCGCGTCGTACGCGCCGTCGGCGCCGGCGCGCTCCACGCCGTCTATCAATAAGTGAAATGTATAGCGCATTTTCCTGTCCTGTTGTCCTGTCTTTTTAGGCGGCGCGCCCGCGGGCGCGGACCGCGTTCAACCCAGCGCTTGCAGCACCGCGTCGGCCATGGG
>JAYVUV010000541.1:0-7819 GCA_043787615.1 Janthinobacterium sp. | reverse complement strand
CAATCACCGACGCAGCGCGCGACAACGACGTGCTCGATACCTGGTTTTCCTCGGCGCTGGTGCCCTTCTCCACGCTCGGCTGGCCGGAAAAAACGCCTGACTACGCGATGTTCCTGCCGTCGTCGGTGCTGGTGACCGGCTTCGACATCATCTTTTTCTGGGTCGCCCGGATGGTGATGATGACCACCCACTTCACCGGCAAGGTGCCGTTCGACACCGTGTACGTGCACGGCCTGGTGCGCGATTCGCAAGGCCAGAAGATGTCGAAGTCGAAGGGCAACACGCTCGACCCGATCGACTTGATCGACGGCATCGACCTGGAAGGGTTGATCGTCAAGCGCACCACCGGCTTGATGAACCCGCGCGACGCGGAAAAAATCGCCAAGGCCACGCGCAAGGAATTCCCGGAAGGCATCGCCGCCTACGGCACCGACGCGGTCCGTTTCACCATGGCCAGCTACGCCTCGCTGGGCCGCAACATCAATTTCGACCTGGGCCGCTGCGAAGGCTACCGCAACTTTTGCAACAAGCTGTGGAACGCGACCCGCTTCGTGCTAATGAATACGGAAGGCAAGGATTGCGGCCCGAACGAGGCCGATCTGTCGCCGGCCGACAAGTGGATCATCTCGCTGCTGCAACGAGCCGAAATCGACGTGGCCAAGGGTTTTGAAGATTATCGCTTCGACAATATCGCCACCGCCATCTACCAGTTCGTGTGGGATGAGTATTGCGACTGGTATTTGGAAGTGGCAAAGGTACAAGTGCAGCACGGCACGGAAGGCCAGCAGCGCGCCACCCGCCATACGCTCTTGCGGGTGCTGGAAGTGGTGCTGCGGCTGGCCCATCCGGTGATTCCTTTTGTCACCGAGGCGCTGTGGCAAACCGTGGCGCCGTTGGCCGGCAAGACGGTGGACCCGGCCGGCGACTCCATCATGCGCCAAGCGTATCCGCTGCCGAACACCGCGCTGATCGACGAGGCGGCGGAAGCCTGGATGGGGCAGCTCAAGACCTTGATCGACGCCACCCGCAATCTGCGCGGCGAAATGCAATTGTCGCCCTCGCTGCGGGTGCCGCTGATCGTGGAAGCGGCCGACGCCGCCGACCGGGCTCGCCTGCAAGCGTTCGCGCCGTATATCCAGTCGCTCGGCAAGCTGTCGGAAGTGCAGATCGTGGACGCGCTGCCCGAATCGCCGGCCGCCGTTTCCGTGGTCGGGAACACCAAGATGATGCTCAAGGTCGAGATCGACGTGTCGGCCGAGCGCGAACGCTTGAGCAAAGAGATCGTGCGCATCGAAGCGGAAATCGCCAAAGTGAATGGCAAACTGGGCAACGAAAGTTTCGTGGCGCGCGCGCCGGCCGCCGTGGTGGCGCAAGAACAAGAGCGCCTGGTCAACTTCTCGTCGACGATCGCGAAATTGCGCGAACAATTTGCTAAACTTGTGACTGCATAAATAATGCCATTCCGGCAAAACGCACACGATGGAGACAAATGATGCGCATTTTTACTAGAACCAATTTACTCGCGGCCGGCTTGGCGCTGGCCGCGCTGGCCGGCGCCCCGGCCCATGCCGAAGACGGCTCGCCGGTCGGCCTGTGGAAAAATATCGACGATGCCAGCGGCAAGCCGAAGGCGCTGATCCGTATCACGGAGAGCAACGGCGTGTTGCAAGGCAAGCTGGAAAAACTGTTTCGCGGCGCCGATCAAGATCCCAATCCCAAGTGCGAAAAATGCGAAGGGGCCAACAAGGATGTGCCGATTCTGGGTTTGACCTTCATGTGGGGCTTGAAGAAGGATGGCGAGGAATACAACGGCGGCGAGATTTTGGACCCGGACAACGGCAAGGTATACAAGAGCAAGGTTCAACTGGCCGACGGCGGCAAGAAATTACAGGTGCGCGGGTATTTGGGGGTGCCGATGTTTGGACGCTCGCAAACCTGGTTGCGCCAGGAGTAATACAATTAGACTAAAGAATAGTCAAAATAACGCTATCGCGGATTGCATCCCCGGTAGCGTCTCAACTCACTGTCCGAGGCCTATGAATCGCATTGTTTCCACATTCTTTCTCTTTTTTTTTGCGCTCCCGGGATACGCTCAGGTTAGCAATCTACAAGGTGATTTCACGCATGATTTTACGGCGCCGAAAAATCAGACAGTATGGGGAATCACGAAATCCGGTAACGCCTGGCACGTTCGTTTAGACAGATCAAAAGAAACTTTTACTGCACATGAAGTTGGCGTGATTGACAGAAAAGAGATTTGGAAAAAATTGTGGTGGCCTACTGAGACGGCGACGACGGCCAGCTGCATCAGTTTTGTTGAAGAGTTTGGAGAGCCGGTCATTTGCTACGTACCCCGTGGCGCCAGAGACCTTGTGAAGGATCTCAAGACCTACACGAGTGATTATTTCTATTTTGACGCTACGATGGGCTTAAGCGAAATCAGGAAAAAATCTCGATAAAAACCCATGCCGGCGGGGGTGTACTGGATTCTGTGTAAACGGGTTTTCGTTTAAGTCTGCGGCATCCGGTCGCCAAACTGTATGGCGAAGCGGTTCAGTGCGGCTTTCCAGTCCCGTATCGGCATCGTCCACTTCTTGCTGATGTTGTTGAGCGCGAGGTAAAACAGTTTACTGACGGCCTCATCGGTCGGAAGGGAACTGCGGGCCTTGGTGACTTTTCGCAGGCTCATATTAATCGATTCAATCGCGTTGGTGGTGTAAATCACCTTCCGAATTTCCGGTGGGTAGTCGAAGAACGGTATGACGCGCGCCCAGTTTCGACGCCATGACTGGCCTATCGGTTTATACTGTTTATCCCATTTCTCCTCGAACTCCGACAGTCTGAGCTCGGCCTCCTCCACGGTGGCCGCGCTGTAGATCAGCTTCAGATCGGAGGCCACCTCCTTCTGCGCTTTCCAAGGCACGAAGTTCAAGCTGTTGCGCACCATGTGCACGATGCATAGCTGAACAGTGGCCTGCGGATACACCGCCTCGATAGCGTCCGGGAAGCCCTTCAAACCGTCGACGCAGGCGATGAAGATGTCCTGCACCCCGCGGTTTTTGAGCTCGGTGACCACCTGCAACCAGAACTTGGCGCCTTCGGTTTGAGAGATCCACAGGCCCAACACCTCCTTGTGGCCGTCCATGTTCACACCGATGGCTAGGTAGACCGCCTTGGTGCGCACCGCGCCGCTGTCGCGCACTTTGACGTGGATGCAGTCGAGATACAGGATCGGGTAGACGGCGTCCAATGGACGGGCCTGCCAAAGCTTCACATCCTCGCTGACGGCCTCCGTGACGTTGGAGATGAGCGTCGGCGACACCTCGGTGCCATACATTTCTTCCAGATGACTTTGGATCTCCCGCACGCTCAAGCCGCGCGCGTAGAGCGAGATGATTTTGTCGTCGAAACCGGTCCAGCGGGTCTGATGTTTGACCACGATCTGTGGCTCGAACGTGCCTTGACGGTCGCGGGGAACGTCCACGGCAGCGCGCCGAAGTCACCCTTGAGCGTCTTGCTGCTGTAGCCGTTGCGGGTATTGGCGCTGCCATTGGTCACCGCGCCGCTTTTGTCGTGGCCCAGATGGTCCGTCATCTCGACCTCCAGGGCGCGTTCCACCAGCATCTTGGTCAATTGCTTGAGCAGCCCGTTTTCGCCGATCAAGTCTTCGGGCTTCTGGTAGTTGGTCAGCAGGCTATCGGCCAGTTTGAGTAGTTCCGGATCGGGCTTGGCCCGCTTGTTGCGCTTTACAACGGTCATTGTTTCTCCTTGATGGCGGCAGTGTCCTGCCAAATGACCGTTTACACAAAATTATTTACACCCTCATGCCGGCGGCGACCCGCGCTACTTTTTGGCGTAACGTTGTAAATGGCGATCCAGCTGATTGCCGAAATTCTGCCGGTCGCTTTGGCTGAACGGAGCCGGGCCGCCGGTCTCCACCCCGCCGCCGCGCAACTCTTCCATGAAGGCGCGCATCGTCAATTGCTGGGCGATGTTGTCGTTGGTATAGAACTCGCCGCGCGGATTGAGGGCGAAGCCGCCCTTTTTCAGCACGTCGGCCGCCAGCGGAATGTCGGCTGTCACCACCAGATCGCCGGCCGTCAGCAGGCGTACGATTTCTTGATCGGCCACATCGAAACCGGACGGCACCTGGACCGAGCGGATGAAGCGCGAGGGCGGCACCCGCAAGGTTTGATTGGCCACCAGCGTGACCGGCATTTCCAGCCGCTCCGCCACCCGGTACAGGATATCTTTGATGACACCCGGGCAAGCGTCGGCGTCGACCCAAATCCGCATGCTCACCTTAGGCGTCCCACAGTTCACCGTTCGGATTGGTGCGCGGCGGCGCGATGCCGAAGTGGGTATAGGCGGCCGGGGTGGCGACCCGTCCGCGCGGCGTGCGTTGCAAAAACCCCTGCTGAATCAGATAGGGTTCCAGCACGTCCTCGATGGTGTCGGCCGCCTCGCCGATGGCGGCGGCCAGGTTGCCGATGCCGACCGGTCCGCCGCCGAATTTGAACAACACCGCTTCGAGCAACTTGCGGTCCATCACGTCGAAACCGACCGTGTCGACGTCGAGCATGATCAAGGCCTTGTCGGCTACGTCCTTGCTGATCTCCCCGTTGCCCTTGACCTCGGCGTAATCGCGCACCCGGCGCAGCAGGCGGTTGGCGATGCGCGGGGTGCCGCGCGCGCGCTGGGCGATCTCGCGCGCGCCGTCCAGATCGATGGGCGCCTTCAACAACGCGGCGCTGCGGGTAACGATTTTGGTCAACTCGGCCGCGTTATAGAACTCCAGCCGCGCCACGATGCCGAAGCGGTCGCGTAGCGGATTGGTCAGCATGCCGGCGCGGGTGGTGGCCCCTACCAAAGTAAACGGTTGCAGGTCGAGCTTGACCGAGCGCGCCGCCGGCCCTTCGCCGATCATGATGTCGATCTGGTAGTCTTCCAGCGCCGGATACAGGATTTCTTCCACCACCGGAGATAGCCGATGGATTTCATCGATGAACAACACATCGTTCGCTTCGAGGTTGGTCAAGATGGCGGCCAAGTCACCGGGCCGTTCCAGCACCGGACCGGAAGTCTGACGCAGGTTGACCCCCATCTCGCGCGCGATGATGTGGGCCAGGGTGGTCTTGCCCAGGCCTGGCGGCCCGAACAACAAGGTGTGATCGAGCGCTTCCTTGCGCTGGCGCGCCGCGGTGATAAAGATCTGCAACTGGTCGCGGATCTTTTCCTGGCCGACGTATTCGTCAAGCTGCTTCGGCCGCAGCGCCCGTTCGATCGCCTCTTCGTTGGGCGACGAGGGGGTGGCGTCGATGATGCGTTGCTCGGTGAAATTATCGGTCTGGATGCTCATGAACTGGAGTAAATCGTGGGGTTAAAGGAAAACGGGGCTAGCCCTTGGACAGCACCTTGAGCGCCAGCTTGATGCCGTCGGACACGCCGCTGCCGGCCGGCACGCTTTTCAACGCCAGCAGCGCTTCCTTGTCAGAATAGCCCAAAGCGGCCAGCGCGTTGAGGATATCGGATTGCGAATCGGGCACCGCGTGCGCCCCGCCCGCGCCCAGGTCGGCGCCCAGCTTGCCTTTCAACTCGAGCAACAGACGCTCGGCGGTCTTCTTGCCGATGCCCGGCACCTTGACCAGGCGGCCCGACTCTTGCAGCGTGACCGCTTGCGCCAAGTCGGCGATCGACATGCCCGACAAGATGGACAAGGCGGTGCGCGCGCCCACGCCCGTGATCTTGATCAATTGGCGGAACACGGCGCGCTCTTCCGCGTTGCCGAAACCGAACAGCAAATGGGCATCCTCGCGGATCGCCTGATGGGTGAACAACACCACTTTTTCGCCGACATGGGGCAGGTTGTAAAAGGTGCTCATCGGCACATCGACCTCATACCCCACGCCTTGGCAATCGACCAGCAATTGCGGCGGATTTTTTTCAAGCAAAATACCGGAAAGACGACCTATCATCGCGCGACCTTGTTGTGGCTACTATATAAGAGGAGGAAATCAGCCGACCAGACGGCCGCGCTTCATGCGCAAGCCCAGCATGCCGGGCGCCAGGGCGCCGATCATGGCCAGTGCGTCGTAATTGTTGGCGTGGCAAATCGCCACCCCCAGCGCGTCGGCGGCGTCGGTGCCCGGCAAACCCGGCAGCACCAGCAGACGCGCCACCATGGCTTGCACTTGCTCCTTGGCGGCCTTGCCGTGGCCGGTGACGGCTTGCTTGACTTGCAGCGCGGTATATTCGGCCACCTCCAGCTCGGCACCGACCAAGGCGCAGATGGCGGCCCCGCGCGCTTGGCCCAGCAGCAAAGTCGATTGCGGATTGACGTTGACGAACACTTTTTCGATCGCCGCGCAATCAGGGCGATAGGTGGTGGCGATCTCGGCCACGCTGGTCAGGATCACCTTCAGACGGGCAGGCAAGCTGCCGTCGGTGCCGGTCTTGATGGTGCCGGAAGCGATATAGCGCAACTTGTTGCCCTGTTTGTCGATGACGCCGAAGCCGGTGGTGCGCAAGCCTGGGTCGATGCCGAGAATAATCATCGTCCGATTGTATGCAATCCGGCAAGCGCTGGCAAACCGCCGGCGCCCTCGGCGGCAGCGGCTCGCTGTGTGGGCAACAGATTAATGGCGGAAATGGCGGGTGCCGGTGTACAACATGACGACGCCGCGCTCGTCGGCCGCGTCGATCACTTCCTGGTCGCGCATGGAGCCGCCCGGCTGGATCACGCAGCGCGCGCCCGCGTCCACCACCACGTCGAGACCGTCGCGGAAGGGGAAGAAAGCGTCCGACGCCACCACCGAACCGATCAGACTCAGCCCGGCGTTCTGGGCCTTGATGGCGGCGATGCGGGCCGAATCGATGCGGCTCATCTGGCCGGCGCCCACGCCCAAGGTCATGTTATTGCCGCAGAAAACGATGGCGTTCGACTTGACGAACTTGGCCACTTTCCAGGCGAACATCAAGTCTTGCAACTGTTGCTGGGTCGGATGCAGCTTGGTGACCACCTTCAAGTCGCCAATCAAGACGTTTTTGGCGTCCGGCGATTGCACCAGCAAACCGCCGCCGACGCGCTTGACGTCCATCGGATTGGCACCTTGCCCCAGAGCGATTTCGAGCATGCGCACGTTTTGCTTGGTCGCAAGGATGCTGCGCGCCTCGGCCGAGAACGACGGCGCGATCAGCACTTCGACGAACAACTTGGCGATTTGCTCGGCGGTCGGGCCGTCCAGCTCGGTATTGAAGGCGATGATGCCGCCGAAGGCCGAGGTGGGGTCGGTCTGCAAGGCGCGCGCGTAAGCTTCGGCCGCGTTCGCGCCCAAGGCCACGCCGCAGGGGTTGGCATGCTTGACGATCACGCAGGCGGCGGGCTGGTCGAAGCCGCCCAGGCTGCGCACGCATTCCCAGGCCGCGTCGGCGTCGGCGATATTGTTGTACGACAGTTCCTTGCCCTGCAATTGGCGATAGCTGGACAGCGCGCCGGCGGCCGGGTGCAGATCGCGGTAAAAAGCGGCGCTTTGATGCGGATTCTCGCCGTAGCGCATGTCTTGCACTTTTTCAAACGCCAGATTCAGGATGTGCGGGTAATGGCTGCGGCTGGCGTGGGCCTTGGTCGGTCCCAGGCTGGTCAAGTAATTGGTGATGGCGCCATCGTATTGCGCGGTATGGGCGAACACTTTCTTGGCCAACATGAATTTGGTGTCGTAGCCGACATTGCCGGCGCTGCCGTCCACGCTCTTCATTTCCGCCAACACCGTGCCGTAGTCGCTCGGGTCGCAAATCACCACCACGTCCTTGTGGTTCTTGG
>JAYVUV010000540.1:0-3302 GCA_043787615.1 Janthinobacterium sp. | reverse complement strand
TCTATCCTGCCTTGACGACCGTGCAACAGCCGATCGTGGAACTGGCCCGTATCGCGGCACAGATGGCCTTGCGCCTCGCCGCCGGCCAGACTTCGCCGGGGCCGCAACCACTGCTCACGCCGCAGCTGACGATACGCGATTCGGTGCGGCGCATCGGCTAAGCCGGACGGGCGCCACCGCTATTTTAAAAACACAATACAAATTGCCGCATAAAACTTGTGCCGCGCACCATTGTTTCTTTGTGTAATTAAAAATCACATGTTGTAAAGAAATTTGCAAAAAACATTGTATTTTTCTTACAGAATGATAAATAATGTAACCGCTTACATTTTGCGCGCGGGTTCGTCCCGGGCGCGGTGATGCGAGGTCGGCACGGACTTGAGTGCGAAAAACGGCACGTCCGATGCCAGTCAAAAAATCAGAGGAGACAAGATGCATTGCTACCCAGGTAGTTTTAAACGTGCGGCCATGGCGACCGCCATCTGCACCATGTTGCTGGCCGCTTGCGGCGGCGACCCCAACCATCCCTTGCCGACCGATCCGCCCGGCACCCCGCCGCCGGCGACGGAATTGGCGCACTACGAAGATTTTCCCAACATTCCTAGCGATATCAAAAAAGACCCGGCGGTGGAAGCCTCAATCGCCACGATCCTGAGCACCATGACCGTGGAGCAAAAGGTGGGGCAGATCACCCAGGCCGAGATCAAGAGCATCACACCCGATGAAGTGCGCCAGTACTACATCGGTTCGGTGCTCAACGGCGGCGGCTCCTGGCCGCAAAACAATAAACACGCCACTTCGGCCGACTGGGTCAAACTGGCCGACGATTATTGGAAAGCCTCGATGGCGAGCGACGCCAAGGTCAAGATTCCCGTGATCTGGGGTACCGACGCGGTTCACGGCCATGGCAACGTGTACGGCGCCACCCTGTTCCCGCACAATATCGGTCTGGGCGCGGCCAACGATCCAGCCTTGATCCGCCGCATCGGCGAAGCGGTGGCGGCCCAGGTCGCCTCCACCGGTATCGACTGGACCTTCGCGCCGACCCTGGCGGTGGTGCGCGACGACCGTTGGGGCCGCAGCTACGAGGGTTATTCGGAAGATCCATTGATCGTCAACAAGTACGGCCGCGAAATGATCAAGGGCTTGCAAGGCGACTTCAACCGTACCGACACGGTGATCGCCACCGCCAAGCATTTCATGGGCGACGGCGGCACCGATCAAGGCAAGGATCAGGGCATCAATATGTCGAGCAAACTCGACATGGTAAACATCCACGGCCAGGGTTATTACTCGGCGCTGGGCGCCGGCGCCCAAACGGTGATGGCTTCGTTCAACAGCTGGACCAACGAGAGCTTGAACATCAAGATCGGCAAGATGCATGGCAGCAAAGAAATGCTGACAGATAACTTGAAGACCAAGATGGGTTTCGACGGTTTCGTGATCGGCGACTGGAACGGCCATGGCCAAGTGCCAGGTTGCAGCGACGCCAGCTGCCCGCAAGCGATCAACGCCGGGGTCGACATGATCATGGTCCCCGACCAATGGAAACTGTTTATCCAAAATACCATCGCTTCGGTGAAAAGCGGCGAGATTCCGATGGCCCGCCTGGACGACGCGGTCACCCGCATCTTGCGCGTCAAAACACGCGCCGGCATTTTCAGGGCCAAGGCCCCGCTCGAACGCTTGCACGCCTCCGACGCGGCCCAGCTGCAACACCGTGCCTTGGCCCGCGAAGCGGTGCAAAAGTCGCTGGTCTTGCTGAAAAACGATAACAAGGTCTTGCCTTTGAAACGCGGCGAGAAAATCCTGGTGGTCGGCAAAAGCGCCGACAATCTGTCCAATCAAACCGGCGGCTGGTCGCTGACTTGGCAAGGCACCACCAATACCAACGCCGACTTCCCGAACGCCGATAGCATCTTGACCGGTATCAAGGAAGCGGCCGGCGCTGGCAATGTGGTGTTCCAAGCCACCGCCGCGGGCGTGAACTTCGCCGATTACAAGGCCGTGATCGCCGTGATCGGTGAAACCCCGTACGCCGAGGGCGTGGGCGACATCGGCAAGACCGGCACCATGGAGCACGCCAAGCGTTATCCGGAAGATCTGGCCGTGTTGAACGCCGTCAGCGGCAAGGGCATTCCCGTGGTCACCGTGCTGGTCACCGGCCGCGCGCTGTGGACCAACAAGGAATTGAACCGTTCCGACGCTTTTCTGGTGGCATGGCTGCCCGGCACCGAAGGCAAGGGTATCGCCGATGTGTTGTTCCGCAAGGATAACGGCGACGTCAACGTCGACGCGACCGGTAAATTGTCGTTCTCGTGGCCGAAAACGGCTTGCCAAACGCCGCTCAACAAGGGCGATGCCGACTATTCGCCGCTGTTCGCCTATGGTTACGGTATGAAGTTCGCCGATGTCAAAACGCTCGACAAGCTCGATGAAACCTCGCCCACCATCGGTTGCAGCCAAACTCCTGGCACCGGCGGCTCGGCCAGCGTCGATCTGGATATTTTCAAATCGGCCGATCAAGCGCCGTACATCTTGAAATTGGGCGATCCAAGCAATTGGTCCTTGCCGGTCGGTAGCGATTTGAACGCCGTGGTAAGCCTGCCTAACATCAAGGTCGAAACCACCCAGGTCAATGTGCAGCAAGACGGCAAAAAAGTCACCTGGACTGGCATCGGTCAAATCGTCGCCCAATCGCCCGATGTGATCGACCGTCAAACCTACACCAACGCCGACGCCGCCCTGGTGTTCGACGCCATCGTGCACAAGGCGCCGGACGGTGAAGTGAAAATGCGGGTCGATTGCAAATATCCTTGCCGCGGCGAAGTCGATGCCACCGCCCTGTACAAAGGCCTGGGCTTGAACATCAAGAAAACGGTGAAAATTCCGCTGGCTTGCTTCGCCGCCAAGGGCACCGATTTCACCCTGGTCGACACGCCTTTCCTGGTCTACACGGAGAAAGCGTTCAGCGCCTCGTTCGCCAATATCCGTTGGGTGCCGGGCGCAGGCAAGGATGCCGATGCTATCTCGTGCGACACCCTGGTGCCGCCGCCGGTGGTGCTGGCCGATCCTTTGCCGGGTCCGAGCTACACCCTGTTTAACAACGGCGTGTTGAGCGGCGATTTCGCGGTCGGTACTTACTCGACCAACAATACCCACACGACGGCCACCGTGTTGCCGGGCGACGCCATCAATCTGGACTTCGCGGCCGATACGGCCGATGGCTTGCTCACCATCACCGGCACTCCGGTCAACCTGAGCAATTTCGCCGGCGGCACCTTGCAGTTCGATATCAATGT
>JAYVUV010000539.1:0-20545 GCA_043787615.1 Janthinobacterium sp. | reverse complement strand
CCCGGCCGGGCGCCCCCGCGCGGCGAAAACGGCCGGGGCCGGGCGGCCGGCACCGGCCACCACTCTAACCGGCGGCGCGACGCTGCATGGTGCGCCGCTCGTGAAGCGAGCCGATGCCGCTGCCGCCGGCGCTCACGCCACCGCCCCCCATGTCGCCCATGCGCTCGCCGGCGGCCTCGGCGGCGCGGCCCAGGCGGTCTGCGTTTCGCCGGCCCCGGCTATACCAATCGCGCACGATCTGGGCCGCCGTCTCGCGCCCGCCCAGGCCGAACGCCAAGCCCAGCGCCAGCGCCAGGGCCCCGACCACGGCCATGAACAGGGTGTTGACCAGGGCGGTGGCGATGCCGATCTGGTTGACCGCCACCACGACGCCAAAGGCCCAGATCAAGCCCGAGGCCAGGCGACCCAACAGCTCGGGCTTGTCTAACTGCCCTTCGGCGGCCGCGCCGCGCACCACGCCGCCCAGGGCGTTGGCGGCCAGGCCGGCGATCACCAGCACCACCAGCGCCACCGCCACGTTCGGCAGCCACAACAGCAACTGCCGCAACACGTCCGATACCGCCGGCAAGCCCAGCGCGTCGAAGGCCACCACCAGCGCGACCAGGCGCACGAACCACTTGACCACGCCGCCTATCATGCCGGCCGAGTCGGACTCGGTGCCCATTTTTTGCACGAAGCCGGCGAAGCCGGAGCGCTGCGACAGGTCGTTGAAGCGCACCGCGCGCAGCAGCGCGGCGATGGCTTTTTCAGCCACCGTCGCCAGCAACCAGCCGACGATCAAAATGACGGCGAAGCCGATCAGTTTGGGAATGGCGGAAAAAAACAAGGCCATGGCCGTGGCCAGCGAAGTCATGAGAGCACTGCTCCACTCGGAAATTTGCGATTGCATGATTCCTCCACAATACTGGATTGATCGGACCCGCTTTGCGTTGCGTTCGTTACATTGCGTTGGCCGGCGGCCGCTGTCGAACCGGCTTAAGGGATAGACCGGCGCGCGCGAGAAAAGTTTAGCCGGGCGCGCGATATTGTGGATGCGCTTGAGTGAATGAGTGGGTGGGCGGGCAAGCGTGCGGCGCACCGGCCGCGTTCAAGTCTTGATGCGCAGGCAGGTATCGGGCACGGGAATCTTCGGCCCTTGCTCGGACACGATCCAGCCCTTGAGCCGAGCGCGCAGGGCGTCGATTTCGCAGGGGTCGAAATCGATCAGCAAATTGACGCCGTCGCGTTGGATCACGTTGCCGCCGGGGCAGGCGCGCACCAGTTGCTCCGCTTGCTCTGGAGTGAGCTCGGCTGCACTGGTTTTTCGGAGGAGGACGCGGCGCATCCGGCTAGTCTACTCCATTCGCGCGCGCGCGGCCGGTTCGCGCGCGGCGCACGGCGCACGGCTCAGGCCAGCAAACCCAGGCCCTCGTCCTGACGCGCGAACTTGAGCGTGGCGGCGGCGCCGTTGATCACCTTGAGCATGGCGATCGCGCGCACGCTGTCGCGCGGCAAGGCCAGCACCTCGGGATGCAGCCCGAGCAAGGCGGCGGCCGCGCCCGTCACGGCCGGGCAGGCCATCGAGGTGCCGCTCATGACCGCGTAGGCGCCGCTTGGCACGGTCGAGACGATGCCCACCCCCGGCCCGGTCAAGTCGACCTCCGGTCCGACGTTGGAAAAACCGGCCACGAAGACGCTGGCGTCGTCGGGCGAAAACGGCGCCAGCGCGTCCATGGTTTCGGTGGAGCCGGACGGATAGGTGCCGATCTTGCCCACGGCCGACACCGCCACCGCCTCAGGCCAACGCGCCGGATAGCTGACCGGGCTGCGGCTGTCGTTGCCGGTGGCGACGATGCACAAGGTGCCGTGGTCGAAGGCCGACTTGATGGCCTCGCGCACCGCCTCGTCGCGGGTCGGGCCGCCCAGGCTCAGATTGAGCAAGTCGCAGCCGTCGGCCACGCCGCGATCGATGGCGCGGATGATGTCGTAATTGCTGGCGCCGCCGCCACCGTTGGGAAACACCCGGTAACTCATCAAGCGCACCCCGGGCGCCACGCCGCGCCGCCCACCCG
Organism: Janthinobacterium sp.; assembly: GCA_043787615.1. GTDB lineage: Bacteria > Pseudomonadota > Gammaproteobacteria > Burkholderiales > Burkholderiaceae_D > Janthinobacterium. The sequence goes on along the minus strand of JAYVUV010000539.1, from coordinate 18,494 downwards.
GCGGCTTGCCGCGCGCGCCGATGATGCCGGCCACGTGGGAGCCGTGCTCGCCCTCGACGGCGGCCGGGCCGGGTCCGCCGGCGTCGTCCTCGTCGACCACGAAGGCGGCCCCGCCGGCCACCGTCAGGTCGGGATGGCTCAGCGCGACGCCGGTGTCGATCACGCCCACCGTGACGCCGGCGCCGGCCTCGAAAGGCTTGGCGCCGTACAGCAGCGACAGGTAATCGGCCCCGGCCAGGTCGATCGCCTCGATCGCCAGCCTGGCGCCGTTTTTCAAGCTCACGTCCTTTTGGTACAGCCCCCAGTAACCGTCGGGACCGTACACCACCAGCACGTCGAGCTTCTTGCTGGCCGCGCCCAGCGTGAGCACGGCGACGCCGGTGGCGTCGCTGACCGCCTCGGCGCCGGCGCGGCGGACGAAGTCGGTGAACGCGATCACGCGCGCGCCCGCCACCGGCGCCTTGCCGCCGGCCCGCACCACCTTGACCTTGAGCGACAGCTTGGCCTCGTCCGGCGCGGCCGCCGCCGCGTGCTCCAGTTGCAACAGGGGCCGCCGATTGACTTGATATAACACCAGCGGCATCACCCGCACGCCCGGATCGCTCACCTTCAAGGCCAGGATCTCGCGCCCGGTCAACTCGGCCAGCTTGGCGCCGTCCTCGTGGATCGAATGGAGCACCAGCGGGGAGGCGGCGCCCGGCTCGGACGGCAGCGCGCTCAGCGCCGCCACGCCGGCGGCCGACAGCGTCGACGGGTCGGCCGGGCGCGGCTGGAGGGCCGCCATTTCGGGCGAGCGCAAGCCGCGGATCGGCAGCAAGACATAGGGCGCGGCCTCCCAGGAACGCGGCGCGCCGTCGGCGGCCGGGACGAACCAGGCGGTGCCGCAGACGATGTCGCCCACGTCGCACAGGCAGCGCTTCAAATGTTCGGCCGCGCGCAGCATCTGGCCGCCGTCGCCGCCCAGGACGGTGGCGAAAAAGTCGAGTAGCACATCGACCTTGGCCAGCAGCACGCGCAGCACCTCGGTCCGGCCGATGGACTCGACCGCGTAAGCCACGGCGGCGTCGATATGGGCCGCCAGCACCTTCGGCTGGTCGGGCACCAGGGCAATGTCGGCCTCGCGCAGGCAGTCGGCCAGGCGGAGCAGGCTGCGCTTGTGGCGCGCGATGCGCCGCTGTTCCGGCGCGGTGCGGTTGTCGCCGGCCAGGGCGCCCAGCCTCCCGGCCAGCGCGCTCAGGTCGCGCACCGCGTCGAGCAAGTCGTCTCCCTTGATCAAGTCGCCTTCAACAGCCAACGGCAAAGCGGCCGTGCTTGCATTCATATACTCTCCAAGAAAGATCGCCGCCGGTGTGTCCCGGATGCGGCCGTCACGCCGCGAAAGTTAATAGAAAATATAACACATTAGCTATTGCTGTTGAGCACAATTGCGCGTTGGCGGCGGCCAGGCCGACGGCCGGACCGGAGACGGCCGGCGGCAAATCGCTAGACCGGCTTGCCGGCGGCGGTCTGGCCGAACAACACGCCGCGGGCTTGGGCGTCGACGGTGGGCGCGGTGTTGATCTCGGCGGCGCGGGCGTAGGCGCGCACGGTGGCGGGACGGGCCGCGATGGCGGCGAACCAGCGCGCCAGATGGGGGAACTGTTCCAGCTTCTGGCCCTGCTTTTCGTGCGGCACGATCCAGGGATAGGCCGCCATGTCGGCGATCGAGTAATGCTCGCCGGCCACGAAGGCGCGCTCGGCCAGACGCCGGTCCAGCACGCCATACAAACGGTTGGTCTCGTTCACGTAGCGCGCGATGGCGTAGTCGATTTTTTCCGGCGCATACTGAACGAAGTGGTGATTTTGTCCGGCCATCGGACCCAGCCCGCCCATCTGCCAAAACAGCCATTGCATGGTCTCGGCGCGGCCGCGCGGATCGGTCGGCAGGAACAAGCCGCTTTTCTCGGCCAGATATTGCAGGATCGCGCCGGACTCGAACAGCGAGAGCGGCTCGCCGCCATCGGCTGGCGCATGGTCGACGATGGCGGGGATGCGGTTGTTGGGGGCGATGGCCAGAAAGGCCGGCTTGAATTGCTCGCCCTGGCCGATGCGCACAGGCACGATGCGGTAGGGCAGGTCCGCCTCTTCCAGGAACATGGTGATTTTATGGCCGTTCGGGGTGGTCCAGTAATACAGATCGATCATGGCGGGTTTCCGTGGTTGGCGGCGCGGGCGGGGCGGCCCGGCGGCCGAATGTGTGGCGGATTGGCCCGCGCGGCCGGGGTCGTCATTGCTTCGGGTCACAACAATGATGCCGCGGCAAGCGGGCACCGATATAATGCCACGGAAGCGGAAAAAGTTCCGGGGGCCGGCGTGAAGCGGCCGCCGCGCCGCCGCCGGCCCGCGCCGACCGGCCCCTGCACTGCCACTCACTGGAAAGCGATGCCATGCGCAAGACTCTGGTACTGTTGATCTGTGTATTGCTGGCTGGCTGCGTCAACGACACGGCTTCCTTTTATATCGACGGGCGCGACCATGCGCTGTCGCTGCGGCGCCAGCAAGCGTATTTCTGGCAGTCCCAGGCCGACATCGCGCTGGTGGCGGCGCGCTTGCCGGAATGCCAGCGCCAACATCCGCTCGGCGGCGCCGCGCTGGACGACTTGAAAGTGGAGTTGTTCGACGCCGGCGACGGTTTGTGGAACGTGCGCATGGATAAGCGCCTGTGGCAAATCGAAACCGAAAAATGCACCGGTTTGACCGAGTTGGAATACGATCCCAAAACCGATCTGGGGCGGCCGGTCGGCGCCTTCGTGGTCGAGGACGGCAAGTTGATCTTCGAGGCGGCTCCGGCCGGCCCGGCCGAGGCCACCCCGGCAGGGGCCGCCCCGGCAGGGGCCGCCCCGGCGCAGTAGGGTGCCATCGGACCAGGACGGCGGTCGGCGCGGCGCCACCGTTCGCCGCGCCGTCCTGACGTGGCCCGCCTCGCTTGCGATGCGCGGCGCGTCGTCCGGGCCATCTGCCGGCGCGGGGCGCCGCTCGCGCTCAGCGCGCCCGTTCGCTATCGAGATGCGCCATCAAATATTCGCTGTAGCGCGCGCCGGACGCGGCGTCCTTGGGCACCGCTTGCTCCAACTTGGCCAGATCGGCCGCCGACAAGCTGATCGGGATGGCGCCCAGCGCTTCCTGCAAACGGTCGCGGCGGCGCGCGCCGATCACCGGCACGATGTCGGCCCCTTGCGCCAGCACCCAGGCGATGGCCACCTGCGCCACGCTCGCGCCCAGTTCGTCGGCGACGACGCGCACGCGCTCGACCAGGGCCAGATTGCGGTCCAGATTATCGCCCTGGAAGCGCGGGCTGGCGCCGCCGCGAAAATCGGCCTCGCCGGCGCGCGCACGGCTCCAGTGGCCGCTGATCAAGCCGCGCGACAACACACCGTAAGCGGTGATGCCGACGCCCAGCTCGCGCGCCACCGGCAGGATGTCGGCCTCGATGCCGCGTGAAATCATCGAATATTCGATTTGCAGGTCGGCGATCGGATGCACCGCATGGGCGCGGCGCAAGGTGTCGGCGCCGACTTCGGACAAGCCGATATGGCGCACATGGCCGCTCTTGACCAAGTCCGCGATGGCGCCGATGGTGTCTTCGATCGGCACGTTCGGATCGAGGCGGGCGGGACGATAGATATCGATATGCTCCAATCCCAGCCGTTGCAGCGAATAAGCGGCGAAGTTTTTCACCGCGTGGGGACGGCCATCGACGCCGTTCCAATTGCCTCGCGGGTCGCGCAGCGCGCCGAATTTGACGCTGACCACGGCATCGTCGCGCCGGCGTCCGGCCAGCGCCTCGCGCAGCAGCAATTCATTGTGGCCCAAGCCGTAAAAGTCGCCCGTGTCGAGCAAGGTCAGGCCCGCCTCCAGCGCGGCGTGGATGGTGGCGATGCTCTCGCCCCGGTCGGCCGGACCGTACAGGTCCGACATGCCCATCAAGCCCAAGCCCAATTGCGCCACGCGCGGACCAGTGCCGCCAAGTTGACGTGTTTCCATGCTTATCTCCAGTAAAAATGCCGTCCGAGCTGGCGACGCCAGATCCCGTGCAATCATTATGCAATTAATGCAAACTCTAATAAATAACGTAAGATTGATTACTTTATTCGATAAAAAATAATAATCGGCCCATCGGGCGGATGAAAGAGGGCGATGGATCAACTCAAGGCGATGCATATTTTCCGCTGCGTGGCGGAGTGCAACAGCTTCACCCAGGCCGCCGCGCGGCTCGAACTACCCAAGCCGACCGTCACCAACGCCGTCCAAAGCTTGGAGCAACAGTTGGGGGTGCGGCTGCTGCAACGCACCACGCGCAAGGTCAGCTTGACGGTCGAGGGCGCGCAATACCTGGAGCGCTGCACGCTTCTGCTGAGCGATCTGGATGACATGAACGGCCTGTTCCTGACGGATGGCCAACTGCCCAGCGGCACGGTGCGGGTCGATCTGCCGGAGCGCATGGCCCACGTCACCGTGATTCCCGCCCTGCCCGATTTCTTCCGGCGTTATCCCGACATCCAGGTCAAGCTGGGCGCCAACGACCGCTTCGCCGATCTGGTGGGCGAAGGCATCGACTGCGCCTTGCGGGTCGGCACCTTGAGCGACTCCAGCCTGGTGGCGCGCCGCATCGGCGAAATGAGCCAGATCAACTGCGCCTCCAGGGACTATCTGGAGCGCCACGGCCGGCCGCGCAGCTTGGACGATTTGTCGCGCCATTACGCGGTGGCGTTTTTTTCCGGCCGCAGCGGCCGCGAACTCGACTGGGAATATCAGGAAGGCGGCCGGGTCCATACCCTGCCCATGCGCAGCATGATTTCGGTGAGCAGCACCGAAGCCTTCCTGGCCAGCTGCATCGCCGGACTGGGCTTGATCCAGGCGCCCCGGCTGGGGCTGGCGCATCTGCTGGCCAGCGGCGCGCTGGAACAGGTGCTGCCGGACTGGCCGCCGCCGCCGATGCCGATCTCGATCGTGTATTCGCACAACAAACATTTGACCCCGCGAGTGCGCGTGTTCGTCGATTGGCTGGCGGCCCTCTTGGAAACGTCCGACAAATAAACGTGTCAAAATACCAGCATTAATCAAGCGGATACACGCGCCATGAAAAACGTCCTGCTGGTCGCCCTGCTCTTGCCCGCCGCCGCCGTGGCGGCCCCGTCGCGCCTGTCCGCAGTCGACGCGGCGGCGCAGCGGATCGATGGCGCCAGCTTGATGCGGCACATCCAGATATTGGCCTCCGACCAGTTTGAAGGACGGGCGCCGGGCACCGAGGGTGAGCGCCTGACGCTGGCTTATCTGCAACAGCAATTCATCGCACTGGGCCTGACACCCGGCAATCCGGACGGCAGCTACCTGCAAAAAGTGCCGCTGGCCCGGGTGCGATCGACCCCCGCGCTCAGCTACCGGGCCGACGGTGGCGCGGCCGTCGACTTGCGCTTTCCCGACGATTTCGTGGCTTGGTCGAGCCAGGACGGGCCGGCGCTATCCATCCTGTCCGCGCCGCTGGTGTTCGTCGGCTACGGCGTGAACGCGCCCGAATACCGCTGGGACGACTACAAGGGCGCCGACGTGCGCGGCAAGATGCTGCTGATGCTGATCAACGACCCGCCCGTGCCCCTGCCCGGCGACCCGGCCCAGCCGGACCCGGCCATGTTCGACGGCGCCGCCATGACCTATTACGGCCGCTGGACCTATAAATACGAGATGGCGGCCAGGCTGGGCGCGGCCGGCGCCTTGATCGTGCACGAAAGCGCGCCGGCCGGCTATCCCTACGAAGTGGTGCGCAACACCTGGGGCCGGGAAAACTTTTCCATCAAGAGCGACGGCGGGCCGCCCTCCTTCCCCGCCTTCCCCGGCTGGCTACAACTGGACCGCGCCAAGCAACTGTTTCGTAGCGCCGGACTCGATTTCGACGCCATGAAACAAGCCGCCCTGTCGCGCGATTTCCGCCCGGTGCCGCTGGGGCTGACCGCCAGCGCCGCCGCCGACAACGTCTGGCACCAGCTCGACTCTTACAACGTGGTGGCCAGGATCGAGGGCGCCGACCCGCGACTCAAGGACGAGACCGTGGTCTATAGCGCGCACTGGGACCACTTCGGCGTCGACACCACCCTGCCCGGCCCGCGCGGCGGGCAAATATTTCATGGCGCGCGCGACAACGCGTCCGGCGTGGCCGCCATGTTGGAGGTGGCCAAGGCTTACCGCGCGCTGCCGACGCCGCCCAAGCGCAGCATTTTGTTCGTTCTCACCACGGCCGAAGAGCGCGGCCTGCTGGGCGCGCAATATTACGCGCGTCACCCGCTGTACCCGCTGGCCAAGACACTGATCGACATTAATATCGACGGCTTGAATATGTGGGGCCGCACACGCGACGTGGAAATCGCCGGTTACGGCAAATCGGACACCGACGACATCGTGGTGCGCCAGGCGCGCTTGCAGGGACGGGTCGCGCGGCGCCACTCGCATCCCGAATTCGGCGGCTTTTACCGCAGCGACCATTTCGAGTTCGCCAAGGCGGGAGTGCCGGTGGTGTATCTGGCGGCGGGGAGCGATTTCATCGACCAGCCGGCCGGCTTCGGCAAAGAAAAAATGGAACGCTTCACCGCGCAGGATTATCATAAGGTCAGCGACGTGGTCCGGCCGGACTGGGACAGCGCCGGCGCGGTGGACGACGCGCGCCTGATTTTCCAGATCGGCTACGACGTGGCCAATGGCGCGCGCTATCCGCAATGGAAGGCGGGCGCCGAATTCAAGGCGGTGCGCGACGGCATGCTGTCGGGCGCGAGCCAGTAAACTCATCGATTCGACCGCAATTCAAGGAACCGCATGAACAAGGCAGACGCCATCAAACGCATCAACGACCGGCTGGGCACAGCCGCGCTGCACGATAAAAATACGCATTTTTCCAATGTCACCGTGTATGGCGCCGACGAGGGCTGGTGGTTGAAGATCCCCTTCCTCACCTTCAAGCAGGAACTGCATTTCATCTTGAACAATGAGAAGACCAAAAGCTTTCAGCATTTGATGGTCAATCCCAATCAGATCCTCAGCCCGGGCATGAAATTTCGCAGCAGCGATGGCGCCGCCGACGCCTTCATGTCGGCCGCCAATCCCAAGCGCCTGGTGGACAGTTTGCAGGGTGGTAGCAAATACAACTTCACCAAGCATTTCGTCAACGACTACCGTCATTGACCGTCATCTGAGCGCGGCCGGACGGGCCGCCACGCGATGGTGCGGACGCGGGTTTGGCTCGCCATTTGGCTTGCCATGTCGCTTGTAATTCGGATAATATACAGCGAGAAAAATTTAGCCGCCCGGAGCTCGACGCAGCGCATGGCGGCAGCGAGACCGCTCCGTTTGAGTGATGTGGTTCGCTCAACAATCATCACCGCGTCCTGATCGGGCGTCTGTTGTTTACTTACACGTCATTCATGTTTCCTGACTCTTTATCGCACATCGGTCCGCAGGCGTCCGGGCACCGCATCCGGCTGCCAAAAGCCACACGCTCCATCCTGCTCAAAAATGTGGCGGGCGAATACGGCTACGCGCATTGCGGCTTTTCCTGGTCGGCTTTTTTTCTGGGCGACCTGTGGCTGATCGCCAAAGGCATGTGGGGTTCGCTGATACCGGTGGTGGCGCTGGAGATAGCGCTCTGGTTGTGCAGCGGGCACGCGGAGGCGCAACATAATCATCCGCTGTTCACGGTCTGCTGCATCGCCAATGTCTGCTTCGCGGTGATTCGCGGCGAGTACAGCAACCGCTGGCATCTGGCGTCGCTGCTCGACCGGGGATTCGTGCGCGTCTTTGACCATTAATACCAATATAACGGCAACCACAGGCCACTGGGCTGGCGGCCGATAGCGCGCTTGCCGTACAGGCATTTATTGCACCTCCCGGTTAGCGCAATCGAAATAAATCGACGATTGCGTGCCGGCAAATGCCTCGATATCGACTTTTCTCCGCCCTGGAATCGAACACGTGGCCAATTCACCGCTCCTGAGAGACGGGTCGTTTGGGTAAGGACGACTAATCGGCGGGACCGGTCGCGATCAGATAACTGCCCGCCTGAATCCCGTTCAGATAAACGAATTGCCCGTCCGTGCTGGCGCCGGCGGGGCCGCCGCCGGCCAGAAAGCCGCCGTTGCGCCAGACCACGCGCTCGTTGACCGTCACGACCGGGTTTCCCGCGCCGTAAGTCGGCACCGCGACCGTGCCCGAGCTGCCGCCGGGCGCGACCACCTCCATGGTGAACTGGGCCGCGTCGCGCTTGCCGCCCCATTTCACTTGCAGCGCGCCGTGCGGCGTGGGCGCCTGGCCCACCGCCCAGTCCAGCGTGCCGGGGTGCGGCTGCACCAGCCACGTGTCGAAGCCGGGCGCGGTCGGCAAGATACCCAGCGCGTAGGCGGACAGCGCCGTCGCCGCGCCGGTCGCCCAGCCGTGCGCCAGGCTGGTTTGCCGGCCCAGGCCCGGCGTGCCGTCGGCGCCGACGTTTTCCCACATGGTGCCGGTGTATTGATAATTGAGGGGGTTGGCGAGCCGGCCGAACACGGTGTGGATCAACTGCTCCGCGTGCTCGGCGTCGTTGGCCAGGTAACGCGCCTGCGCCTCGTAGCCGCTCATGAACGTGCTGACGATGGGTTTCCAGAACGGGTCATTAAAAGGCATCGGGCCATATTGGTTGGTCCATAAAGCCGTTTTCATCGACGCCAGGACGCGCACCGCCTGGCCCGGCGCCGGCACCCCGGCCAGCACGGCCAGGGCGTTGGCGTCTTGCGCGATGACGGGCACGGTGTCGCTGATGCGGTAGACGCCGCGCGCGCCGTCATACATGTGGGTGTTGATGGCGTCGCGCAGCTTGGCCGCCTGGCCGCGGTAGGCCGCCGCCGCCGCGCCCTGGCCGACCGCGTCGCCGATCGCGGCGGCCGCCACCAGGGTGCGGTAATACATCACGTTGTAGGCGGTGATGGCGCCGGCCTTGTCCGGGTCGTAGAAATCCCAGTCGGCGCCATCAACCCGGTCGCGCGTGATGAACAGGCCGCGCGCGTCGAGCCGGGTGGCGTTCCATGCCATCTGGCGCGTGACGACCGGCCACAGGGAAGCGGCGAACGCGCGCTCGCCGCTGTACATCAAGTGGTCGTACAGATCGATGACGAAATACATCGAGTAGACCGCCGAATACGGGCCAGTCTCGTTGGCCAGCAAGGGCTGGCGCAGCAACGGATAGGCGGGCGGCACCACGCCTTCGATGAAGCCGCTGCCGTGCTGATGCGTCGCCAGCAATTGCAGCCCGCCTTTCAGGTAGTCGTTATTGCCGAGGCTATAGGCCAGCACAGCGCCTTCGGTGTCGAGGTCGCCGGACCACACGGCGCGGTCGCGCTTGGCGCCATCGAGGATGGACGGTACCTCGTTGACGCCGGGAATGTGGAAGTCGCGTAGTTGCGCGGCGTCGTTCAGAGGCAGGTTCAGCAAGGAGGCGCCGGCCCGGTCGGTCAAACGCAGGTTGCGAAAGCGCGCTTCCTCCGGTCCCCATTGGCGAAAACCGACCGAGCCGGTGCCGAACGCGTCCGCGCTCACGGTTAGCACCGTCAGGTTGTCGATGTTGACCGTCGCCGTGGCTCCGCTGACGCTGGTCGCGACGTGGTGCCAGGCGTTCGCTCCGGCCGCGACTGGCTGGGAGCCGATCTCGGTGTATTGATTGCCAACCGCCTTGAACGCCCGCAATAAGCCCGGACTCAACAGAAAAACCACGCCGTTTTGCGCGTCGCGCGTGCGCACCGTCCAACCGGCTTGCTGATCGCGGCCATTGGCGTGGGGCACGATGTTGAGGTCGAAGGCCATGGTGTAGTCGGTCCAGTTGGCACCGGGCTTGTAGTAACCGATCACCGAGTTTCCGGTCGGATTGCTGCCCCAGGCGCTCAGCGCGCCGTTCTCGATGCGGTAACTGCCGGGCAAGGAAGCGGTCGGAACGGCATTGAGCTGGGCCGTATAGACGGAAGCGTACCAGACCCGGTTCAATTCGTCGTCGCTGGACAGGAAATAGCCGGCATAGTCGGCCGCCTGGGTGCGGTCGGCGATATATTGGATGCCGGCGCCGCGCAGGGTCACGCTGCCAGGGCTGGTCAATGTGACGACCTGGAAACGCTCGCCGCCCTGGGTGTAGCGGTTGGCGATCAAGCCCGGGGCCGACACGGTGTAGAGATTGTTCCGGCTGGAGTCGCCGTCGCTTTCCAGCAGGGCGGGCGCGAAGTCGCCGTTGTCATCGAGATGCAGCGCCGTTTCGCTGTAAGCCACTTTCAATTGCGGATTGCCGGACACGGCGCCCACGTCGAGCCAGGGGATGCCGCCCACGTTTTTACCGTAGTCGAGCACCACGCGGGGCGCCGCGCCGCCGGGCGCCATGGTCAGGGTCAGCCCGCCGCCGCTGTCGCACAGGATGGCGTTGGCGTTGCTCACATCGCCCGACAGGCTGTGGACGCGGACCGGGCAAGACGACGGCTGATTCGGCACCAGGTTGTAGGCTTGCCGGTCGGGCGCGTTGGGCCAGGGCCGCCCGACCGGCAGCGCGGCCGACGCGCCGGGCGCGTCCAGCAGCAGGGCCAGCATCGCCAGCGCGGCGCGCGACAAGGCGCTGTTTTTAATCGCAAATAAGTCTGTCAAGAATCGATTTTGCACATGGTCTCCATTATTTGGGTTGAGCTATTGTGGCCTCAGTCTCCCTCTTTTTGTAACCATATGTCAAAGAAAATCCCTTCCCCCTCAACGCGGTCAAACTCCCGCCGGCCGATGCGCGGCCACCAGCAGACTCGAAATCGACACCGGCGCCACCGCCTCCGGCCACACGTCGTCCGGCCCGAACCAGCGCGCCTCGACGATCTCGCCGGGATCGACCCGGATCTCGCCGTCGAGGTAATCGGCGGTGAAGGCGATCATCAAGGAATGCGGAAACGGCCAAGACTGGCTCATGAAATATTGCAAGTTATGCACCCGCAATCCGACTTCCTCCATCACTTCGCGGTGCACCGCCTCCTCGATCGATTCGCCCGCCTCCAGGAAACCGGCCAGCGGCGTAAAACGGGTCGAGCCCGATTTGGCGTGCAGCGCCAGCAACACCGAGTCGCCCTTGCGTATCAACACCATCATGGCCGGCGATATGCGCGGATACGCCAGCATGCCGCAATGCGCGCAGTGAAAGGCGCGCTCGCCGGGCGCCAGCCGCATCGGCGTGGCGCAGGCGCCGCAATAGCGATGCGTGCGCGACCATTCGGCGATCTGATAGGCGCGTCCGGCTAGGCCCAGCAAGCCTTCGTCGAGCTGCCCGAACAGCGAGCGGATGCCGCGATACGCATAGTCCGGCCCCGGCAGCACCTCGTCCTCGACCCAATCGACTTGACAGTAGCGCCCGTTCCACAGCCCCAGCGGATGGGCGCGCCCGGGGTCGAGGCCGAGCGCGGCCAGGGCGGCGCCGTCCGGCAGGCTCAAATCGGTCTCCCTTACCAGCAGGCGGTCGCGGTGGAAAACCAGGGTCAGGGGATCGGCGTGCCGCTCGGCGACAAGCAGCGGAATGAAACAGGCGGGCGTTTGTAGCATGGGTGGAAAAGGGCGATGTGGGTTCGGGGATTGCTCGACACCATCATACAACCTTCCCCGCCATCGCCGAATGACATGCCTGTTTCGGCCTGTGTTCGCGGCATGGCGGCGCCCGCCCCCGACCTATGATGGCGCTCCCGGCTCCGGCGACCGGGTTGGCGGCGGCGCGCCGCGCCACGCAAAAAAACGCGCTATGGCGGGGTCGGGTGTGGGGGAAAAGTCACTCTTTGTCAGAGACTAAAAGGTATGATGAACATGCGATTGCGTACCGATGACGCCGTTTCGCGGCGCAGCCGGACCCCTCTTATGAGAGACAAGCGATGACTGCTCCAGCGACGATCAGGCCGTCCTCCGGCGCGCATGCGGACGAGTCCGCGCGGCATGGCGCGGCGACGGACGCCGCGATGCGGCGCGCCGGCCTGGGCGAGTTGCCGATCGGCGAGCTGTTCACCATCGCGCAGGAATTGATCGGCGGCGGGCAAGCGGCGGCCGGCATCGGCCTGTACCGGCATTGGCTGACGCACACCGCCTCGCCGCTGGCCTACGCCGTGTGTTTCAATCTGGCGGTGTCGCTGGCCAACGAGGGCGACGATCCGGGTGCCGAACAACTGTACCGCCAAGCCATCGAATTGCACCCCGGTTTCGTGGAAGCCCGCCTCAATCTCGGCACGCTGCAAGAGCGCGGCGGCCGCCCCGACGAGGCCCTGGCCACCTGGCAAGCGACGCTGGACCAGGTGGCCGACCTGCCCGCCAGGCCGGCCCTGCATCTGCAAACCTTGAACAATCTGGGCCGCCTGCTCGAAGTGCGTAAACAATTCGCCGCCGCCGAGGCGATGCTGGTGCACAGCCTGGAAGTCGAACCCGACCAGCCCAATGTGCTGACCCATTACGTCCACCTGCGCCAAAAGCAATGCGAGTGGCCGGTCTACCAGCCGCTGGACCGGGTGTCGCCCGAGGCCATGCTGCGCGCCACCTCGGCGTTGGCCATGCTGAGCGCGTCGAGCGACCCGGCCCTGCAACTGGCGGCCGCGCGCCGCTTCGTGGAGGACAAGGTCATCACCGACGTGCCGCACCTGACCGGCGCGCACGGCTACGGCCACCGGCGCCTGCGCATCGGCTATCTGTCATCCGACTTTTGCTCGCACGCGGTGTCCATCCTCACCGCCGAACTGTATGAACTCCACGACCGCAGCAAGGTCGAAGTGTATGCCTTCAGCTGGAGCCGGGAAGACCATTCGCCGATCCGCGCGCGCGTGGTCAAGGCGATGGACCATTACATCCGCATCGCCGAGCTGAGCGACGAGGAAGCGGCGCGCTGCATCCACGCCAACGAGATCGATATCTTGATCGACTTGCACGGCCTGACCCTGAACGCCCGCCCCAACATCCTGTCCTGGCGCCCGGCGCCGGTGCAAATGACTTACCTCGGCTTTCCCGGCACCACCGCCCTGCCCCAGATCGACTATGTGCTGGCCGACGCCTTCCTGCTGCCGCCTGACGTGGCCGCCCATTTCACGGAAAAGCCGCTGTATCTGCCCGACACCTTCCAGATCAACGACCGCCAGCGCCTGATCGGCCCGCGCCCCACCCGGGCCAGTTGCGCCTTGCCGGACCAGGCCTTCGTTTTCTGTTCGTTCAACAACAACTTCAAGTTCACGCCGGAAGTGTTCGCCATCTGGATGCGCATCCTGGACCAGGTCCCGAACAGCGTGCTGTGGCTGGTGGCCGACAACGAATTGGTGCGCGAAAACCTGTGGCGCAGCGCCGAGCAAGCCGGGATCTCGCGCGCCCGCCTGATCTTCGCCAGCCGCGCGGTGCCGGCCGAATACCTGGCCCGCTATCAACTGGCCGACTTGTTCCTCGACACCTTCCCCTTCAACGCCGGCACCACCGCCAGCGACGCGCTGTGGGCGGGCTTGCCGCTGCTCACGTGCGTGGGCGCCACGTTCGCCTCGCGCATGGCCGGCAGCCTGTTGCGCGCGGTCGATTTGCCCGAGCTGATCACCTTCAACTTCGCCGACTATGAAGAGCGGGCCGTGGCCCTGGCCGCCGACCCGGACCGCATCGCCGCCATGAAACACCAGCTCGACGCCAACCGCCTGAGCTGCGCCCTGTTCGACAGCCCGCGCTTCGTGCGCAATCTGGAAACGGTATTGCGCCAGGTGGCCAAGGGGCCGGCACCGTCGCCCCGCCACGCACAACCCTCACCGAACAGCGCCCGCGCTGTGGAAAGCGTCCCCTTCATGCTGATCGAGCAAATTCCCATCGTCACCGTGTCGTACAACGCGCCGGACTTGATCGACACCTTGCTGGCCAGCCTGCGCCGCTTCTACGCCAACCGCATCCATGTGATCGACGGTTCGCGCCCGGAATTGGCCGCCGAGATCGCGCTGATCGTCGCAAAATATCCGGATGTCGATTTCATCCCCTTCGGCTACAACATCCACCACGGCCCCGGCATGGCCTGGGCCATCAACAATCTGAGCCTGAATAGCCAGGTGCTGTTCATCGATTCCGACGTGGAAATTCTCAAGCAGGGTTTCCTCGAATCGCTGGCCGGGCAACTATCGACGCCCATGTATGGCGTCGGCAACGTGCTGCGAGTGAACGAAAAAGGCCAGCCCGTGGCCGAGGGCGGCATCCCCTATCTGCACCCGGCCTGCATGTTGTGCAATATCGAAGTAATGCGGCGCTGGCCGCTGCCCATCAAACATGGCGCGCCCATGATCACGCCGATGCTGGCCCTGCACGAATCGGGCGCCTCCGCCCTGATCGGCAATATCGATTGGGTCAGCAACGACTTCGGCCAGAATCCGGACCGCATCTTCATCAAGCACGATTGGCAAGGCACGGTGATCCGCACCGGCGGCTACCACTACGACGAACCGCTCGCGTCCACCGCCCACGATGAATTGCTACTGTCCTTCGTGCCGCTGACGGTGCGCAAGGTGGTGGAGGCCGGTTGCCACGACGGTGCCTTCGCCAAGGCCTACAAGGCGCGCAATCCGATCTGCGACTACACCGGCATCGAGCGCGACCCGGCCGCCGCCAATCTGGCCCGTGGCCATTGCGACTTCGTGTTCCAGCAAGACCTGGAACGGCCCGACGCCCAATGCGCCCATCACACGGCCGGGGCCGATTGCTGGGTGCTGGGCGACGTGCTGGGCCAGTTGGCCGACCCCTGGGCCATGCTGGAGAGAATACGGGCCGGCATCGCGCCCGGCGGCACGGTGGTGGCCTCGGTCAAGAATTTCCAGCACTGGGCTTCGCAACTGCGCCTCTGCGTGGGCGACTTGCGCTACCAGGACGGCGGCCCGCTGGCGCGCGGCGATTTGCGCCAATTCACGCGCGGCACCATGCTCGACCTGTTCCAACGCAGCGGCTGGCGCGTCACGGGTGGCGCGCCGGTGATCGTGGACGAGCCGGGCCGCGAGGCCGTGCTGCCCCTGCTGCGCCAGCTGGCCGTGGCGAGCGGCAACGATCCTGACGTGTCGCTGCAAGACGCCTTGCCGCAGCGTTACATCATCACCGCCGTGGCAGCCTGAATCGATGCGCCAAGCCGAGCCCGCCCGCTTCCCGCCTCGCTTTCCGCATGGCGGCGCGGCATGAGGATCTTGATCGTGGGCGGCTCCAATTCGCTGATGAAGGGCGGCTATGTGCACGCCCTCCAGCAATGTTTGCAAACGCGGGGCGAATCGACGCTCACCCAGATCTCGGTCGGCGCCACCACCACCCTGTCCGGGGTGGGACGTTTGTTCGACACCCATACCGGGCAAAAGTTCGACTTCATCCTGTACGAATATTCGATCAACGACACCGGCCACTTCGCCTCGCGCGCCGGCGGCGACGCTTCCTGGTTGCTGTGCCTGCACCTGCTGATCAAAACCGCCGCCAAGTTGTATCCGCAGGCCGTGCTGGTGCCGCTGATGCTGGCCCAGGAACGCCATTTCCCGCTCGAGGCCGACTATCCCTTTTATGCGATGCAGCGCCGCGTGTTCGCGCAACTGGCGCTGCCGTATATCGACATGCGGGCTTGGCTGTCCGAGCTGTTCCTGGGCCGCAAGCCCGACTGGCTGTATGCCGACCAAGCCCATTACGCCGCCCCGCAGGCCACCGACCTGGTGGGCGCGGAAGTGGCGCGCCGCTTGCTCGCGCTGGCCGAGGGCGGCGCGCCGCGGCTGGACGCCACCCGCGAGCGCTTGCTGGCCACGTCGCCCCACGCCGGGGTGGAACTGGCTTATGTGCCGGCCGTCAACCTACGCCAATTCACCAGCGGCCCGGTCGAGCTCGGCCACGCCGGCAACCGCTTGATGCGACTCGACTATCTGCGCCTGCATCCGGGCGGCCGCTTGCATTTGCGCACTGAAATGTTTCCGCTGGCGCTATTCGTGAAATCGGACGCCCACCACGACCGCGTCACGCTGCGCCTGAGCGAGGGCGACGCGCCGGCGCGCGCCGGCCAGATCGCCACCCGCCACGCCGACACCGACAGTTTCAGCTTCATTTATTCCAGCATTCCCCTGCCCCTGCTGTGGGAGCAGACCCTGGTGCGGCCCTTCGGCGCCAGCGACCTGGAACTGGCGGTGCCGCCAGCCGGCCAGACGGCGGCGGTGGCCGGTTTCGACTGTTTCGGCGCGGGCCGGGCCGGCACGGACCCCACTTATTTGGACCTGATCAGCGTGCTATTCGTGGTCGACGGCTGATGGGTTGTGCTTTTTTGCGTGATCGGAAAACCAATGGCATTACCCAAAGTCAGCATCGTGATTCCTTCCTACAAGGCCGGTCATTTCGAGCAATGCCTGCGCTCGGCCATCGGCCAAACCTATCCCCACACGGAAATCCTGGTCAGCGACAATTGCCCGACCGAAGAAATCGCCGCCATCTGCGCCCGCTTTCCCGGCGTGCTCTACCAGCGCAACAGCGTGATCCGCGAGCAAAACGTGATCTCGTGCTTTTATTCGGGCAAGGGAAAGTACATCAAACCCCTGTTCGACGACGATATCCTGCACCCGTTTTGCATCGAACGCATGGTGGCCACCATGGAGGCGCGCGAGGATGTGGAGTTGGTGTTTTCCGCCTCGCAAGTGATCAGCGCGGACAATAGCCGCATCGAAACGCGCCGCCCCTACACGGCCAGCGGCTCCATGACGGGCGCCGAGATGCACCGCAGCATGGCGCTGGGCATGCGCAACTTCATCGGCGAATTCACTTCGATCATGTTTCGCCGCGACAAGCTGTGGCGCATCGGCTGGCAAGGCTTGTTCACCCTGGGCCGGCACGACTTCACCTTCGGCCTGGCCGACGTGGCCGCCTACTGCAATCTGGTGAGCAACGGTGCGGCCTTTTACATCGACGAGGAATTGAGTTACTTTCGGCGTGACGAGCGCTTGCTGTCGAACTCGAACCCGAATTCAAACCCCAACTTCGGCTATTGTTTCTCCGACTATATCGACTTGCTGGTGCAATCCCATGTGACCGGCCTGGTCACCCGGGAAGAGCTGCTGGCGCGGCAAGAAACGGTGGCCGGCGTGCACGCCCAGCTGAGCGGCGTGTTCGAACAGGTCGGCCGCTCCTACCTGCGGTTTCTGGACTATGTCGCACAACTTCACGGGGAGTGAGCCACCATGACCATGCTAGGCGATTGCAAACTGATCGATTTACCCAAATACTTCGAGCCGCGCGGCAACCTGTCGGTGATCGAGGGCGGGGTCCACATTCCGTTCGACATCAAGCGCGTGTATTACCTGTACGACGTGCCGGGCGGTTCTTCGCGCGCCGGCCACGGCCATATTCAATTGCAGCAAATGATCATCGCCATGTCGGGCAGCTTCGACATCATCGTCGACGACGGTTACGAGCGCAAACAAATCCATATGAACCGCTCGTATTACGGCCTGTACGTGCCTGGCATGATGTGGCGCAATATCGAAAACTTTTCATCCGGCGCGGTCTGCCTGGTGCTGGCCTCGACCATGTACGACCCGAAGGATTATTACCACGACTATGATGCATTCGTGGCGGCCGCGCACGCCCACCGCGAACAACATCCGTGAACGTTTTGATTGGACTATTATGAACGTGCCTTTTCTCGATCTCAAAGCCATCAACCTGAGCCAGGCCGAAGAGCTGGAAGCGGCCTTCCACCGCGTGCTGCACAACGGCTGGTTCATCCTGGGCAAGGAACTCGACTCCTTCGAGGCCAAGTTCGCCGCCTATTGCGGCAGCGCCCAGGCGATCGGCGTGGCCAACGGCCTGGACGCCATCTTCCTGCCGCTGAAAGCCTACGGCATCGGCCCCGGCGACGAGGTCATCGTGCCGAGCAACACCTACATCGCCACCTGGCTGGCCGTGACCCATTGCGGCGCCACCCCGGTGCCGGTGGAGCCGCTCGCAGCCACCTACAATCTGGACCCGGACGCCATCGCCGCCGCCATCACGCCGCGCACCCGCGCCATCATTGCGGTCCACCTGTACGGCCAGCCGGCCGACATGGACCCGATCAATGCGCTGGCCCGGCGGCATGGCTTGAAAGTGATCGAGGACGCGGCCCAGGCCCACGGCGCGCGCTACCGCGAGCGCCTGGCCGGCACCCTGGGCGACGCGGCCGCCTTCAGCTTTTATCCGGGCAAGAACCTGGGCGCGCTGGGCGACGGCGGCGCCGTCACCACCAACGACGACACCATCGCCCATGCCGTGCGCGTGCTGCGCAACTACGGTTCCGAAGTGAAATACCAGAACCCGTTGCCGGGTTTTAATTCGCGCCTGGATGAATTGCAGGCGGCCTTGCTGAGCGCCAAGCTGTCCACCTTGAACGAATACAACCGCCGCCGCAAGGCCGTCGCGGCGCGTTACCAGAGCGGCCTGGCCGGCCTGCCGGGGCTGACCTTGCC
>JAYVUV010000538.1:0-8165 GCA_043787615.1 Janthinobacterium sp. | reverse complement strand
CGAGCCAGGTTTAAAACCTGTAATACGCGCTCGCGTTCATGCCGCGCGGCGCGCCCGGCAAAATATAACGGGTCACGTGCAAATGGCTCGCTTCGTAGTACCGTTTATTGAACAGATTGCGCACGGACAGTTGCCATTCCAGCGAGCGACGTCCGCTCAGCGTCACCCGATACGCGTGCGTGGCGTCCCAGCGGCCGTAACCGGGCAGGGTGGTGGTGTTGGCTTGGTCGGCGAAACGCTGGCTTTGCACCGACCATCCGAGCCCGCTGCGCCAATGGTCGTCCCAGTCGTAATGGCCGAACAGGTTCAAGCTATGGCGCGCCACGTTGGGCAGCGATTTGCCGCTGAATTCGGAGCCATCCCGGTAGCGCGCGAAGGTGGCGGCATACGCGCCCTCCAGCGACAGATGGGGCGCGAGCGCGCCGTTGAGCGACAATTCCAGACCGCGCGAACGCGCCGCGCCGCTCACCGTTTTGTCGAACGCGTAGTCGGTGGCGGGATCGTCGGCCAGCATGTGGTTTTGCTCCAGCCAAAACAAGACCGCCTCGGCGTGCAGCGCGCGCTCGCGCCAATCGCCCTTGGCGCCCACTTCGTATTGGCGCGCGGTGCGCGAAGGCAGCGAGCGGCCGCTGGCCGAGGCGGCCTGGTTAGGCGCGGCGCCGCTGGCGTAGCCGGCGTACACGGTGCGTTCGGGAGAGACATGGTGTAGCAAGGCCAGCTTGGGCGACCAGCGCCGTTCGTCGCTGGCGTCGCCGCCATCCACGCCGCCATAAAAAAAGCGCTGCTTCATATGCTGCACGCCGGCCACCAGGCTGGACCCGTTCCAGTCGATCTGGTCTTGCAGCGTGACGATGGTGCTGTCCAGGTTTTCGCGCGCCAGCCGGGTGGGCAGCGGCCCGGGCGCGCTCGTTACACCATACACGGGTTGAAAAATGTCGATCGGCGGGCTGTTCGCGGCCGGGGCCACGGCGCTGGGCTGATCGAGTAGTTCCCTGTAATACTCGGCGCCGGCGTATAGCGTGTGGGTCAGCTCGCCCGTCGGCCGTGTCGCGCCGAGCGAGGTGGCGACCGAGTCGATGCGCCGGTGCGTGCCCGGCTCGATGGTGGTGACGCGCGCGAAGCGCCCGGGCGCGCCAGCCAGCGGCGTGCCTAGCGCCTGGCGCACCGAGGTCGATACCGCTTCCAGATGGGTGGCGTCCATGGCCAGCAGGGCGCGCTGGTCGAGATCGACGTCGGCGTGCAGATCGACGATCCGGTTGCGCAGGGTGGACGCGGCCCAGGGCTCGCTGAGCTGGCGCTCCAGCGGGATCGGCGCCGGCCGCCCGTTCAGGGCCGGCACCCCGTAATCGGGCCGGTAGCGCTGCTCGAGCTGCTCGTAGCCCAAGCGGAGATGGTGCGCGCGGCCGCCGTCCTGCGCCACGGCGAGCTTGATGCCGTCGAGCCGGTCCGGCACATGACGCCATTCGGACGCCTCGGCATGGTCGACGATCACGCGCGCGGCGAGCTGCCGCTCCTCCGACAGCACCCGGTTCAAGTCGAGCGACAGCTCGCGTTGTCCATTGGCGCCGGCACCGAGATGGGCGGCGCCGAAGTTGGCGCTTTGCGCTTGCTTGGTGACGATGTCGACGGTGCCGCCCGGCTCGCCCCGGGTACCGACGGCCGCGCCGGGCCCGCGCAGCACTTGCACGCTCTCCGCGAAGGCCGGCACGAAGGGGTAGTTCGACAGTCGCGCGCCGTCGCGCAGCACGCGGCTCGAACCGGTGCCGCTATCGGCCAGAAAGCCGCGCAGCACGAACGCTTGCGCGTGGCTGCCGTTGAAGCCGAAGTCGGCGCTCGCGCCGGGCACGTTGCGCAGCGCGTCGAGCAGGGTGGCGCCGCCTTGTTCGCGCAAGGTGCGCATGTCCACCCGCGTCACCGACTGGGCGATGTCGTTGACCGAGGCCGGGCCGCCTGGCAGCCTGCCGCCGATGGTGGCGGCGGCCGCGGCGCGCACCTGCACCGTCGGCACCGCCGGCATCGCCGGCATCGCGGCGGCCGGCGTGGCGTGCGTGGGCGGCGCGGCGGTCTGATTCAGCGGGCGCACCACGGCGTTGACCGTCACGGTGCGGCGCCGCCCGTGGGCGTCGTCGATCAGCAAGGTCAGCGGCACACTGTCGCCTTCCTTCAACTGATGCTTCAGTTCGAGCAGCATGATGTGGTAGCCGCCGGGCTCGAGCGCGACCGCCTGGCCGGCCGGCAGATCGAGGCCGGGAATTTGACGCATGCGCATCATCTCGTCGACCATGCGCATCTCGTGCAGCTCGACCACGCCGGCGACGGGCGAACTGGCGGCCACCAGGCGGCTGTTTTCGCTCGCCGTCAACGTCATGAAAGCGCCGCTGGCCTTTTGCGCGGCGACCGTGGCGCGCACCCACGGCTGCTCGACCGACAGTTGCGCCCAGCCCGCGCATGGCAGGGCCAGCCACAGCAGGGCCGCGCACGCCCATTTCGACAGGGCGCTCATTGAAACAGTCCTTTCCAAAAGCCGGCGCCGGGATCGGCCCGCATCAAGGTGCGCAGGTCGGCGGCGCATTGGGCCGCGGTTTGACCATGCTTGATGGCCAGCCGGATCTTGCCCTGCGCGTCGGCGACGTAGGTGATGGCGGTATGGTCCATGGTGTAGGAGCTGCCGCTGGCGACCTTGCGGTAAAAGATCTTGAAATCGGCCGCCGCCTTGGCGGTTTGTTCGGCGCTGCCGCGCAGGCCGAGAAAGGCGGGGTCGAAGGCGCGCATGTACTCGCCCAGCAGGGCCGCCGTGTCGCGCTCGGGGTCGATGGTGATGAAGAGCACCTGAAGCTTGTCGGCCTCCTTGCCCAACAATTTTTTGATCTCGACGGCGCGCGAGAGGGCGGTCGGACAGACGTCCGGACACTGCGTGAAGCCGAAGAACAGCATCACGTATTTGCCTTTGAAGTCGGCCATGCTGACCGGCCGGCCATCGCCGCGCGCGAGATGGAAGTCGGGGCCGATGGCCGAACCGGTGATGTCGATGGCGTTGTAGGTGGTGGCGTCCGCGGCGCGCGCGGCGTGCGGCAGGGCGGTGGCGCTCACGGAGAGCGCGGATAAAAAGAGACGGCGTTTCATGGGCTATCCTTGACGATGGTATGGGCACGGGACGGCCGCAGCCGCACCGGCGCGCGGTACGCGACGGCGGCGGACATGGCCGGTCGGCGCGGCCTAACTTGGCCGCGTGCCGTGTGTTCGGGCGTGTGTGGGTGGCGTGTGGCCGCGCGGGCGCGGGACGGCGCCGTCGGTCGGCGGCCGCTCCCAAACCGGTGCGGTCAGGCCGGGGAAGGCGGACCGCGCGGCTTGGCGACGGTCCAGGAAAAGAGCGGGGCGGGGGAGCGGTAATACAGCGCGGGAAAGCGCTCATGGCCATCGAGCACCAGCGCGCCGCTCGACGCGGCGGGCGGCGGCGCCAGAGCGCCGGCGTGGGTCGCGCAAAACACACAGTGCTTCATCGTATGCAAGCCGCTGTCGGCGGGCGAGGGGCCGCCTTTGCCGGACGGCTTGACGCTATTGACGCTGCAAATTTCGAACCGCAGGACATCGCCGCGCAGGGCCGAGACGGCGTGCGCGAGCGAGGGCGCGAACAGATTGAGCAGCATCGCAACGCATGCGATCCAGCCCGTCCAGCGCCTGTGTTTTAGCCGTCTACCCATGGCGTGATTATAGGGGATATGGCGCCGCGCCGGGCGTGGCGGCGGCTATTGCGACACGACGATCGAGCGATACGCCGGGTCGGCCGCGATTTGCGCCTCGGTGAACGGCTGAACGATCCAGGCCTTGCGCGAGAAGCGCTCGGTCTGGTCGGCGAAATGGGGCGAGTCGGGCTGGCTCGATTGCGAATAGCTGAGCAGGGTCTGGGCCTGCGGGCCGTCGCGGTCGAAGCGCACGGCCTGGATGTAGCTGGTGCCATACGCCACGTCGCGTTGGCCGTCGCCGAGCGGCACGCTGGTGAGCGCGTTATATATGCCGTATGCGCCCTGGCCGCCGTGCACCGGTATTCTGCGCTCGCCGCGCACGGCCGTTTGAATCTGGCCCCAGCGCGCCTCGCTGGACCAGCCGTTGGCCTCGGCCGCTCGCACGGAGGAGGCGAGCGCTTGCCGCACCGCCGCCGTCACGCCCGGCAGCGCCAGATTCAAGCCGCGCGGGGTGTGCACGGGATCGGCCGGGTCGAACGGCACCGCCCACAGGTTTTGCGGCTCGATGCGGTCCCACAGGCCGGCGAAATACAGATAGCCCATGTTGGCGTCGAGATTGGCGCTGCCGTCCCAACTCGCCAGCCGGGCGCAGGCGAGCGTGAGATCGACCGCCGCGCCGTCGGCCGCGCGCGCCGCTTTGTCGCCCGCGCACACCCGCAGCAGGTCGGCCATCACGTGGCTGGCGTGGTAGACCCGGTTGCTCAAGGCCAGCTCTTGAAGCTGGGCCAAGCGCATTTTGTTGCCCTCGGCGCCGTCCGCGCCGGCCAGCCTGGCTTGCAACTGACTGATGCCGATGCGGGTGCGGCCGCTTTGCTTGACGTTTTGCACGCTGACGATGGCCGGAAAGCCCAGCAGCGGACTGGCCGGGTTGCTCAGCCAGGCGCTGTCGTTCGAATTTTGCACGTAATCGTCGCGCGCCAGCGTCGGCAGGCTGGCGGCGCCCATGATGCCGGCCTGGGGCGCGGTCGGGTCGTTGTCCCAGTCGCAAGCCGCGCGGGCGCCGTCGAGGATGTACAAGCCTTGCGCGGCCAGCGCGCGAAACGGCGCCGGGGTGCACGCGTCCTGCTTGGCCGTGGAGACGTTCGGCACCACGTTCACGTCCATGAACAGGGTGTTGCCGTCCCGGTCGGCGGCCACCGTGTTGACCCAGGGCAGTCCCAGCACCTGTTCGACCGCTTGCTTGAATTGCGCCATGCCGGCGGCCCGGTCCATCGCGTACCACTGCGCGATCAAGCGGTGGTTGTCGCGGTTGGCGTCGCGCAGGGCATAGGCGGCGCCGGCGCTCCAGTCGGCCACGCCGGGCACCGTTACCAGTGGCCCGAAGTCGCTGTCATAAAAGCTGCGCGACTGGCTCGTCAGGGCGCCGTCGGCGCCTTTGACGTCGACGCTGACGGTGCGGCGGCGCATGCGTTTGCGCTGGCCGTCGACCAGGTAGACCGTGGGGTCGGCCGGATCGAGCTGGAGGCGGAACAGGGTGAAGTGGCTGGAACTGGTGACCGTGTGGCTCCAGGCCAGGTGCTGGTTGTAGCCGATGTTGACCACGGGAAAGCCGCCCAGCGAGGCGCCCATGACGTCGAGTTTGCCCGGTATGGTCAGGTGCAATTGGTAGAAGCGCAGGCTGCCTTTCCAGGGGAAGTGCGGATTCCCCAGCAGCATGCCTTGGCCATTGTCGGTGGCGTTTCGCCCCAGCGCGACGGCGTTGCTGCCCATGCGTTCGCGCAGCTGTTGCCAGTATTGCGCCGTTAGCACATGGTCCGGCCGGATCGCCGACGCGGGCCGCGGCGGGCGATGGCTGGCCGAGCCGGGCGACGGCGGGGCGGCGCCCACCATGGCGCCGATGAATTGGCCGGCGCCGCCCTCCACCGCGTAGCGCCGCATCAATTTCATGATGTCGCGCACGTCGATCCGGCGCAGCCAGGCGGCCCCTTGGCAGGCGCCCAGCGCGCGCCGCGCCGCCGCCGTGTCCAGGTAGTGGTTATAGCCGGCCACATAGCCGGTGATCAAGGCCTGGATCTCGGCCGGTTGCTGGCGCCAGGCCGTGTCCACGGCGGCGTCGTCATTGAGCAGGCGGTAAAAATAGTCGGTCTGGAGATTGGGCACGGTTTGCCCGGCGCGGCTGGCGTCGGGACCGAAGTAGGCCGAGCGACTGCCGTTGACGGTGACGATCTCGTCGGCCAGGGCGCACAGATTGTCTTCCGCGTAGGCATACGCCACGCCATAGCCGAGATTGGCTTCGTCGCTGGCGCGGATGTGGGGAACGCCGAACCCGGTGCGCCGTATCTGCGCCAGGTAGGTGGCGCCGGCCGGCGCGCCGGTCGCGGTCGTGGTTGGGCTGGAGCCGCCGCTGCAAGCGACGGTCGACGCCGCGCCGATGGCGCCTGCCAGTATCAAGGCGGCGCGCGCGCTGGTGGATCGATGCATGGTGTCGTCCCCGCGAAGAATGGATAAATTATTATAACCTTGAAAAGATTTTGTTTTTGTACACTTTCAAGGCGCGTGGTCGATGCCGGCTAGCCGGCGCCGCCCGAGATGATCGTGCTGGAGATCTATCGGGCCGCGCGCCGCGCGAGGGGGCCCGCGTCTGCGTCGGGGCGGGCCAGCAGCAGCTCGAACAGGGTGTGCTGGAAACGCCGCACGGGGGCCGGGTCGCGTTGCGTTTTCGCTTGCATGGCGGCCCCTTGCAGGCCGGCGACGATGAATTCGGCCATGCCGTCGCAGGCCAGCGTGGCCGGCAGATCGCCGGCCCGCACCGCCGCGTCCAGGCAATCGGCCAGCGCGGCGCGCAGTTCGGCGAAGATGTCGATCAGGCGCAGGCGGATACGTTCGCTGTGGGCGATGGTCTCGCCGCAGAAATTACCGAGCATGCAGCCATTTTCGATGCCATCGTGTTCCATTCGGTTGAGATCGGCCGCCATGAATTGGCGCAAGCGGCCCAGCGGCGGCAGCGCCTCGTTGTGCAAGGTGGCGCGCAGCGTGGCGCGGACGGTCGAAAAATACCGCTCCAGCATTTCCAGGCCGAACGCTTCCTTGGAATGGAAATGGTTGGTGAACGAGCCTTGCGGCACGCCGGCGGCCTGGATGATGTCGCGCACGCTGGCGCCGCCGAAGCCGAGCCGATGCACGACTTTCGAGCCTTCCTGCAAGATCTTGTCGCGGTTGGATGGTCTAGTCATGTAAAAATAATACGTCTATACAACTTCACTGTCAAGCGGCGACCCGGCCCGGCCCGGCGCGGCGCCGTTCGCGCGCGCGATTCGGCGCGCCTCGCCTATACTCCGGCATCGCACCCCGCCGCGTTCCGCCGCGGGCGCCAACCTGGGAATCGTATGGAACATCGACCGCATCACGGGCCGGCGGCGGCCTTGTCGTCCGAGCACTTGGCCGAGCTTCGGCGCGCCAAACATTTGCTGGAGCATCCCGGCTATGTGGCTAAAGTCAGCAATATGATCGGGATGCCGCTCGACAAAGCGGTGCACGCCTTGCCGGCGGCGTGGAACAAGCGCATCGCGCGCGCGGGCACGGCTTCGCTGAACAAATGTCTTCAGCTCGCCAACGCCAGCTTGCGCGGCGGCGCGCGCCCGCCCTTGCCCAAGATGCACAGCTTGGCCGTGGCCTTGACCGGGGCGGCCGGCGGCGCTTTCGGCATCGCCGGGCTGGCGCTGGAGTTGCCGGTGTCGACCGTGGTGATGCTGCGCTCGATCGCCGACATCGGCCGCGCCGAGGGTGAGAATCTGGCCTCGAACGAGGCGCAGCTCGCTTGCCTGATGGTGTTTTCCCTGGGCGGCGAGACGGCCGCCGACGACGCCGCCGAATCGGCTTATTACGCGGCCCGCATGGCGCTGGCCAAGGCCATGTCGGAGGCGGCGGCCCATCTGGCGCAGCAGGGCGTGGCGCGCGAGGGCGCGCCCGCGCTGGTGCGGCTGATCGCCCAGATCGCCGTCAAATTCAATGTGCAAGTATCGCAAAAGGCGGCCGCCATGATGGTGCCGATTATCGGCGCGGCCGGCGGCGCCTTGCTCAACACGCTGTTCATCCATCACTTCCAGGACATGGCGCGCGGCCATTTCACCGTGCGCCGCCTGGAGCGGGTGTATGGCGCCGACGCCGTGGGCGCGGCCTACCGCGCGCTCGACTAGCGCCGCCGCAAGCGGGTGCCGCAAGCGCGTGTATGTGCGCAAAAAATATACGTAAAATATTGACTCATTGCAACGAACGCCATATTATTCGTTTCAATAACACTCTTGGCGCACACGATGCCAGGCGAGATACGGTTCTATGCGTGACGACCCTCAGGACGATCCAGGGTCCGTCGCCAGTCTCCCCCGCCGCCGCGCATAGGCGCGGCCCGAGGCTGGAGCGAGAAGCACAGCGCGAACATGCTATCCAGATTCATCGACTCATGTTGATGTAAAAAACCTTCCC
>JAYVUV010000537.1:0-8917 GCA_043787615.1 Janthinobacterium sp. | reverse complement strand
GAAATTGGACACGCCGAAGTGGCGCACCTTGCCGGCCTGGCGCAGGCGGGTGAAGGCGTCGGCGATCTGGTCGAAATCCATCAGCGGATCGGGGCGGTGTATCAGCAGCAGGTCCAGGTAATCGGTGCCCAGTTCGCGCAGCGAGGTCTCGGCCGAGGCCACGATGTGGGCCGCGCTGGTGTCGTAATGCTGGATGGTGTGTCGCGGTCGCAGCGGCGAGAGCAGCTTGATGCCGCATTTGCTGACCAATTCGATCTGTGCGCGCAGCGACGGTTTCAGGCGCAGCGCTGCGCCGAACAAGGCTTCCACGCCATAGCCGCCGTAGATGTCGGCGTGGTCGAAGCTGGTCACGCCGAGCGCGATGCATTGTTCGATCAAGGCCAGGCGCTGCTGCGGCACCAGGTTCCAGTCGCCCATGCGCCACATGCCGGCCACGATGCGCGACAGGTCCGGGCCGCCGCTGCTGGTTTGGCTGCGCGGGCAAAGCATATCGGTGGAAAAAGGGTGGGCCATCGTGGTCTTTCTCGGTGCGGTTGGAGGAGGGTCGGCCACGATTATAGCGATAAGCGGCGGGCTTGCTAGCAAGTGGCGGGCGGCGGCGGCGCGCGCCGCCGCCCGCGCGCTTATTTCAGCCAGAGGCGGATCGAGTCCCAGGCCCGGCCGAAAATGGTGGCCTGGCTGACGCTTTCCAGCGCCACCACCGGCAGATCGAGCAGCGGTTTACCATCGACCATCATCTTGAGCGAGCCGACCCGGGTCTTTTCGACCAGCGGCGCCACCAGCGGATCTTTACGTTCGAGCACCGGCTTCATCTTGCCCGCCACGCCCTTGGGCACCGTCACCAGCACGTCGTTGGCGAAGCCGATCTTGACCGTGCTTTGCGAGCCCTTCCAGATTTCCGGGGTGGCGATCGACTGTCCCTTGCTATACAACTTGACGGTGTCGAAATTCTGGAAGCCCCAGTTCAGCAGCTTCTGGCTTTCCTGGGTGCGCGACTGGTCCGAGGAGGTGCCCAGCACCACCGAGATCAGGCGCCGCTCGCCGCTGCCGTTCGGGCGGTGCGCGGAGGCGATCATGCAAAAGCCGGCCGCCTCGGTGTGGCCGGTCTTCATGCCGTCCACGGTCGGGTCCAGGTACAGCAGGCGGTTGCGGTTGGGCTGGGTGATCTTGTTGTAGGTGAAGCTCTTGACCGAGTCGATCTTGTAGAACTGCGGATAATCGGCGATCACGCGCGCGGCCAGCACCGACAAGTCTTGGGCGGTGGAATAGTTTTCCGGGCTGGGCAAGCCGTGCGGGTTGGCGAAGTGGGTGTTTTTCAAGCCCATGCGCTCGGCCTCGCGGTTCATCAGGGTGACGAAGGTGGCTTCGTCACCAGCCACCGCCTCGGCCAGGGCGACCGCCGCGTCGTTACCGGACTGCACCATCAAGCCGTACAGCAAATCGTTGACCTTGACCGGGGTGGCCGGGTCGATGAACATTTTCGAGCTGCTGGCGTCGACCTTCCACGCCCGCACCGAGACGTTGATCATCTGGTTGATGTCGAGCTTTTTTTCCTTGAGCGCGGCGAAGGTCAGGTAGGCCGTCATGATCTTGGTGAGCGAGGCCGGTTCGATGCGGGAATTGGGGTCTTGCGCGGCGATGATCTGGCCGCTGGTGGCGTCCAGCAGCAGCCAGGATTTGGCGGCGATGTTGGGGGCCGGCACGGTTTGCGCGACGGCGGCCGATAGGATCAAGACACTGGAGGCCAGTGCCGCTAACAGTTTTTTCATGGGGGCGCGTCTGTGAAAGGGTGGGGAAGGCGGGCCGGTGCGCCGTGCCGAGGACGGTGTGCCGGCCGATTGCAAAGAAGTGTTAATTATAGCCGGGTACGATTGAGCGGCGCGCTCACTTGTCCGGATCGGTCGCCTGGCCTTGCCATAACTGAAGCACCCAGTTCTTGATATGTTGCAGCTTGCGATGGAAGAAATGGTCGGCGCCCGGAATCACAATCACGGCAATGTCTTGCGGCCTGGCCCAGTCGAACACGTCCTTCAGGGGGATCGTGTCGTCCAGTTCGCCATGGATCAGGATGGTGTTGGCCGGTACCTCGGGCATGGCCCACTTGCCGGCCGCGCTGCCGACCAGCACCAGGCGCTCGGCCGGGGCGCCGGCGGCCGCCAGGCGCTGCTGCAACTGGGCTTGCACGAAGGTACCGAAGGAAAAGCCGGCCAGGGCCACCGGCAAGCCGGGGTGTCGCGCTTGCATATATTCCAGCAGCAGCGCCATGTCGTCCGTTTCGCCGTGGCCGTGGTCGTGCACCCCTTCCGAGGCGCCCACGCCGCGGAAATTGATGCGCGCCGCCACGTAGCCGAGCGCGACGAAGGCGCGGGCCAGGGTTTGCGTCACTTTATTGTCCATGGCGCCGCCGTACAGCGGGTGCGGGTGCGCCACCAGGGCGATGCCGCGCGGCGCCTCGGCCGGGGCGTCGATCAAGCCTTCCATCACGCCGGCGTGGCCGGCCATGGTGAATGGTTCCGAATGTTTGTGGAGGATGCTGTTCATGGGCGGCCGGCGCTTAGATTTTCAGGCGGTCGACGATCTTGCCGCCGGCCAGATGGCTGTCGACGATCTCGTCGATGTCGCTGTTGTCGACGTAGGTGTACCACACGCCTTCCGGGTAAATCACCAGTACCGGGCCTTCCTCGCAGCGGTCCAGGCAACCGGCCTGGTTGACCCGCACTTTGCCCTGGCCGCTCAAGCCCAGATCCTTGACCCGGCGCTTGCAGTGTTTTTGGGCCGATTCCGCGCCGTGGTCGCCGCAGCTGTTGCGGCCGTCGTCGCGCTTGTTCATGCAAAAAAAGACGTGGCGCTCGAAATAGGGGGTGTCGCTCATCATGACCTCGGACTATCTATATGGTTGAGGCATCATCATACCCCTGAGTTCCGGCCTCTGCCAGACCGGCCGCGCGCTCACACCCGGTTCAGCTTATGCGAGGGCAGCCACAGGAACCACAGCGCGAAAAACGGCCACAGCAGCGATAGGAATTGGGCCGCGCCGTTGAAGTTGAGGAACTTGCCTTGCACCCAGCCTTGCAGGGTGGAGATGAAATACGGATTGACCGGGGTGGTGTTGACGATGGCTAGGCTGAGCAGCAAGGTTAGCGCGGCCAGGCGGCGTTGCGCCACCGGCGGCGCCACGGCTAGGCCGGACAGCATGATCATGCCGATCAGAAAGCCGCCCTCGGCGCCGGGCGTGATCCACACCAGCGCGTTTTCGGGCGAGAACAGCAGGGCGCTGGCCAGGGTCTTGGTCAGCATGGCCGCGCCGATCAAGGCCAGCACCAGGCGCGTCTTGGGCGCACTCGGGCGCAACAGGCAGAGCAAGGTGAGGGCGGCGCCGGTCATGCCGCACGCCGTGATGATGGTCTCGGACAGCCAGTATTGCTGCACCGTGGGCACCGTTTCCGCGCGCAGGTAGGCGGCCAGGTCGATGTTCATGTCCAGCAGCTCGGACAGCCATTCCGACAGGATCGGCAGCAGCTGGCCCAGGCCGAACAGATAGCCTTGCGGGTAAATCTGGGCCAGCGGCCAGAGCGCCAGCAAGACCAGGCCCTGGCTGGCGTGCAGCGCGAACCAGCGCTGGCGCAGGCGGTACAGGTGACCGTGGTCGAGCAGCTTGCGCACGGTGAGCGCGCCGATCACGGCGCCCAGCAGGCAGCCGGCGGCGTTGGTGAACAAGTCCAGATTGGACGGCACCCGGCTCGGCAAATACGATTGCACCGCCTCCATCGCGCCCGACATCAGCAGCCCGGTCACGCCGGCCGCCAGCACCGCCGGCATCCGTTTCAGGTGGGGGTAGAGCGCGTACACCAGCAGCGCGCCGAACGGCATGTAGCCGAGGATGTTGACCCCCGCGTCGAACTTGGTCCAGTAGCGCGGCAAGTCAAGGTGTTCGATGTAGGCGAACGCGGTCAAGCCCGTGTTATGCCAACCGGAGAACGGGAACCAGCTGGCGTAGACGATCAGGAAGACGTAGGCCAGCAGCGCGGCGCGCGCCACCGGCGACGCCTTGCGGCCCGGGACCTCGACGATCGGCTCGCTCATTCTTTCATTGGCTTGGCAGCGCGCCCAGCCAGCCGATCAAGTCGGCCGCCACCGCGTCCGACGCGTTGGCCAGAGCCTTGGCGCCGCCCGGCGCGTCGGCGCTGACGGCCGGTTCGCGCCGGGTGAAGGTTTTTTGGTCGATCAGGGTATGGCCGCGAAACAGCGAGGCGCGCAGGGTGAGCTGGGCGCTGCTTTGGGTCTGGCTGTCGAAGTTTTGCGCGAAGTCGTCCACCTCCACCCGCAGCAGCGCCACGCTGGCCGCCGCGTCGGTGGCCGACAGCACCTTCACGCCGCTTTGCGCGATGCGCGATTTCAGGCGTTGGCCCAGCAGTTGCAGCGGCGGCGCGTTCCACTGGTTTTGCGCGTACGGGCGCGATTGCTGGGCGTCGGCGTACAGCAGGCGGTAATACATGCGCTGGCTGTCCAGCCAGGACGGGCCGGTCACGTCGGCCACCACCAGCGAGCGCAGGCCGGGCAGGCCGGCCGGCGCGGCGCCGACGGCCGGCGCGGGCGGGCCGAAGTCGTACAGGGTGGGCGGCGGCGCCTTGCTGGCACAGGCGCTCAGCGACAGGAGCAGGGCCAGGCCGGCGAGGCGGGCCGGCAAGCGGAGGAAGAAGCGGTGCGGGAGGGTCGGGTTCACGGTGATCCTTATTGGGCCGGCGCCACGAAACCGGCTTCGCCCGGGCCGGGCGGCAGGTCCGGCGCGCCGAACAGTATGCTTTGCGGGCGCTCGCTGAGCGAATTCATGGTGCGTTTCACGGCCCGCATCGAGGAGCGGGTTTCGTCGGTCAGCTCGATCACGTGCGGCAGCGCCTCCAACTCGACGCCGCGCGCCACCGCCTCCACCGACAAGCCGACCCGGTCCACCGTGCCGCTCACTTTTTCCAGCGGGCCGCCGGGCGCCTGCAGGCTGGCGCCCAGCTTGTTCCAATTGTCGGACAGGCGGCTGATGTCGTTGCCGGCGGTCTTGACCGAGTCCAGCGTCTGCTCCACCTTGGCGGTCAGTTGCGGCAGCCGGCTCAGGGTCGGCTCGAGTTGGGCCGGAATGGCGCCGTAAGCGTTGGCGGCCTTGCTGATGTCGGCGAAGGCGGACAGCATCGCTTGCTGGTTGGCGGGGCTGAGCAGGTTATTCACCTTGACCGTCACCGCCTCGGCTTGATCGAGGATGCGCTTGCCGCGTTTTTCCAGCTGGTCCAGCAGGCCCGGTTGCAGCGTGATGCGGGCCGGCTGGCTGGCGCTGGTGGCCAGCAGCGGCGAGCCGACCGTTTCGTCGTCGAGCTGGATGTAGGCGATCCCCGTCACGCCTTGATAGCCCAAAGTGGCGAAGGTGGTCTTGGTGACCGGGGTGTCGGGATTGACGCTGATGTGGACCAGGATCTGGCCGGCCACATTGCGGTCGAAGTCGATCGCGTCCACCTTGCCCACCTCCAGGCCGCGGTAGCGCACCGCCGCCTGCGGGTTCAGGCCCGGCACCGACAGGGTGGTGGCCAGCAGGTAGGGCACGCGCTCGACCCGGTCGCGGTTGAACCACACCCCGAACAGGATGGCCGCGATCAGCAGGACGATGGTGAAGAACCCCGTCATCAATGCGTGTGATCTGTTTTCCATTAACTCTCCGATTTCGTTTCAGTGCGATGCTGGTCCAGCACCGCCAGCGCGCGTTGGCCGCGGTCGCCCAGGAAAAACTGTTTGATGAAGGGATGATCGACCTTGATCACCTCGCGCGTCGGGCCGATGGCGATCACGTGCTTTTCGGCCAGCACCGCGATCCGGGTCGAGAGCGCGAACAGGGTGTCCAGATCGTGCGTGACCATCACCACGGTCAGGCCCAGCTCGCGGTGCAGCGACTGGATCAGCGACACGAAGCTTTCCGACAGGTCCGGGTCCAGGCCGGCGGTCGGCTCGTCCAGGAACAGCAGCTTCGGTTCCAGCGCCAGCGCGCGCGCCAGCGCGACCCGCTTGATCATGCCGCCGGACAGGTCGGACGGCATTTTGTTGGCGTGTTCCGGGCCCAGGCCGACCATATTCATTTTCAATAATACGGCATCGCGTATCAAGGCGGCGGGCAGCTTGCGCAGCTCGCGCATGGGCTGCGCCACGTTCTCGAACACGGTCAAGGCCGAATACAGGGCGCCTTGCTGGAACAGCATGCCCCAGTGGTTGCGCAATTGCTGCAAGTGGTCCGAGTCGGCCAGGCTGATGTCTTCGCCGAACACCCGCACGCAGCCGCGCGCCGGGCGCTCCAGGCCCAGCATCTGGCGCAGCAGCACCGTCTTGCCGGTGCCGGAGCCGCCCACGATCGACAGGATCTCGCCGCGCTCGATGGCCAGGTTCAGATCCTGATGCACCACGGTGCGGCCGAATTTGGTCCACAGATTGGTGATTTCGACCACCGGCGCCTTGCCGTTCATATCGAACTGGCCGCCTTCGCCGTCGGCGTTTTGCGCGTCGCTGGAGCAGGATGCTTGCGCCATCAGAAGCCCACTCCGTTGAAGACGATGGCGAACACCGCGTCCGCCAAAATCACCACCGTGATGGCGGTCACCACCGAGGTGGTGGTGCCACGCCCCAGGCTTTCGGTGTTGGCCTTGATGCGCAGCCCGAAGTGGCACGACACCAGCGCGATCAGCATGCCGAACACCACGCCCTTGCCCAGGCCGATCATATAATTCGCCAGCGGCACCGCGTCCGGCAGCTTTTGGATGAAGTAGCGCGGCGACAGGCCCAGCTCCATCTGGGCCGACACCATGCCGCCGATCAGGGCCATGGTGTCGGTCCAGATCACCAGCAGCGGCATCGACACGGCGAGCGCCAGCACCTTCGGCAAAATCAGGCGGAAGCCGTGCGAGATCCCCATCACCAGCATGGCGTCCAGTTCCTCGGTGACGCGCATCACGCCCAGTTGCGCGGTGATGGAGGAGCCGGAGCGGCCCGCCACCAGGATCGCCGCCAGCAGCGGCCCCAGTTCGCGGATCACGCTCATGCCGAGCAGGTTGACCAGATAGATGTCGCCCCCGAAAGCGCGCAACTGCTGGGCCGACAGGAAGGACAGCACCACGCCGATCAGGAAGCCGACCAGCGCCGTGATGCCCAGCGCCTGGAAGCCGGCGTGGAAAATATTGGCCGAGATTTCGCGCCACGGTCCGCGCATGGGCCGGCGCGCGAAGCGCCACACATCCTGCGTCACCTGGCCGACCAGGGTGATGAAGCCTTGCAGGTGCTCGAAAAAAGTCAAGATGCCGAAGCCCAGCTTCATCACCGAATTGAGGCGGTGGGCGCGGCCGCGCGGCAGCTCCAGCTTGCCGGCCTGCTCGATGCGCTTGAAGAATTCGTCCTGGCCAGGCGCCAGATGCAGTTGTTCGGGCCGGGCTTTGCCCCAGGCGTTCCAGAACAGCTGGGCGCCGATGTGATCGAGGCTGTCGATGGCCGACAAGTCCCAGGCCAGCGCCGTTTCGCCATGCAGCGGCTTGAGGGTGGCGTCGATGTGTTTCATGGCGTCGCCCTGGGCCAGCGCGTGCACTTGCCACGTGCCGCTGGCGGCGATGGCGCGGCCGGTGCCGCCGCCGGGGCTGAGGGTCAGGAGGGGCGCTTGTGCATTTGGCATAATTGCAGTTTAAGTGAGATTGGCCCGGACCGCCACCGCTGTTCGGTTCGCGCCCACGCGCTCACGCTCACGCGGCCAGGTGCCTGGCCTGGCGCATCGGGATGGCCGCTTCCGGCCGCGCCGGCGCCGCGCCGTCCGTGGCCTGGGCCTTGTTCTTGGCTTTGCCGGCGCCGGAGCCTGAGTCGTTGCGACCCGCGTAGTCGCTGGCCAGCAGCAGGTTGGCTTGGTTTAGGCTCATGCCCCGCGCCTGTAACCATTGCGACACCAGCCCTGCCAGCCGGTCGAGCGCGATGCGGTGGGTGGCGTCGGTCTTGGCGTACAACCAGTCGGAAAAGGCCATGAAGTTTTCGAAGGGCTGCTCGCCCAGCAGCACCGGCACCGTGTTGGCGAAGCGGCCCGAGTTGGCGACCAGGTCCCAGTAGCGCGCGAAGCGCACCAAGCGCTGCATGGTCATGAAGTCGATCTGCTTGTTGGCCAGGATGGTGTAGGGCGGGTGCGGGTCGAACACCAGGCCGAATGGTTCGGTGTGGCGGATGATCGGCGTGCCGCGCAGCCGCTTCAGGATGCCGAACTGGATTTCATGCGGCTTGAGCTCGACCAGGCGGTTGAAGCCGCGCGCGAAACTGTCGACGTCCTCGCCGGGCAGGCCGGCGATCAGGTCGACGTGCAAATGGGCGTGCGACTGTTCGCACAACCAGCGGATGTTCTCGGCCGCCTTCTGGTTATCCTGCTTGCGGCTGACCAGGCTTTGCACTTCCGGGTTGAAGCTCTGGATGCCGATCTCGAATTGCAGCGCGCCGGGCGGGAATTTGGAGATGCCTTCCTTGAGCGCGTCCGGCAGATGGTCCGGCACCAGCTCGAAGTGGGCGTAGACCGGATCGTCCGGATTGGCTTCCAGCTTATCGAGGAAGAACTGCATGATCTTCAAGCTGGTCTTGATGTTCAGGTTGAAGGTGCGGTCGACGAATTTGAACAGCCGCGCGCCGCGCGCATGCAGCGCTTCCATCTCGCCGAGGAAGGATTCGAGGCCGAACGGCCAGGCCGTCTTGTCCAGCGCGGACAGGCAAAATTCGCATTTGAAGGGGCAGCCGCGCGACGCTTCAACATAGATGGTGCGGTGGGCGATGTCGGCGTCGGTGTAGAGCGAGTAGGGTAGTGTGAGTTCGGCCAGCGGCGGCTGCACCCCGGCGTGGATTTTCATGATCGGCTTGGGGCCATTCAAAATGTCGC
>JAYVUV010000536.1:0-4205 GCA_043787615.1 Janthinobacterium sp. | reverse complement strand
CGCACGGCTGGGATTTGGCCGGCATCCACATCGAGGAAGTGATCCCGAGCGAAAACGTGCTCGACCCGGACCAGCAATACACCATTTTCCACCCCTCCGAGATCGAACTCGGTTCGACCACCCAGCGCATCCTGGCGGCGATCGAACGGCACCGGCCCTCGCGCGTGGTGCTCGATTCGCTATCCGAACTCCAGCTGCTGGCCGAAAGCCCCTTGCGCTACCGGCGCCAGGTGCTGGCCCTGAAGCAGTATCTGGCCAGCCGCTCTTGCACCACCCTGTTCCTGGACGACCGCACCGGCCATAACGGCGATCTCCAGGTGCGTAGCGTGGCCCATGGCGTGATCACCCTGGAATTGCTGGACCAAGCCTACGGCAGCGAACGGCGCCGGATACGGGTGGTGAAATACCGCGGCATCGCCTTTCGCGGCGGCGCCCACGACTACCAGATCAGCCGGGGCGGCCTGGTGGTCTATCCGCGCCTGGTGGCGGCCGAATCGCGCGCCAGCGGTCTGCGGCGCCAACTGTCGAGCGGATTACCGTCGCTCGACCAGCTGCTGGGCGGCGGCCTGGAAGAAGGCATGAGCACCCTCATATCCGGCCCGCCCGGCACCGGTAAATCGACCCTGGCCGCGCAGTTCGTGCATGCCGCTTGCGCGCGCGGCGAAGCGTGCGCCATGTTTTTGTTCGAGGAAGCGCGCAACAACCTGGTGAACCGCTCGCGCAGCGTCGGCCTGGACCTGTCCGGCGCGCTCGAGGCCCGGCTGCTGACGATTCAGCAAATCGATCCGGCCGAACTGACGCCGGGCCAGTTCGCGCAATCGGTGATCGACGCGGTCAACCGCGGCGCGCGCCTGGTCGTGATCGATAGCTTGAACGGCTACATGAACGCGGTGCCGGACGAACGCTTCCTGACCACCTATCTGCATGAACTGCTGACCTATCTGGGCCAGCGCGGCGTGGTCACCATCGTGGTCGGGGTCCAGCAAGGCATGCTCGGCACCAGCATGACCACCACCGTCGACGCCAGCTACATCGCCGACAACGTCGTCATGCTGCGCTATTTCGAAGCCGACAGCCAGGTGCGGCAAGCCATCTCGGTGTTCAAAAAGCGCGGCAGCGCCCACGAGCGCACCATCCGCCGCTTCGCCATCGGCCCCAACGGCGTCGAGGTCGGCCCCGCCCTGACCGGCTTTCACGGCATCCTGACCGGAGTACCGACCTACAACTCCGTCGGCGAAGGCCCGGCCGAAACCATGCCGCATTGACGCGCCATGGAAAATCGACTCTTGATCTACGCGCCCATCGGGCAGGACGCGCAACTGGCCGCCAAGGTGCTGGCGGTGGCGTCCATCGCCAGCCAGGTGTGCCACTCGGCCACCGAACTGGCGCAGCAACTGGCCCTGGGCGCGGCCGGCGTGGTGACGGTGGAAGAAGCGCTGGCCGGCGGCGCCTTGAAGGCCTTGAGCGAGCATGTCGGCCGCCAGCCCAGCTGGTCCGACCTGCCGGTGATTTTGCTGACCCACCGCGGCAACGACTCGACGGCGGTGCGCCACGCGGTGGCCAACCTGGGCAACGTGACGCTGCTGGAGCGCCCGGTGCGCACCCTGACCCTGATCACCTCGGCCCACGCGGTGCTGCGCGGGCGCACCCGCCAGTACGCGGTGCGCGAGGCCGACCGCCGCAAGGATGAATTCCTGGCCAGCCTGGGACACGAGCTGCGCAACCCGCTGGCGCCGATCAAGACCTCGGTCGCGCTGTTAAAACACATGCATCCCGGCTCGGCCCCGGTCGGCAAGATCGGCGACGTGATCGAACGCCAAGTCACCCATCTGACCCGGCTGGTGGACGATTTGCTCGACGTGGCCCGCATCACCAGCGGCAAAATCGCTTTGCAGCGCGGTCATGTGCTGCTCGCTTCGGTGATCGGCCACGTCAACGAACTGTGCCTGCAACAAGCCACCAATAAACGCATCGTGCTCGACACCGTGCTGCCGCGCGAAGACATCATGCTGCACGCCGATTACGCGCGGGTGGTGCAAATCGTGGCCAACATCGTCTCCAACGCGGTCAAGTTCACCCCGGCCGGCGGCCGTATCACGCTGCGCGCCTGGGTCGAAGGCGGCACGCTTTTGGTGACCGTGCGCGACACCGGCATCGGCCTGGAAGCGGAGGCGATCGGGCGCATCTTTTCCCTGTTCGAGCAAAGCAAAACGGTGTCGGGCCAGCTATCGAGCGGCTTGGGCATCGGTTTGAGCCTGGCGCGCCAATTCGCCGAAATGCATGGCGGCAGCGTCGAGGCCAGCAGCGAAGGCGCGGGCCTGGGCAGCGAATTTCTGGTGCGCCTGCCGGTGGTGTCGCCGGACGAACCGGGCCAGGTCGCGCCGGCCGCCGTGGCCGGGCCGGGCGCCGGCCGCCCGCGCGTGCTGGTGGTGGACGACAACCGCGACGCGGCCGACTCGCTGCAAGCGCTGTTCCAGATGGAGGGCTTCGACGTCGACGCCGCCTACGACGGTTATGCGGCCGTGGCCGCGGTCGAGCGCCACACGCCCGACTTGATCGTGATGGACCTGGGCATGCCGGGCATGGACGGCTACCAGGCCGCGCGCCTGATCCGGCAACGCCCGGCGGCCGGCGGGCTGCTGATGATCGCGCTGACCGGCTGGGGCCAGGGCGACGCGCGCCGCCGCACCATCGAGGCCGGCTTCGACCACCATTTGATCAAGCCGGTCGATTTCAACGACATCCTGGCCCTGGTGCGGGCGCGCCCGGCCGTGGCCTGAGGGCGCGCCGTCGCCGGTCCGCCGTCCGGCCAGCCTATTTCCAGTCGCCGCGCAGCGCCGCGACCTGCTCGAACAAGCATTCCGGCGTGGCCTCGGCCGGCGCCACCGGCCGGCCCACCGCCAGCGCCAGACGCGAACGCAAGCCGCCACGGAAGGTGCGCTCGAATACATTGCCCTCGCCGCGACTGAGCAGGTGGCCCCACAAGCCGCGCAGCGCCATTGGAATCACGGGCACTTTGGAACGCTCCAGGATCTTGGCGATGCCGCCCTTGAATTCGCTCATCTCGCCGGTGCGGGTCAGCTTCCCTTCCGGGAAAATGCAAACCAGATCGCCCTCGTGCAAGGCCTGGGCGATATCGACGAAAGCCTTTTCCATCAGCCACGGGTCTTCCTTGAACGGGGCGATCGGAATCGCCTTGGCGGTGCGGAACAACCAGCCCAGCAGCGGCAGCTTGAAGATGCGGTGGTCCATCACGAAGCGGATCGGGCGCGGGCTGGCCGCGCCGATCACGATCGCGTCGACATAGCTGACATGGTTACAAA
Organism: Janthinobacterium sp.; assembly: GCA_043787615.1. Lineage (GTDB taxonomy): Bacteria > Pseudomonadota > Gammaproteobacteria > Burkholderiales > Burkholderiaceae_D > Janthinobacterium. The sequence goes on along the minus strand of JAYVUV010000536.1, from coordinate 882 downwards.
CCAGCACCGCCGGCCCGGACTCGGGGATGTTCTCGGGGTCGATCGTCTTGACCCGGTGGATGGTGTGGATCAGCAGCCAAGCCATGAAACGCATCAGAAATTCCGGCACCAGCGAGAAGATATACACCGCCACCAGCGCGTTGAGCACCGCCGTCACCAAAAACAGCTGCGGAATGGTGAAGCCGCGCCCGAGCAGCACGATGGCCATGCCGGCCGCCGCCACCATGAACAAGGCGTTCAGGATGTTCATGCCGGCGATGGTGCGCGAGATGTGTTTCGGGTCGCAGCGGGTCTGGATCAGGGCGAACAGCGGCACGATGAAAAAGCCGCCGAACACGCCGATCATCACCACGTCGAACAAGATGCGCGGCACGCCGTGCTGGGCCAGCAGCGCGGTCACGCCCACCAGGTCGGTGTTGACATAGGCGACACTGGCGAAATACAGGTCGATGCCGAACAGCGACAGGCCGATCGAGCCGAACGGCACCAGCCCGATCTCCACCTTGCGGCCGGACAGGCGTTCGCACAGCAGCGAGCCGGTGCCGATCCCAAGCGAGAACACGGTGAGCAGCAGCACAAACACGTTATGGTCGCCATGCAGGTAGTCCTTGGCATAGACGGGGAACTGGGCCAGCACCACCGCGCCGTAAAACCAGAACCAGGAATTGCCCAGGATGGCCAGGAACACGGTGCGGTTTTTGCTCGAAAAAGCGATGTTGCGGATCGATTCGGAGATCGGGTTCCAGTTCACCTTCAAGTCCGGCTCGGCGGCCGGCGTGAGCGGAATGCGGTAGCTGGCCAGCAGGCCGATGACGGCCACCGCGATGCTGCCGCCGGCCACCAGCTCGACGCCCCAAGGTTTGTGCACCACCAGCACCGCAC
>JAYVUV010000535.1:0-12630 GCA_043787615.1 Janthinobacterium sp. | reverse complement strand
CGGTATAGAACAGGGTCAGTTTCCACAGCCCGCTCGCGCTGCGGCTCTTGGTGGTCCGATATTCGTGCGACCAGGCTTCGAGCGCGGCGAAATCCTCGGCCTCGAAGGCGTGTTGTGCCGCCGCGCTCAGCGTGGCGCGTTCTTCCAATTCGGTGGCGGCGCCGGCTGGCCGAATAGCAAGCAGCGTGGCCGAAGCGAATAGCAGGAGTAAGGCAAGGCGCATAATTTGAGGGAAATACGTGGTTGGGAAAAAGGGCGATTGTAGGTGAAGCCGGAGGCGGCGATTAGATTTCGGCATACACGAGCACCATGTGCGGGTCGCCGCGTTGATATCCCGGCGGATCGGCGGCGAAGGTTTGCCCGGTTCCCCGAACATCGCTCATCAAGGCCAGCTCGCACAAGTCCCAATTGTGTCCTGGCGTGACGTGGCCGCCTTGAGTTTGATAACAGCGCAATAAATCCTTGCCGGCCCGCGAGCGCCCCAGCGCCACCGGTCGCGCGACCCGGGCGATGCCGCTGTAGGTGAACGATATTTCCTGCCGCTCGAGAATGGCGTTCCTGAGTAATTCCAACACAGTGTTCTCCCTGGGATCGCATGCGACCGATGGTGGAACCGGGGCCGCATGCCCGGCATCGTAAAATTATCAAAAAATACATCGCAAGGGCGATTTTACCGCATAAGGCCACGACGTATCGCCGGTTCAATCCAGGTAGGCTGGCGAGCTCGGGAGCTGACTGAAGATGTCCGCACCGTGCTGAATGATCACACGGGCGTGGGCATGCCTGGCGATGCCGCGCACGCGGCCGATGGCGGCGATGGTGTCGGCGCGGCTGGCGTTGCCGGTCGGGACCAGGGCCTGGTCATAATTGACTTGAAAATGCGCCACGTCGCCAGACAGGATGAGCGCGCCGGATCGCCGTAACTTCAGCAAGAGGCAATGGTGGCCGACGGTATGTCCCGGCGTGCTGAGCATCGTTACCGTGCCGTCGCCAAACACATCGTGGTCGCCGACGACGGCGAGGATATGAGCGCGTTTCACGGCGGCGACCCGGTCCGCCAGCACGCCCTCGGGGGTGGGTAGGGCGCCGGCCCAGGCCAGTTCTTTCGGCGAAACGAGGAAGGTCGTGTTGGGGAACAGCCGCGCGTTGCCGCTATGGTCGGCATGCAGATGCGACAAGCCCACATAGCGTATGTCATCCGGGCGCAAGCCCAATTCGGCCAACTGGAGCCGGAGCGTTTTGGGCACGCGGAAACGCAGTCCCGCCATGATCCGGCCAGCCGGACTTTGTGCGATTTCGTCGCCCAGCCCGGCGTCCCACAGCATCCAGTCGTCGCCATGGCGGATCAGGAAACAGGATACGGGCATGACGCCGGTCTCGCCGTCATGTTCGCCCGTGTCGGAAAAGACCTTCATGTTGGTGAAATCGATGCGGCCGCAATCGAGCGTATAAAGACGCAAGAGCGGCGCCGGGATTGGCTCGGCCAAGGCCGGCGCGAGAAAAAGCATGGTCGTGGCAAAAACAAGACATCTGAGCATCGGGGTTTTCCTTTTTATGAAAGTAAGAAGCGGGACGAAGTGAAATGGTATGCTGCGCCGGATACGCAAATCGCCATCAAAAACACGACACTTATGCATGAGGCGCACGAATGAATGGAGTGGAAGCGGAACAGCTGCACGCCTTCCTCGCGGTGTTGGAGACCGGGAGTTTCACGGCCGCGGGGCGTCAATTGGGGCGCGATGGTTCCGTCGTGTCGCGCCGGGTGGCGGCAATGGAGGCGCGCCTGGGAATTCGCCTGCTGGAGCGGTCGACGCGACGGGTCAGCGCCACGCAGATCGGCGCGCGCTATCGGGATCACATGCGCGCCGCGCTCGAATTAATGCGCGACGCCGAGAACCAGGCGCGCGCCATGGCGAGCGAGCCATCGGGCCTGCTGCGCCTGGCCGTGCCATCGGCTTTCGGACGCCAATGGCTGGCGCCCGCGCTGCCCGTTTTATGGCGCGTTTTCCGCTCGTTCAAATTCAGGTCAGTTATGGCGACCGGTTTGTCGATGTCGTCGCGGAAGGGTATGACGCCGCCATCCGGATTGGAGAACTAAAAGATAGCCGCTTAATCAGCCGAAAAATCGCGCCCACCCGCCGCATCGTCTGCGCCTCGCCGACTTATCTTTTACGTCAGCCCGCCCCGCGCGCGCCGAAGGATTTGGCCCGGCACGATTGCCTGGGTTTCACCCCCATGAGCACGCATCCGCTCTGGCATTTCAGCCGTGGCAGACAAACCCAGGCCGTGAAGATTTCGGGGCGTCTTCAGTCCGATGACATTCAATCCCTGATCCATGCCGCGCTGGCTGGAGGCGGCGTGCTGCTGGCCGCCGATTGGCTGGTGGCGAACGAACTGGCTGACAATCGTTTGGTACGGTTGCTGGAACCATGGCGGGCATTGGGTGAGGACGGTGTGTTCCTGGTCCGAGCCTCGACCCGGCACGAGCCGGCCACGACGCGGGCTTTTTCAGACTGGCTGGCGGCGTATTTCGCCGACGTGCCTTGGCTTTGATGCAATCGCGGCGCCAGCCACCGACCTCGTCGCGGTGGCCGCACGCGATCAACTTCCCTATTTTGGGCGCTCCGCCGCCGGCCCCATCAGGCCACGCGACCGCATCCACCAGGCCAGCTGGTCGAACCAATGGTCGCTCGTCGTGCCTTTCGGGGTGAGGTCGAACCCGTGTCCGCCGCGCTCGTAGAGGTGGAGTTCGGCTGCCACGCCGGCCTGCCTCCACGCGGTGTAGAGCTGGATCGGGTCGTTTGGCTGATACGCGTCATCCGAGGCGGCGGCGATGAAGGCCGGTGGCGCGTCGGCGGGGACGGGGGTGCGTAGTCCGCCGTACAGCAAGGCGACGAAGTCCGGTCGCGACACTTTGTCTCCTATCGCAAGATCAGCGGCCAGAAACGCTCCCGCCGAAAAGCCGATAAAGCCGATCCGCTTCGGATCGAGCTGCCATTCGGGGGCGCGGCGCCGCACGATGCGCATGGCGCGCGCGCCATCCTCCACCGCATGCCGCTCACCCGCGAAGCGCGGCATCTCGACGGGAAGGCCGCTTTTGGCGCGCGCCATGATCATGTTCATCTCTTCCATGTGCACTTGGGGCATGGGCATCGGATCGGGCGCGCTTTGGATCGTGCGGTATTTGAGCACGAACGCGGTGACGCCACGCCGCGCCAGCAAACGCGCGACCGCCGTGCCACCGGCGTCGTAACCGAGTTCAACGAAACCACCTCCGGGTGCGACAATCACGGCCGTGCCGTTCGCGTGACCAGGGGCGGGGAGGAACAGTTCCAGCGTGGGCTCACTGACGTTGCGGATCATGGTGTCGCCCGTCTTGTCCGCTTGTTCCCGGATTTCGGGGACGCCAAGCGGTGTGATGGTACCAGGAGGATAAAGCGGAATGATCGACCCGCCGCCGGTGGACGCCTGCGCGGTCAAGGTCGTGGACAATAACACCGCGGCCATGAGCAGCTTGACTCTTCCGATGTAGTAATTGATGAGCATTGTCGGCTTTCAGAAATGGGATTTGAGCGTGACGAAGACAGAGCGTGGCTGGACCGGCATCACCAGTGGGTTGCCGAAATACTGATAGGTGTCCAACGCGTGCCGTCCCGCCAGATTGAGCACGGAAGCCTGTAGCGTGAACCGTCCGAGCGCATAAGCCGCCTGGGCGTCGATCAGCGCGTAACCGGGTACGCTCAGCGTGTTGGGCAGCGTAAGCTGGCGGGGGCCGAGCGCGGTCAGCCCGGCGCCAAAAGACCAGCCTTTGGCCGCCCCGTCAAGCATGCGGTAGTGCGCGGCGATCCTTCCGCTGTTGCGCGGCACGCGGGGTAATGCGCTGCCGACCGGAATCGCATTGTCCGCTGTCACGCTGGTGTTCGTGTGGGCATAGTTGGCTAGCAGCGAAAGCGCCGCCGTCGGTTCCCAGATCATGTCGGCTTCCGCTCCTCGCGCCCGTTGCCGGCCGGTCTGGATATTGAACCCTACGTGGTTCGGGTCGGCGGTAGCGACATTGTCGCGGGTCTGATTGAACACCGAGATGGTGCCCGACAAGCGGGCCTGGGGCAGCGCCAACTTCACCCCGCCCTCGACGTTACGCGAGGTCTCCGGCTTGGGTACTGCCATGCCGACGAAGCCGAAAGCCGCGCGAAAGGCCGTCGCATAGCCCGCGAAGAGTGCGACGCCGGGAGCGACATCGAAGGTCGCACCGACCTTGGGCGAAACGCGGTGGTAGGCATCCTCGTTGGCCACCCCGATATTGCTGACTTCTTGGAAATTGAGCTGTGTGTATCGCAGCGCGCCCGTCAGGTGCAGCCGACCGTACGTGGCCTGATCCTGTAGATAGAAGGCCAGGGTCCGATAATGGTCGGTTTGCAGGTAGTTGACCGGCACTTGCGGCGCATAGACCGCGTCATAGACCGGTTGAGCGAGATCGATCGTGCCGTTCGGAGTATTGCTGACGAAGAGGCCCATATTGCTGGAAAAGCGGGTCCAGTCATACGCGAAGCCGGCCAGGAAGGTATGCGATCCGCCCAGCATCGCGGCCTGCATCAGCAGGTTGGCGTCGAGTGTCGCCTCCTTCGTATCGGTCATCATGGTGATGGGCAAGATCGGGTAAACGGTGGGCGCGGCGGGGTCGGGCGGCATCATGTCCGGGTCGAGAAAGCTGCCATACTCGCGGATCGCACTGTTGTAATAGCGGCCGCTGACGGTCAGTTTGACCTCATCGGAGAAGAGGTGGTGTAGCGTGGCCTGCCCCATGCGGTTGTCGTTTGTGGTCAGCGGCTGTTCAAGCGGCGATCCCGGAAAGGCGTTGCGTGCGATCTGCCCCGCCAGCGCCGGCCCGGCCGGCAGACCCGAGTATTCCAGTTGGGCACGGTGATTGAACTGGCCTTGGAGCAGGAGGTCGGTCCGGGGATCGATCTGGAATGACAAGCTTGGTTGCGCCGACCAGCGCCGGCCATGGACCTGGTCGATCCAGCTTTGGTTGCTCTGATATTCAGCGGCGAGCCTTGCGGCTATCCCCGGCGCCAGCGGCAGGTTGATATCGCCATAAGGGCCCCGGGTGGAGAAACCGCCGGCGCGCATCGCCACAAAGCCGCCCAGCTTGTCGTTCGGCCGCTCGGATTCAATATTGATGACGCCGCCCAGCGGCGTGCCCAGCCCGCCGCCGTAGAGCGTGGCGCTCGGCCCCTTGAGTACCTCGATCCGCTCCACCCCCACCAGACTGGTGGGATCGAACGCTTGCTGGTTGCCTGCGTAGATCGGCAGGCCGTCTAGATAGACCTCGGCGGGAAAGCCGCGCACCAGCGGCGCTATCAATAACTGTTCCTCGGATCGGGTGGGAACGACGCCCGACACATTGAGCAGCGCCTCGCCCAGCGTGCGGCGGTCCTGTTCCTCGATCAGCGATCTGCTTAGTACCTGCACCGACTGCGGCACTTCGATCAGTGGGGTGTCGGTGCGTGTCGCGGCCGTCGCGTTCGGCACGCTGTAACGCTCGCGCTTGGCGGTGACGAGGACGTGCGTGGTCGCCCAACTTGATGGGTCCTCTTTTTGATCGGTTGACGTGTCACCCTGGTCGGCCGCCGCATACGGTGTGGGAGACGGGTCCGCGATCGGCGCGGTCGAGGTTTCGGCGCGGAGGTGGAGGCTGGTGGCACAGGCGGCGGCCACACAGATGCCCAGGTAAGTTTTTTTCATGGTAGTCCTGATTTAAGTCGGCTGACGCTGCAATGGCGCGCCAGCAAATACGGGTTTGACGGCGGCGAAGCGCCGCTGCGTCATTGCATAGGCCAAGCTGCGAGCGGAACCAGTTGCATGACCATGGCGGCAACGGAGGCAGACAACGTGAGGCTTAGCAAAAGAATGACAACGCGACGCAGCCAGCGGCGTTGAAGGAGCTGACGGCCCGCACGAGGACGGCCCCCGCTTTGGGAGGCGTCAAACGATAAGTTCATGAAATTTCGCCGAACAGGTTTCAGATCACTCGATAGCGACAACGCGCGCCGGCAAAGCCGGTACGCAAGACTGGAACGGCCTGGGTAAGCACATCGGAACGCCGAAGGGCGGTCGAGCGGTTTTAGGCGGGATAAGGGGGACCGCGCGGCTTCGCCGAGGACCAAGCGTGCAGGGATCGCGGTGCGGAGTAAAACAGTGGCGGGTAGATGTCGCGGCCTGGCCCGGGTGCGAAGGTAACGAGCCGGGTGGAGGTCAACGCGTGAGAACCACCGTGGATGGTGCAAAACGCACAATGCTCCATGCCATGCTGTGGCGAACTCGGCGCTTTTCGGCTGTCTGTATCAGTCAGCTTGACTACTTTGTAGCCATTCACGGTACAAATTTCCACGGTATCGGCAGACAGGCCGGCAGCGGCCAGCGCATGGGACACCGTAGGGGCGAGCGCGCCAAACAGGATGACCAACATGGCGATCCAGATGTGCAGTGCTTGTCGCTTTGCCACTTTGGTCATCGGGCGATTATAGCCGAAGATTTAGTAACTGATCGCCGTGACCGGACCGATGCGAGACGTTGGGATCCACCGCCAGGAAATTGCGATGTGCTCAATACCTGCGCCGAGTAGCGCTGGCGAGATTGCCCAAGCCTATGCGCCGCAACATACCACAGACCGTCAAGCCGGGTAAAACAAAGTGCTGGCATTGTTTCCCCTGGGCCGTACTGCGCCGAATGGTTGAGCGTGTTCGGCGATGCCCCAATGACTACGGCGTTGCTGGACCGACTGGCCCTCTATTGCCCATATCGTCGAAACAGGCAACCAATCCTATCGCTTCCAGCAAAGCAGTAGTTACAATATTTGTCAAGCCGACAATAGACGGCATGGTATGTTTACCCTATCCCAATCGATGGAATAATAATATGGACGCGTTAGACAAGAAAATATTGCATGGCGAGAGAGTGCTCTCGCAGTTTCAAAAGTTAGTCGGCATCGCGAGCAGTCTGAGCATTATCGTAGGTGTCGCTATGTCGATGATACAGATGAACAATTTTGTCGAAAACAATAGGCGAGCGGACTTAACGTTGCGGCTTACCACTTTGCAGCAGGTGAGCACATTTTTGGCGGAAGATGAAGGTATCCGACGTAAGGCGATGTCATTTATGGCAAACAATCTGCCGGCAATTATGGCGAAGAAGGATGCGGCTATTAAAGAAATGGGAAGCGGTGAAGCATTTTACTTGTCGTCTGAGATGGCGGATTTTGCGAAAATTAACTATCACTATGAACGCCTAGGCGCACTGACGAAGCTGGGTTATGTTGAATTTCCGCTCATATTCGAAATCATCCCTTTTCCAGATACCTATATGAGATCCGTGGAACCCCTCAATAATTCCTTACGGAAAAATTGGAGAGGCGTTGGAAAGGAATTGCCAGCGCTATGGGCGAATATTTCGTATCTCAAGAACTGTTTCGAAACCAGCCGTCGCAACCCATCAAAAAAACCTACGTGCGAGGATGGATGATTGTAGTGCAGCCGACATGTAGCCGGCAGGCTTTGCACAATGCCATTCTCAGGCGTGACCCAACTGATCGTGCCGGACAATCCATGGGCAATGATCTCGGACGCCAGTCGCTACGCACCGCGCAGCAACGACACCGTGCTGGACTTCGCGCGCCACTACGGCACCTCGATTCTGCCGGTGCGGCCATATCACCCACAGGACAAAGCCAAAGCTGAATCGACGGTGCAGATCGTTGAGCGCTGGATCATGGCACGGCTGCGTCACCAGCAGTTCGGCAGCGTCCACGAGGTCGATCAAGCGATGGCGCCGTTGCTGGCACGGCTTAACGAAAAGCCGTTCCAGAAACTACCCGGCAGCTGCGCCAGCGCCTTATTGCCGCTGTTGTTGCCGTCGTAGCGCTACGAGATGGCGCACTTCAGAACTGTCAAAGTCAACATCGACTACCACGTCGAGGTTGAACGCCACCGCTACACGTGTTGGCGCCGACCGAAAACTGACCCACCTATAGCTGTTGTGCCGACCCAAAATTGACCCAGGTGTTCTACTGCTCATGCAGGCGTTCTTTGCCCGCAGGCTGGGCACATACCGGCCGCCGCTGGTGAGCGGGGTGCGAGATCCGCAGGAGATGGCCACAGCCTGGGCTGATAGCCGCGCCAGGTGTTCCACCTGCATTTTCATTTTGCTGGCCGGGATGCGCCATTCAACCGCGTCCAGGTCAAACTCCGACCACTCGGCCGTGGACAGCTCGCCGGAGCGGGCAAGCACCAGCGGCGCCAGCTTGAGCGCTGCCGCGGCGGCCGCAAAGCCGTTGTAGTCGTGGATAGCGCGCATCAGTGCGTCGGCCTGTCCTTAGCCGAGAACGGGAAGATGTTGTTCTCCCAAAGGCGACGCTCACTTTATGCTGTGTGCTGTCCGAGCGGTCCGCCGCCGTCCTGGCCAGCCACTGCCGCGCCACCACTTCCAGCGTCCGCGCGCCCGTCGCCGCCCGGGTCAGCTTTTCCTCACGCTTGGCGCGGCCCGGGTCGATGGGCGGCACGGCCGCAGCTTGCGGGTCCCTTCGCGGCGATGGCGCGCCTGGGCCAGCAACACGGCCGGGTACATTCCCAGCGCAAGCGTCCTTTGCTTGCCGTCACGAACAAATACATGCCGCCCCGCCGCTGAGCTTGTCACCGGCAGGGGCGTCGCTGTGCTTGAGCTCTCGGATGCTGGTATCGGTCAGTGCCATGTTGGTGCCCTCCGTTGGCATACGCTTTTCTGCTTTTTGCCGATATCAACAAAAACCCCATCATTTTGTTGGTATCCCATGCGATGGCTAAGCTGACGTGACACAAGAAAAAACCCGCTTGCCTGGGAAGGGAGCGGGTTTTGATACTGCTTGATACAGTGTGATATATATTCTGGTGCCGACTGCCGGTTTCGAACTGGCCACCTGATGATTACAAATCATCGAAAGTGAGTGTTTATCGGTGTTGATTGCAATTCCGCAATTCTCGTGATTTGATATGAATCAAGCACTTAGGTTTAATTTTCTCTTTCCTTGTGTTGATTGAGGTTGATAGGTATACTCCAAATCGGGTTACATGGCGGTTACATGGCGGTTACATGGGAGCGGTTGAGCGATGGCGAGGTCAATTTCACGGCGGGCAGGGTTGATGGGTTTAAGTGCGAACCCGGCAAGAGCCAATCTTTTCTTTGGGATACCGCAGCGCCAGGCTTAGCCCTGAGGGCGACCGCGAACGGAGCCAAGTCGTATGTCTTCCAGGCCAAGCTTGAGGGCCACGCCATGCGCGTCACCATCGGGGCACCGAGCACTTGGACAATTCAGGCCGCCCAAGCCGAGGCCCGCCGGTTAAAGACCATTATCGATAGAGGGCAGGACCCACGATTGGTTAAGGCTGCTGAGCTCGCTGCCGAGCAGGCCGCACGCGATGCGGAGGCTGCTGCCAAGGCAGCAGAGCAAGCCCGCTTGCGGAGTGAGTCGGTGACGCTGGGCGACGTGTGGCCAATCTATGTGGCCGAGCGGGCGCCCAACTGGTCCCAGCACCATATTGACGCACACCGCAAAATCATCCAGGCGGGCGGAGAAAGCCGGAAGCGTAGTCCGAAGTTGACCGAGCCGGGGCCGCTCGCTGAGCTTGCAACCGTCCGGCTGGTCGACATGACCGCAGCGCGTGTCGAGGCGTGGGCCAAAATTGAGGCGCAGGCGCGACCGTCCAGCGGCAGACTTGCGATACGCTTGCTGAAAGCGTGTCTGAACTGGTGCGCAGCCCACGACGCTTATTCCGGCTTTGTCACCAGCAATGCCACGAAGAGCGCGAAGGCGCGCGAGACGCTCGGCAAGCCGAAGGTGAAGCACGACCTCTTGCAGCGCGAGCAGCTGGCAGACTGGTTCATCGAGGTAAGGAAAATCAACAACCCGGTTATCGCCGCCTATTTGCAAACGCTGTTGCTGGTTGGTGCGCGCCGTGAGGAGTTGGCCGGCTTGCGGTGGAGCGACGTTGATTTCCGCTGGGGCAGCATGAAGTTGAACGACAAGGTTGAGGATTTCCGAATGGTGCCGTTGAACCCGTTCGTTGCGAGCTTGCTGGCCTCGCTGCCTCGACGGAACGAATGGGTGTTCAGCAGCCCAACAGCTGAATCAGGTCGTTTGGCTGAGCCGCGCATTGCCCATAACCAAGCGGTGGCTGCCGCCGGCCTGCCGCCGATGACGCTTCACGGGCTGCGCCGCAGTTTTGCCACGCTGAGTGAATGGGTTGAGACACCGGCCGGTATTGCTGCGCAAATACAGGGGCACAAGCCGCAAGGTGTGCGCGAACAGAATTACATCCGGCGCCCACTCGACTTGCTTCGGACCTGGCACGTCAAAATCGAGAACTGGATTTTGGAGGCGGCCGGCGTTACCTTTGCAGCTGCGCCGGCCGGCTTACGCGTGGTTGCGCCGTGACCGCCGCCATCCCCATCAATTTCACGGCGCTGTCGGCGTCCGAGCTGATAGCGTTCGCGGTCCTGCGCCAAGACGAGATGGGCGTGGGCGGGCTGACTGAAAGCGACATCACGGATGCGCTCACAAGCGGCCGTGCGGTGGTCGAGACGCGGCCGTTCGGCTTTGCCGTCATTGAACAGAAGCCTACTGCGGACGGCAAGAAGATGCCGCACCTGTGGCTACTCTTCGTGGACCAGCAGAACCGTTTGCGCGGACTTGGCCGGCGATTTGTCCGGGAACTCCTGAAACGGTATGCGGTGGATTATCATATGTCGATGTATTGCTCAGGCGCTCGGCGCCGCGCGTTCTTTGGACGCTTGGGCTTTCGCATCGAGAGCCAAGACGGCAATATGCGCCGGATGACAACGAACACAGAAATCAAGTAGCGGCATCGCCTGACGCAACACCGTTTTACGCTGCAGCCTACCTTTAGCGGGGGAACATCGGCACCTTCACCGACCGGCTGCAGCACCTCACATCTGAAGGCGCTTGAAGGAGCGCGATGGACACGAACGACGATGGGGGCGTGCCGGATGGCTACGAACCTGATGATGGCTTTGCGCATCTAGAAGACCTCGGCTTTGATTTCGAAGACTACTTTGCCCGTGCGAGGGAAGAGCGCCTTTCCGCGCTGGAATGGGGAGAGTTTGACGCCCGAATATTGGGCCTATATTGCCGCGATACTTACGCAAATAAAATACCGCCGGCCTGGGTGCGTGAGAGCATTGCGAATGAGTTCTTTAAGGTCCTGGCAGGTGGCGACAGTCGCGAGTCATTCCCGATGCCTTGGAGCGCGGCTGAGGCACCGCCTCAACTGTCCCGGGCGGCCCAACTGGCCCTCGATATTTTCCGTGACATCGCGGACCTCATGCACATCAATCCTGAGCTGAAAATCACAGCAGCATGCAAGCAAATCGGTGATGTGCACCATGTGTCTTACGAGACGGCGCGTGCCGCCTGGTACAAGCACAAACCACCGCTAAAATCTTTCTAAATATTCCTTCTAAATTTTAGAAAGTAGATTCAGAAAGCTATTTTCGGGTCGAAAAATTAAGCTGCATCATCACCTGTCAACGAAAGGACACGACGATGCAAGCTGATAGCCAGTACACCCCTCTAATGCGTGAAAACCGCACGGTCATCGACACAAACGAGGCCGCCTTCCACCTTGGGCGCAAGCCTCAAACGCTTCGGAAATGGGCCTGCCATGAGGACGGCCCACTGCGCCCTATTCGTATTCACGGTCGCCTTGCTTGGCCCGTCGCCGAAATCATTCGCATCGTGGCGGGAGAAAGCGCCGCACAATGAAAAACGCCCCCACCACGAATGATGAGAGCGCCCCAGACGAGCGCGATTATACCCCCGGGACCCTGCCAGAGCGCCACAATACGGTGCGCGCTGCCGTACTCGCAACGATGCTTGAGGGTGCAGCGATGACCGGCATGGAAAGCGTGTTTGCGCAAAGCACGACCCGCCTCGCTGCTGTTATTTACGCAGTCGCCGAGCGGTACGGCTGGAACTTCGACCGCCGGGACGTTGCCGCCGGAACGAAAGACGGCCGCGTTACATGGGTGACGACATACTGGCTTCCGCAAGAGACTATCGCACGCGCGTTCGCCCAAGGCGCCCGACTCTGGGTCGACCAAGTGAAAGCCGCGCGCGCCGATAGTCGCAAGAAAGCAACCAAATGCAAGGCTGACGCAGCGCGCATCAATGCCATGCGCCGCAAGAGCGACCCGCGACAAGGGGCGTTTTGGGGCGACTTGTGAGTCGCGCCGGTATCGCGTTACGCCGCGCGCTGGTGTTGCTGCCGTTGCCGCCGCTATCCGCGCTGGCCCTGGCTGTGCTGGTGGCCGCCACCGCGCGGGGGTGTTCATGAGCGACTCGCTCTTCCTGCGCATCAAAAGCCTCAACGTCAAAACCATGCGGGGCGTCACGTCTCCAAAGAACGTTATCAAAACCGCGGCGATGCACAACCTGCGCGAAATCGTCGCGGAGTTTGGCGCGCGTGCCGACAGCCATATCAATCTAGTGTCCTGAGTTAGAAATTCGCAGACAAAATCGCTCGATGCTCGACAGGATAACTTCTGCTGATTTTGTCCAGACGAAGGGCTTCGGTTCGGCGT
>JAYVUV010000534.1:0-11241 GCA_043787615.1 Janthinobacterium sp. | reverse complement strand
TGCGCCGCTCGGTGCAAATCAATGGCGTGTCGGGCATGTGCTTGACCAAGCTCGACGTGCTGGACGGCATCGAAACCTTGAAGCTGTGCACCGGTTATGTGCTCGACGGCCGCCAGGTCGATATCTTCCCGGTCGGCGCCGAAGACGCGGCGCGTTGCGAGCCGGTCTATGAAGAAATGCCGGGCTGGAAGGAAAGCACGGTCGGCGCCAAGTCGCTGGCGGCCTTGCCCGGCAACGCGCGCGCCTATATCAAGCGCATCGAGGAATTGGTCGGCGTGCCGATCGACATGGTATCGACCGGTCCGGACCGCGAAGAAACCATCGTGCTGCGCCATCCATTCGAATAAGGAGACTATGTGAGCACCCCCACCTCGAACGACAAACACCTGTGGGTGTCATGGGATGAATATCACCGCTTGATCGAGCGCCTGGCGCTGAAAGTGTACGAGTCGGGCTGGAAGTTCGACCAGGTGCTGTGCCTGGCGCGCGGCGGCGTGCGGCCGGGCGATGTGTTCTCGCGCATCTTCGACGTGCCGCTGGCGATTCTGTCGACCAGTTCCTACCGCGAAGAGGCCGGCACCGTGCGCGGCGATCTGGATATCGCCAAGTACATGACCATGACCAAGGGTCCGTTGGCCGGCAAGATTTTGCTGGTGGACGACCTGGCCGATTCGGGCGTGACCCTGATCAAGGTGATGAAGCACTTGACGGAAAATTTCGCCGGCGTGACGGAGGTGAAGTCGGCCGTGATCTGGACCAAGGGCAGCTCGGCCTTCAAGCCGGATTATCACATGGAGGAATTGCCGCATAATCCATGGATTCATCAACCCTTCGAGGATTACGACGGCTTGCGTCCGCACCAGCTGGCCGCCTGGATCAAGAAGGGCGAGAGCAACCAGTGATGGATCGCTTGCCGGAATAAAAAAAGGGGATCGCGCGATCCCCTTTTTTCATCTTAACGGGCCGCTTGTTTTCGGCGCCGCGCGGTCCAGCCCAGCAAGCCCAGGCCGGCCAGCAGCATGGCGTAGGTGTCCGCTTCCGGCACCGCCGCCGCCACCGAGATGTGCAAATTGTTCACGGTGGGGTAATAGAACGGGAAGTCGGTCTGGCCGCGCGCGGCCATGGTGATGTTGCTCAAGGCCCCGGTCGAGACGAAGCCGACAAAGGAGTCGCGCTGCGGCGCGGCCACGGTGTAGGTTTTGGTGATGCCGTCGACTTCGGTGGCGGTCAGGGTGAGCGACCAGCCGCTGGCGACCGCGCCGGTTTGATCGGTGTTGAAGAACAAGCCGCCCACGCCGCGCACATTGTTGGCGAAGTTGGAGAACACCGCCTTGTCGCGCGCGTTTTCGACCGACAGCCAACCGTCGCTCGGCCCGCCCGCGGCATACAATTTGGACGACAGCGCGCCGTTCGCGGTGGCGGCGCTGTAGCCGTAATTACCGGCCGTGCGCTGGGCCGGGCCGTCCGGGGCGATGAAGTTGTCGAAATTGTCGATCCCGGTGTTGCCGACGGCGGCCAGGTAGGCCGCCTCGTCGGTGTAGACCGTGAGGGTGGCATGCGCGGCCTGGGTGGCGAACAGCATGGCGGCCAGGGACAGGGATTGCAACGCGAACGAATACGGTTTCATACGGACTTCCTTCAATGATTGTTTCAAAAAAATAGTGCCGCTTTCACGGCGGGCGACGCTTGCGCCGCCCAGATGCGGCTCAGGCCCTTACTTTGCGGCGGCGCGCGACGCCACCCACCAGCGCCAGGCCGGCCAGCAGCATGGCGTAGGTTTCCGGTTCCGGCACGGCCGCCACCGATAAGTGCAAGTTGTTGACGGTCGGATACAGGAAGGTGTCGCCCGGGGTGTGCAAGGTGACGTCGCTCAACGCGCCGGTGGCGACGAAGCCCACGAAGGTGGCGCTGCTGCTAGGGGTGAACGTGAAGGTGACGGTGCTGCCTTGTTGTTCCTTGGCCGTCAGCGTGAGTGTCGCGCCATCGGCGTAGTCGCCGAAAAAGTCGGTGTTGAAGAACAAGCCGCCCACGCCGCGCACTTGGCTGGAGAAATGGGAAAACACCAGCGAGTCGGTGGGGCGCTGGGTCGACAGCCAGCCGTCTTCGGTCGGTGAGACGTACAGGTAGGGCGAACTGTTCAGGCCGGCGGTTTCGACCGTGTAGCCGTAGTTGCCGGCTTGGCGTTGTAGCGGCCCTTCGGGGGCACCGGTGGTGAAATTATCGTATTTGTCGATGCCGGTGTCGCCGACGGCGGCCAGATAAGCCGCTTCGTCGGTAAACAAGGTGATGTCGGCGTGCGCCGCTTGGGCGGCGAACAGCAGCGCCGCCAGGGACAGCGATTTCAAAACGAGCGAAGACGATTGCATTAAACGTTCCTTTGGAATTTTTATCGAAGTGGTCAGGCGAATAGATAGTCAGTTATTGTCTTGATAATTTAGTGCCAAATAGAAAATAATGCAATGTGAAAATTTTATTATTGTGGTTTATTTGTCCATTCGTAAAAAATAAAGCTTTCCGGAAAAGCTGAAGTGCTTAAAGCTAAGCAATAAAATATTCCTTCGTAAAATGTTACTTATTTAAAATATACGCTTGCGCCGCCCCCGCGCCATATCGCCGGTGGTGTACTATCGCAAACGATTTAGCAACGCGCGTTTCGCCACGCCGGCCCGCCATGACCCAGAATTTTTTTCAGACTTTTATCTTACTGCTGTTGGTGACCGATCCCTTCGGGAACGTGCCCCTGTTCGTGAGCGCGCTCAATGCGGTGCCGCGCGCGCGCCGGCCCGCGATCGTGGTGCGCGAGTGCGCCATCGCCTTCTTGCTGCTGCTCTTGTTTATGTTTTTTGGGCGCCATTTTTTGAGCGCGCTGCAATTGTCCGAGATCGCGCTGCGCATCGGCGGCAGCGTGATCTTGTTGCTGATCGCCATACGCATGGTGTTTCCGCATCCCGACGGGGTGCTCGGTAAAAGCGAGGGCGGGGAACCGTTCATCGTGCCGTTGGCCATCCCGGCCTTGGCCGGACCGTCGGCCCTGGCCACGGTGCTCTTGTTTTCCTCGAACACGGCGGGCGAGGTGATGGTGCACGTGGCCGCGCTGGCCGCGGTCGGGCTGGTTTGGCTGGCGGTGTTTCTCAGCGCCGAGCGCTTGCAAAACGCGCTCGGGCCGCAAGTGATGACCGCTTTCGAGCGCTTGATGGGATTGATCTTGACGGCGATGTCGGTCGAGATGTTTCTGGGCGGCGTACGCGAGTTCGTGAAAACTGTGTGACACGCCGCCGTGCCGGTGCCGCCGCACGGCGGGTGCCGCCCGGCGCGCCGACGCCGGGACTAGGCCACTAGGCGATCAGGACCGGCGTTGGCGGCGGCGCGCGACGCCACCCACCAGGGCCAGGCCGGCCAGCAGCATGGCGTAGGTTTCCGGTTCCGGCACGGCGGCCAGCGAGAGCTGTAAGTTGTTGACGGTTGGGAAAGCCAGCAAGCCTTCCTGGAACGGTGAGCGCAAGGTCAGGTTGCTCAGGCTGCCCGTCGCCACGAAACCGAGGAAGGAATGCAGGCCCGGGTTGACGAAGGAATAGCTGACGCTGTGGCCGTCGGCTTCGGTGGCGGTCAGGGTGATGTTGCCGCTTTCGATCAAGCCGCCCGTGGCGCTGGTGTTGAAGAACTCGCCGCCGACACCCCGAATGGCGGTCGAAAAATTGGAAAATACCAGGGCATCCTGGCTGCGGTTGGGCGAGAGCCAATTGTCGACCCCGTTTCCGCCCGCGAACAGATAGGGCGAGCCGTTGCCGGCCGCGCTGCCCACCGTGTAGTGGTAGGCGCCGGCGTCGCGCTGGATCGGGCCGGTGGACATATACGGCAGATTGTCGAAACTGTCGGTGCCGGTGTTCCCGACCGCGGCCAGATAGGCGGCCTGGTTGGTGAACACCGCGATGTCGGCGTGGGCCGCCTGGACGGAAAACAGCAGGGCGGCCAGCGACAACGATTTCAATACGGTCATACGCGATTTCATGAAATTCCTCTATAAAAACGGCGCACCGGGCCGGTGGTATTGAACTTTGAATAAAGTTGGTGCATTTATAATATAGAGCGCGAATTTAATTGATGCAATATAAATAATCTAATCTTGTCAAATGGCGCGCACGCCGCTTTTTATTTGCCCAGAATGGAAAGCACATTGTCCGTGCCGGGTGCCCCGAACAATTGCTGCTTGAGGATATGCAGTTGATCGCGCACCTGGGCCGCTTTTTCGAATTCGAGATTTTTGGCATGGTCGATCATGAGCTTTTCCAGGCGTTTGATTTCCTTGCTGACTTGCTTCTCGCTCATCGCCTCGAACTTGGCTTGTTCTTGCGCCACTTGCAGCGTTTCGCGCGCCTCTTGCGGGCTGTAGACGCCGTCGATCAACTCCTTGATGCTTTTTTTAATCCCGATCGGCGTGATGTTGTTGGCCGCGTTGAAGGCGATTTGCTTGGCGCGCCGGCGTTCGGTTTCGTCGATCGCGCGCCGCATCGAATCGGTGATCTTGTCGCCGTATAAAATCGCCACCCCGTTCAGATTGCGGGCGGCCCGGCCTATGGTTTGAATCAAGCTGCGCTCGGAACGCAAAAAGCCTTCCTTGTCGGCGTCCAGGATCGCCACCAGCGATACCTCGGGCAAGTCCAGCCCCTCGCGCAGCAAGTTGATCCCGACCAGCACGTCGAAGGTGCCCAGGCGCAGGTCGCGCAGGATCTCGACCCGTTCCACCGTTTCGATGTCGCTGTGCAGATAGCGCACCTTGATGCCATGGTCGCTCAAGTAATCGGTCAACTGCTCGGACATGCGCTTGGTCAGCGTGGTCACGAGCACCCGCTCGTTCTTGCGGATACGGTCCTGGATTTCCGACATCAAGTCGTCGACCTGGGTGCTGGCCGGGCGCACGATGATTTGCGGATCGACCAGGCCGGTCGGCCGCACCACTTGTTCCACCACCTGATCGGCGTGGGTGTTTTCATATTCGGCCGGGGTGGCCGAGACGAACACGGTCTGGCGCATCTTGGACTGGAATTCCTCGAACTTGAGCGGCCGGTTGTCGAGCGCGGACGGCAGGCGGAAACCGTAGTCGACCAGATTGGTCTTGCGCGAGCGGTCGCCGTTGTACATGGCGCTCAGCTGGCCGATCAGCACATGCGATTCGTCCAGGAACATCAAGGCGTCGGCCGGCAAGTAATCCACCAGGGTCGGCGGCGGCTGGCCGGGCAGGGCGCCGCTCAAGTGGCGCGAATAGTTTTCGATGCCCTTGGTGAAGCCTATCTCGGCCATCATCTCCAGGTCGAAGCGAGTGCGCTGTTCCAGCCGCTGTTCCTCGATCAGCTTGTTTTCCTTGCGGAAGAATTCCAGCCGCTCGCGTAATTCGTCCTTGATGGTTTCAATCGCCCGCAGCACGGTGCTGCGCGGGGTCACATAATGCGAGCCGGGATAGACCGTAAAGCGCGGAATCTTTTGGCGCACCCGCCCCGTGAGCGGGTCGAACAGCTGGATCGAGTCGATTTCGTCGTCGAACATTTCAAGCCGCACCGCCCACTCCGCGTGCTCGGCCGGGAAGATGTCGATCGTGTCGCCGCGCACCCGGAAAGTGGCGCGGCCGAAATCGACCTCGTTGCGGGTGTACTGCATCTGGATCAGGCGCGCGATCACGTCGCGCTGGCTGACCTTGTCCTTGACGCGCAGCGTCAAAATCATTTGATGGTATTCGCTCGGATTGCCGATACCGTAAATGGCCGACACGGTGGCCACGATGATCACGTCGCGACGTTCCATCAGCGACTTGGTGCACGACAGGCGCATCTGCTCGATATGCTCGTTGATCGAGGAATCCTTCTCGATGAACAAGTCGCGCTGCGGCACATACGCTTCCGGCTGGTAGTAGTCGTAATAGCTGACGAAGTATTCGACCGCGTTCTGCGGGAAAAATTCGCGGAACTCGCTATACAACTGGGCCGCCAGGGTCTTGTTGGGGGCGAACACGATGGCCGGCCGGCCCATGCGCGCGATCACGTTGGCCATGGTGTAGGTCTTGCCCGAACCGGTCACCCCGAGCAGGGTTTGGAACGACAAGCCGTCGGCGATGCCTTCGGCCAGCTGCGCGATGGCCGCCGGCTGGTCGCCGGCCGGCGCGAACGGCTGATGCAGCAGGAAGGGCGAGCCGGGAAAGCTAACCACGGTCGGCGCCGGGTCATTTACTAAGGATAAATCAGCCATACGAATCAGACCTTTGCTAAAATGTGACCTGCTGGCGGCCCCGGACCGGATCGGGATATGCCGCCGACGACTCCGCCGCGAACCCGCTTCCAATCGAATTTTTATCTTATCATGACCCAGCCTACTGTTTCCGCCAGCCTTTTCAGTGCCATCGACATGGCGCCCCGCGACCCGATCCTGGGCATCACGGAAGCCTTCAACGCCGATCAAAATCCGGCCAAGATCAATCTCGGCGTCGGTGTGTATTATGACGACAAGGGCAAGGTGCCACTGTTAGCGTGCGTACAGAAGGCCGAACAGATGTTGATGGAACAGCCGACTCCGCGCACCTATCTGCCGATCGACGGCTTGGCCGCTTACGACAAGGCCGTGCAGGAATTGGTATTTGGGGCCGACAGCGCCGTCATTCAAGAGCGCCGCGCGATCACCGTGCAAGCCATCGGCGGCACCGGCGCGCTGAAAATCGGCGCCGACTTCCTGCAACGCTTCGCGCCGGGCGCGCAAGTGTATATCAGCGATCCGAGCTGGGAAAATCACCGCGCCCTGTTCGAGAGCGCCGGCTTCGTGGTCAATAACTACGCGTATTACGACGCGCACAGCCACGGCGTCGATTTCGACGCCATGCTGGCCGACTTGAAAGCCATGCCGCGCGGCGCCATCGTGCTGTTGCACGCCTGCTGCCACAATCCGACCGGCGCCGACCTGAGCGCGGCCCAGTGGGACCAGGTGATCGCCGCCGTGGTGGCCGGCGCGCTGGTGCCTTTCCTCGACATGGCGTACCAGGGCTTCGGCGCCGGCATCGCCGAGGACGGCGCCGTGGTGCGCCGCTTCGCCGCCACCGGTTGCCCGCTGCTGGTGTCGAATTCGTTCTCGAAATCGTTTTCGCTGTACGGCGAGCGGGTCGGCGCCCTGAGCGTGGTGGCCGCCAGCGCCGACGAGGCCGCGCGCCTGCTGTCGCAACTCAAGCGCGTGGTGCGCACCAATTATTCGAACCCGCCCGTGCACGGCGGCAAAGTGGTGGCCACCGTGCTGACCACGCCCGCGCTGCGCCAATTGTGGGAAGAGGAGCTGGCCGGCATGCGCGTGCGCATCCGCGAAACGCGCGACAGCTTCGTCAAGAAGCTGAAGGAAAAAGCGCCGGCCCACGATTTCGAATTCGTGCGGACCCAGGTCGGCATGTTTTCTTACTCGGGCTTGAGCAAGCAGCAAGTGGCCAAGCTGCGCGAGCAATCGATTTATGCGGTCGACACGGGCCGCATCTGCGTCGCGGCCTTGAACGTGAACAATATCGATATCGTGATTGACGCCATCGTCAAAGTCCTTTAAGATCTTGCTTCTTCGGATTGATCGAAAGATTGATCCGAAAGGCAACAGAAAATGCGCTGCCGATTCATGCTGGGTTGACTTGATAGTGTGATTTGGAAAGTATATAATGTTGCCTCTAATCCCTGATAGCTCAGTTGGTAGAGCGACGGACTGTTAATCCGCAGGTCCCTGGTTCGAGTCCAGGTCGGGGAGCCAGAATATTCGAATGGCCGCGTGCAAACGCGGCCATTTGTCGTTTCCGGCTGTGAAAAAAAACGTGAAAGCGTTTCCTTCATGAGCGCGTCCGCGTCAGCCCGACGTATCCCGGCGGTGCGTGCCAGTTTCAGGAAATCCGCCGGGAGCGGGCGGGCATCGTTTCCATTCAGCTTGAGCGCCATACGAGCATGTTCCAAACGTGGGAATGCGCGTGCGGTTACCGCGTCGTTTCCTGTGCAGGTACACGGATATCGAAACGCCCGATAAGCAGAGCCGGGGCATCCCGTCAGGCACCGTGACCAGCGCCGGTGAACAGGCCGCCACCTGACAATTGGCTGAGATGCGCCGCTAATACGTCAGGCGGCAAGGTCGCAAGTGCGTTTTGATTTTCTGCTATCGTAATGTTCGACATATAACGCTTCGCCGAGCGCAGCACTGCGCTGTGATGAAAAGCCTCCCATCCGAAGTCGGGCCGAGTTCAATCGCGCTGACGCCGGAAAGAAGCGTACGCCTTCTCCGCCAAGGCGCCGCCCGGCGCTTCGGGCGTCGCGCGCCACGGCCGACAAGCACGCCGGTCTCGCTCTGTGCGCGCCGGTCCCAACGGCGAGGCGGCATGGAGCCGGCCAGACATGGCGCAACGGAGGCCATTGCGGCCGAAGCTGTGAAATTGCCGTTGGCGGCCTTCGGCGAAAAGGCTTGCCGAACCCCATCTTCGGCCCGGCCGAGTAAGGACCACCATGGCCGGCGATTTTCTGTTGTAGATACTCAACGCGGCGTGCGCGTGCGCGCTGCGGGCGCCGCTTTCAATGCTAAGCTCTTGATCTGGGGCAAGACACAGTAAAAAATTGATCAATATTCTCTTGTCGCCCACCGGCGGTAGATGACTTCGCTTCGTTTCGGGCCGCGCTCCGGCCCGGCCGGGCGGTGTCGTACACCATGCCGGCCGACGGCGGCAGCAAGGAGGGATATGAAACGGTTTATTTGTTGCGAACGGCGCGCGGTCACCTTGGCGGCGGCCATGCTGGCCATGGCCGCCCTGGCCCAGGCTCAGGCCCAGGCGCCAAGCGAGGCGGCGCCGGCCACCAGCGACGGGCCGACCTGGACCTTCGGCGGTTTCGGCACCTTGGGTGTGTCGCATTCGAATCTGAGCGATGCCGACTACGTCATCAAGGTGCTCAAGAAGTCGGGCGTCGGCCATAGCGGAAACTGGAGCGCCGCTGTCGACAGCCGGCTCGGCGCCCAGCTCGACCTCAAGGTTGATTCGCGCTGGTCGGCCGTGATGCAGCTGGTGTCCGAGCAGGGTTACGACGGCTCCTACCGGCCGGTGGTCGAATGGGCCAATATCAAATACCGGGTCAGCCCGGAATTGAGCGTGCGCATCGGGCGTATCGCGCTGCCGATTTACCTGGCCGCCGACTACAGCAAGGTCGGCTACGCCTACCCCTGGCTGCGCACCCCGGTCGAAGTGTATGGCACCCTACAGATCAGCAACAGCGACGGCATCGACGGCACCTATCGCTGGAGCGCCGGCGGCATGAACCACACCACCCAGGGTTTCTTCGGCGGCACCAACGTCGATTTGCCGCTCGACTCGCGCGCCGGCGCGCGCCGCTTGCGCGGCTTTTCGCACACGGTCGACCGCGGCGCCTTCAGCGCGCGCGGCAGTTATCTGGCGGGCGATGTCACGGTCGATCTGGTGCATCCCTTGTTCCAAGTGTTTCGCCAGTTCGGCCCGCCGGGCAACGCCTTGGCCGACCGTTACGACTTCGATCACAAGCGCATGACGGCTTGGAGCGTCGGCGCCAATTACGATCCCGGCGACTGGTTCCTCACGGGCGAATACAGCAGCTTGAAAGTGCGCTCCTTCCTGGGTCACAGCACGGGCTTTTTCGTCAGCGGCGGCTACCGCTTCGGCAATCTGACCCCGTACGCCACCTATACCCGCACCAAATCGGAGAGCGCCAACCCGGAGCCGGGCTTGCCCTTATACGGCTCGCCGGCCCAGGTCGGCGCGGCCGCCGCCCTCAACGGCGCGCTGGGCGACTTGCTCAGGAGCGTGGCCACGCAGGAAACGGCCAGCGCCGGGATGCGCTGGGACTTCAAGCGCAACATGGCGCTCAAGCTCCAGTACGACCGGGTGCGCCCGCACGGCGACTCGACCGGCACGCTGATCAATGTGCAGCCCGGATTTCGATCGGGGCGCGCCTTCGGCGTGATCAGTGCCACGCTCGACTTCGTGTATTGATAGGAGACGACCATGCCTATCAAATTCATCACGACCTTGTTTCTGTCCCTGGTTCTCGGCGCGGCCGGCGGGGCCGCCCGGGCGGGCGAACTGATCGTCATCGTCTCGGCCAAGAATCCCTTGACCGCGCTCACGACCGAGCAAGCCAGCGATATCTTCCTGGGCCAGAGCTTGCGTTTCCCCAACGGCGCCGAGGTGGCGGCCCTGGACCAGGGGGTGGGCGCGCCCATCCGCGACGAGTTCTACGCCAAGCTGACCGGCAAATCGCCGGCCTTGATCAAGGCTTACTGGGCCAAGATGATCTTCACCGGGCGGGCCCAGCCGCCCAGGGAGGTCGATAACAATCTCGCCATGCGCAAGATGGTGGCGGACAACCCGGGCCTGATCGGCTATATCGACAAGAGCGCGCTCGATCCCTCGGTCAAGGCTGTGCTGGTGATACGCTGATGTCCGACCCGACGCTCCCGCCGGCGCCGGCCGAGGGCGGCGGGCCGGCGCCCGGCCCGCGCCGGCCGCCGTCGCGGCCCGAGCGCTTGCGGCCCCTGGTGGAGTTGCACCTCGCGTTGCCGTTGCTGGGGCTGCTACTGCTGGCGGTGTTGTGGATCGCCACCTGGCAGGGGATCGAAAGCGAGCGCGCCGGCGCGGCCTTGAAGGCCCAGGAATTGAACCGGGAATTGCTCGACACCTACGAGGCGCAAATCGCGCGCAGCCTGGGCGGCATCGATCAAACCTTGAAGGTGATCAAGTTCGCGGTCGAGTTGAACGGTGCCATGGCGGCCTTGCCCACCCTGCGCCGCCAAGGCTTGCTGCCGCCGGCGCTGTTGTTCGGCGCCAGCGTGACCGATCGCGGCGGCATGGTGGTGGCCAGCAATCCGGCTGGCCCGCCGGCCGGCCCGCCGGTGTCGGCGGCCGGCCAACCCTATTTCACCTATCACCAGAGCCATGCCGACGACACCCTGCTGGTGAGCCAGACCCTGCGCGCCGGCACCGGACCCGAGGCGCACCTGCATTTCACGCGCCGCATCAACGACGCCGCCGGCCACTTCGCCGGGGTCGCCATCGTGCGGGCCGAGCCGGCCTATTTCACCAGCGGTTACGAGCTGTCGCGCTTGGGCGAGCGCGGCGTGCTGGGCTTGTTCGGCGGCGAGGACAAGCTGTTTCGCGTGCTGCGCAGCGGCGAGCAGGTCAGCTGGGGCGAGAGCGGCGCCGGGCTGCCCGGCCCGGCCGACGCGGGCGCG
>JAYVUV010000533.1:0-3170 GCA_043787615.1 Janthinobacterium sp. | reverse complement strand
TTTTCGCCGCCTTCGCCGCGTTTTCCTTCGCCGGCAACGCCCTCGATCTACAAATCGGCTATAACATCGCCAATATCTTCGATCCCGTGACCCGCGCCCAGTCGCCGTTGATCGCGTCGCTGTTCGCTATGGTGGCGGTGGCGCTGTTCTTCGGCGCCGAAGCGCACCACGCGCTGTTGCGCGGGGTCGCCTACTCGCTGCAAAAACTGCCCTTGGGCGCCGGGCTGGCCGCGCCCTCCCCGGCCGTGCTTGCGCTCCAGTTCGGCACCGTGTTCACCTTCGGCTTGATGTTAGCGGCGCCCGCCCTGTTTTGTTTGTTTCTGGTCGAATTGGCGCTCGCCGTCTTGTCGCGCAATTTGCAGCAAATGAATGTTTTTATGTTGAGCACCCCGATCAAAATCGGCATCGGCTTGTCGGTGCTCGCCTATGTCGGCGGCCACTTCGGCTCGCTCGCCGAAAACATCTTCAATACCGCGTTCGGTTTTTGGGAAGAGGTATTGTAATGTCGGATGGACAAGAACGGAATCAAGCGGCCACCCAGCACAAGCTGCGCGAGGCGCAAAAAAAAGGCCAAGTGGCGAAAAGCACGGAAGCCAATTACGCCGCGGTGCTGGCGGCCCTGGCCGGCGTGTGTTTTGGCATGGGACCGGCGATCGCCCAGCGCGAGCTGGCCGTCGCGCGCGGCGCGCTCAACGCCGCCGGCCGCGCCGACTGGTCGGCCGACGGCGTGGCCCAGTGGCTGACGCAATGGCTCAGCGATGGCATGCAAGCCCTGGCGCCACTGTTGCTGGCCATCGCCGTGCTGACCGTGCTGGCCAATGTCGCCCAAACCGGCGCGGTGTTCAGCTTCGACCCCTTGAAGCCCGATTTCAGCAAACTGAACTTGGCGCAAGGTCTCAAGCGTCTGTTTTCCATGCGCGTTTTGTACGAAGCGCTGCGCAGCGTGTTAAAGCTGGCCCTGCTGGCCTGGGTGGCCTGGACCGCCATCGCCCACATGCTGCCCGCCCTGCTCAAACTGAGCTACGTCAATGCGCGCGGTCACGCCGCCGTGGCGCTGGGTCAAGTCGGGCCGCTCCTACTGAAGCTGCTGCTGGCGATCATGCTGATCGCCGTGATCGACTTGCTCTACAGCCGCTGGTCCTTCGCCAAAAAAATGCGCATGAGCCATCGCGACATCACCGACGAGCACAAACAGCGCGAAGGCGACCCGCGCATCCGCAGCCGCTTGCGTCAGTTGCGCAACGAGATGCTCAAGCAAGCCAAAAGCGCGCGGCGCGTGCCCGAGGCGGACGTGCTGATCACCAATCCGACCCATATCGCGATCGCCCTGTCATACCGGCACGGCGAGATGCCGGCGCCGAAGATGCTGGCCAAGGGCAGCGGCAAATTGGCCGAAAAAATGCGTGAGCTCGCCCGCCAGCACAGCATTCCGGTGGTGCAAAACGCGCCCCTCGCGCGCGCCCTGTTCAAACGTCTGAGCGCCGACGAGTACGTGCCGCAAGAGCTGTATCCGAAAGTGGCCAAAATCCTGATTTGGGTTTATGCCATGCGCCAAGCCCGGCACGGCGTGCGGACCAGCAACCAAGCCGGATATCAAGCATGAACGATCTGAAACGTATCCTGGGCGCCAATACCGACGTCGTCATGGTGCTGCTGGTGGTCGGCGTGCTGTTCATGTTGTTCGCGCCGATCCCGGCCGAGTTGCTGGACTTCCTGATCCTGGCCAACTTCAGCTTCGCCCTGCTGATCCTGCTGCTCACTTTTTACATGGCCAAACCGGTCGAGTTTTCGACCTTTCCCTCGATGCTGCTGATCGCCACCCTGTTCCGGCTGGCCCTGAACGTCTCGGCCACGCGCCTGATCTTGCGCGACGCCGACGCCGGCCGGGTGATCGGCGCGATCGGCTCGTATGTGGTGGGCGGCAATTATGTGATCGGCTTGATCGTGTTCTTGATCCTGGTCGTGGTGCAATACGTGGTCGTCACCAACGGCGCGCAGCGGGTTTCGGAAGTGGCGGCCCGCTTCACGCTCGACAGCATGCCGGGTCAGCAGATGAGCATCGACGCCGACCTCAACATGGGTTTCATCGACCAGGAAGAGGCCCAGCGCCGGCGCAAGAACATCAGCAAGGAAGCCGCGTTTTACGGCGCCATGGACGGCGCCAGCAAATTCGTCAAGGGCGACGCCATCGCCGGCATCATCATCATGCTCATCAACAGCATCGGCGGCTTGGTGATCGGCGTCATGCAGCTTGGCATGTCGTGGGACCAGGCCCTGCAAAGCTATACCCTGCTCACCATCGGCGACGGCATCGTGACCCAGGTGCCGGCCCTGGTGATCTCGGTCGGCACCGGGTTGATCGTGACCCGCTCGGCCTCCGACGACAGCCTGGGGGTGGAAGCGTTGCGCCAAATGACATCCTTTCCCAAGACTTTGATGTTGGTGGCCTTGGCGCTGTTCGGCCTGCTGTGCATGCCGGGCATCCCGGTCGGGCCGCCGCTGATCCTGATCGGCATCTTCGGCGCGGTGTTGCTGTTACGGCGAGGAGGCGGTCCGGCCGCCGCCGCGCCCGAGGGCGGCAAGGACGGCGCGGCGGCGGCCGCGACGGCCGACGACGCCTACGACGCGCTGGCCATCGAACCGATCGAGGTGCACATGGGGGTGGATCTGGTGCCGATGATGGAGAGCGATCAAGCCGTCTTCATGGAGCGGATCGCCACTTTCCGCAAGCAATACGCGCTCGAATCGGGTCTGGTGTTACCCAGCGTGCGTTTTCGCGCCGGCCCGCGCTTGGCCGCCAGCGCCTACGACATCCTGATTTTCGGCGTGGCCGTCGGCAAGGGTGAAATCCTGCGCGGACGCTGGCTGGCGATCCATCCCGGCGGCGAGGCGGCCAAGCTGCAAGGCATCGACACCCGCGAACCGAGCTTCGGCTTGCCGGCGGTGTGGATCGAGGAAGGCTGGCGCGCCAAGGCCCAGGCCGCGAAATATACGCTGGTCGACCCGCCGACCGTATTCATGACCCATCTGTGCGAAATCATGCGACAGCAAGCGGCCAGCCTGCTCACCCGTCAAGAGACCGAACGCCTGCTCAAGCGGGTGCGCGAGGCCCAGCCCGGCTTGATCGAGGAAATCGTGCCCACCGTGCTGGGGGTGGGCGAGGTACAGCG